>JADKKO010000004.1:1211002-1513752 GCA_016720465.1 Holophagaceae bacterium
GTCGATGCTCAGCGATGTGGCCCCGCTGACAGTCCAGCTCAGGGTGCTGCTGTCTCCCGCAGTAATGGCCGAGGGCGTGGCGATGAAGCTGGAAATCGTGGGCGGCTGCGGCGCGGGGTTCACGGTGACCGTGGCCGTGGCCGTGACGCTGCCCGCAGCATTGGTGGCCGTGAGCGTGTAGGTGGTAGTGGCGCCGGGGCTCACGACTTGGCTGGCGCCCGTGACCGCGCCCACGCCGTGGTCGATGCTGAGCGACGCGGCCCCACTGACGCTCCAGTTGAGGGTGCTGCTCTGGCCCGCGGTGATGGTGGCGGGTGTGGCAGTGAAACTGGCGATGGAAGGCAGCTGAGTCCCGCCCGCATCCGTGAAGGTGAGCAGGCCCGTCCCGTCGGCGGTGTGGGCGCTGCCCGCCCGGAGGGTGAGGGTCGTTGCGGAGGCGCTCCGCACGATGTCCACATCGAAGCTGCCCGAAAGATTGGCGAGGATGTGCGTGTGGGTCGCGGTGTCCGGCAGGGTGTAGGTCAACGGCAGGCTGGGGGCCGTACCTTGGGGCAGGTCGCTGAACAGCACCACGGTGCCGTTCCAGAGCAGGCCTCTCATGGAACCTGCATTGACGAGCTGGGCGGCCGATGTGGGGGCGCTGACCGAAGCCACCTGGACCATGTGGAGGAAACGCGAGGCCGCGCCGGTGGCGTTCACCGCCACGCGGCTGGACGTGGTGCCGGCCTCCAGGTCCGTGTCCGGGACCACGGCGGCGCTGCCTCCCACCAAGGTCTGAAGCGCGATGCCGGCGCCATTCCGGGTGAGCAGGTAGCGGGAGCCGCTCGCGGTGGGCGCCTCGGGGAAATGCATCAGCCACTGGTAGCCGACCCCGGCGGGTTTCGCATCCACCCGGTCGAAGACCACCAGGGTGTCCGGGCGCAGGTAGATGAACTCACGGGTGTGTTCATTGAGCAGCGTTTCATATTGGTTGTTGGAATCCAGCCGCTTATAGAGGTTGGTGGCATCCACCTGGGCATAAAAGAAGGCACCCTTGTCGGCCTTGCGCCGAAGCCCTGGCGTCGGGCTTTCGTCGAAATGCATCACCACGCCGGGCACCTTCAGGAGGTTCTGGCCCTGGGGCTCCCAGAGCAGCCCGCTGTGGCTGTAGGTGCTAGCGTCCGCGGCCAGCCAATCCTGCTTCCACATGACGAAGTGACCCGTATCCTGGTGCTGGTGGCTCTGCAGGATCCGGGGCGCGCCGCTGATGCTCAAGGAGGTGGCGC
The DNA here is from genome assembly GCA_016720465.1 of Holophagaceae bacterium. Lineage (NCBI taxonomy): Bacteria > Pseudomonadati > Acidobacteriota > Holophagae > Holophagales > Holophagaceae > Holophagaceae bacterium. Next base: position 1,212,268 of record JADKKO010000004.1, read on the forward strand.
CGGCATCCCATCCGGACCGGGCGTTCAGCCATTCCGTGCCAACGGCGTGGTAGGACAAGGGCTCGGAATCCGGCGACGTTTCCGCGAGGTCGAGGCGGAAGGCCACATCCAACCACAGGCCAGTCCGGTAGCCGAATGAACGGGAGCTGTCCAAGTAAGTGGGCACCGCGTGGGTGAGATACCACTGGCCCAGCCGGCGATCGGGGCCGTCCGCCAACCAGAACACCGTGGGCTGGAGGTAGGCGCGGGTGTAGGGCGAGACGCCCATGGAGGACTCCCGGGCCAAGTCTCCGCCGGGGTAGAGGAAATTCCATCCGGGCTGGGTGGCGTACACCGCGTAGCGCACCGAACCCGCAAAGAAGGCGCGGCCGAAATGGTTGGTCCCAGAACCTGCCAGCACACTGAGGCAGATGGACAGATGGGCCTTGGAACCTTCCCCGTAGTTGGCGCCCTCTTCCCAATCTCCCCCCGGAATCCGGTCGAGGTAGGCGAAGACGCCATTGGGCCGGGTGAGCTTGTCATTGACCAGATCCAGCCAGGCCTGGCCCCGGGCATCCCCGGAAGCCTTGAGCGCGGTGCCTGCGAAGGCGGTCCCGGCCAGGAAAGAGAGATGGTAGTTGTTGGCGGGATCATCAAGGCCCCAGCCACTGCCCTGGTTGTGGTACCAGAGCTCATCGCAGCTGGCATGAAGGTAGTTTTTCAGCGTCTGGATCTGGGCGGCGCTCAGGGCCGGCTGGCAGTAGTTCAGCGTCATGGCCACCGGCCGGACCATGGACTGGAAGTAGTAGTAGCTATCCGCCCGCAGGGTTCCGGCCATGGCCTGCTGCGCCCACCAGTAGGCGCGCGCGGCGTAGCGGACATCTCCGTTCACCAGGTAGGCCATGGCCATGTTCTCGGCGCCCGTGTCGTACTGATCGGTGCTGGATAGGCTGGCTTCCACGTTGGCGTGGAGGTTGGTCCAGGCCACTTTGTTGGCCACGGCGTCGGCCCGGATCTGGTCGAGCCGGCTGGCGGTCAACAATAGGTATCCGCTCGGGGGCGGGGGCGCCGAGTTCACGGTGACTGTCGTGGTGGCCGAGCTGCTCCCGGCGGCGTTGGTGGCGGTGAGCTTGTAGGTCGTGGTGGCTCCGGGGCTCACGACCTTGCTGGTGCCTGTGACCGCGCCGACGCCGTTGTCGATGCTGAGCGAGGTGGCCCCGCTGACGGCCCAGCTGAGCGTGCTGCTCTGGCCCGCGGTGATGGTTGGTGGCGTGGCGGCGAAGTTGGAGATGGTGGGCGGCTGCGGCGCGGGGTTGACCGTGACCGTGGTGGTGGCGGTGACGCTTCCGGCGGCGTTGGTGGCGGTGAGCTTGTAGGTCGTGGTGGAGCCTGGGTTCACGGCCTTGCTGGTGCCCGTGACCGCGCCGATGCCGTGGTCGATGCTGAGCGAGGTGGCTCCGCTGACGGCCCAGCTGAGGGTGCTGCTCTGGCCCGCGGTGATGGTCGAAGGCGCGGCTGTGAAGCTGGAGATGGACGGCGGCTGCGACGCGGGAGTGACCGTGACCGTGGCGGTGGCGGTGACGCTGCCAGCGGCATTGGAGGCGGTGAGGGTGTAGGTCGTGGTGGCGCCGGGGCTCACGACCTTGCTGGTGCCGGTGACCGCGCCCACGCCGTTGTCGATGCTGAGGGAGGTGGCTCCGCTGACGGCCCATCCCAAAGTGCTGTTCTGGCCCGCGGTGATGGTCGGTGGCGTGGCGGTGAAGCTGGAGATTGTGGGCGGCTGCGGCGCGGGATTGACCGTGATCGTGGCGGTGGCGGTGGCGCTGCCGGCGGCATTGGTGGCGGTGAGGGTGTAGGTCGTGGTGGCGCCGGGATTCACGACCTTGCTGGTGCCCGTGACGGCGCCCACACCGTGATCGATGCTGAGTGAGGTGGCACCGTTGACGGTCCAGCTCAAGGTGCTGCTCTGGCCCGCAGTGATGGTGGGCGGAACCGCCATGAAGCTGCTGATGGCCGGAGGCGCCGGCTGCCCGGTGATGGTGACGGCGGCTTCGCCGAAGCGGGTGGAATCAGCGACGCTCGTGGCCCGCACGGTGGCGGCGCCCGGTGCTGAGGGCGCGGTATACACGCCCGAGGACGTGATGCTGCCTGCGGTGGCGCTCCAGGTCACGGCGCGGTTGGCCGTGCCCGTCACCTGGGCATGGAAGGATCTGCTTCCGTTCGCCTGCAGCGTCGCGCTGGAGGGCAGCACGGCCACGGAGACCTGTCCTCGGCGGCGCACGGTGATCTTGGCGCGGGCGTGCAGGGTGGAATCCAGGGCGCTGGTGAGGGACGCGTGGAAGACGCCGGCCTCGGCCGGGGCCTGGTATCTAGCGAGCGCGAATCCGGCGAGGGAGCCTTGAGGCGTGAGGCTCCCGGCCATGGAACCTTCGTCGAGGGCCCAGCGCAGGTCCGCGGGATCCCCGCCGAACCCGAGCAGCATCGCCGACTGACCGGTCTGGAGCGTCATGGAGCTGGGCCAGATGCCCGAGGACGAGGTCGCCGGGCCGGCCTGGCCGGAGGCGGCCCCGTCGTCATCCACCAGGACCTGGATCTCGGCCGTCGAAGCGGGATTCGCCACGCTAGAGGCCTGGATGGTCAGGGGGCCCTTGGCGGCGGGTGCCGTGAACATGCCCGCCTGCGTCACCTGGCCTGCCGTGCTGGACCAGGTCACGGCCTGATTCGGGCTGCCTTCCACCGAGGAAAGCAGACTCGCCTGGCCGCCGGAGGGGAGCACGAAAGCTTCGGGGCTCGCCTGCACGGCAATGGCAACGGGAGGTGGGGGTGGCGTTGGGTTCCCGGTGCTTCCGGCGGAGCCGCCCCCGCATCCAAGAAGGACCGGAATCATGGCGCAGAAGAGGAGTCGGACGGGTGAATTCATGGCGTGCCCCGGGTGGATGGATGACGTGTCCACAACGCAAAGGTCGCCCCGGGCTGGCATCCGGGCGGCTCCCAGGCCCCCCGGCGGGGGGAACACCTGTCCGAACCGCCCGATCAACTTGATGAACGGGCCTTTGATTCCCTCCCCGCCCGCTGGGGCCCGTTCCCATCCACCCGGGTGATTGGAGGCCGTTAATCACCCATGGATTTCCCGCGGCGGGGGGGAGGAAGGACATCTTGTTTCCCCGGAGGAGGATCCTCGAATGTCCCATCACCATGATTGGTCAAGGCACCGGGTAAAGGCTGCCCGCCTGGCAAGGGCACCTGCGGGAGGGCTGTTCTCCTGGGCGAGCGGGCGCTGCGGATGGGCGAAGGAGAATCTGCCTTGAGCCATGAGCTTTGAACGCATGGCTCACAGCCTTCTACAATCCCAGTTTTTCCTTCAGGTGGTGCGCGGCGTTACGGCTGGCTTCCAGTTCGACGCCATCCGGCAACAGCACGGCTTTCCGCCCTGTGGGGAGGGTGCGCAGGCCGAGCACGGCCTCGGGGCGCAGCATGATGTTCCGTTGGATGCGCAGGAAGGCCACGCCGGGGAATACGGATTCCACATCGCTGAGGCTGGTCCAGGCGCAGCGGAATTTCTTCCCTCCGGCCCAGGCCCAGACCACCTGGTCGATCACTTCGAAGTAGGCCACGCGCTTCAATTCCAGGAGCAGCTTGCCGTCGCCAGCCTTCACGGGAAAACGCGTGGACCCTGCGGCGGCCGCAGGCTGAGGGGTGTCGGCCTTGCGGGCGTCGAAGCCTTCCAGGCGGGCCAGGGTGTTGGCCAGGCGGTCCGCGGTGACGGGCTTCACCAGATAATCCGAGGCCCGGTGCTCGAAAGCGGCCACGGCGTGTTCCGCGTTGGAGGTCACAAAGATCACCGGCGGGCCATCGCGCAATTCCGCGAGCAACTCCATGCCCGAAGGTCCCGGCAGGGCGATGTCGAGAAAGAGGGCATCGGGCTTGTGGCCGTCCCGCAGCCAGGCCAGCAGTTGGCGCCCATCTTCAAATTCCGCAAGCACCTCACAGCCCGCTTCCCGCAGAAGCCGGCCCAGCCGCATGCGGGCCACGGGTTCATCGTCAACCAGCGCGATTCGGAGAGCCATGCACCTAGAATGCTTGGTTCGGGCAGCGTACTCAACCCCTCGGGCTGCGGGGAAGGGTAGAATCGCTCCGGCCAGACTTCTTGGGTTTGTGTTATCCATGTTCATGTCCATGCGGGAAAGTGGGTCGTGGTTCCGCGGTCTGGCCGCCGCCGCGGCGCTTTGCCTGGGCGCGGCCGCTCCGGCGCAAGGCCCCGGCACTGTGGCTTTCCATGCCTACGGGGCGGAGCAGGGCCTTACGAATTTCGCGGTGTCCGCCCTGGAGCAGGACGACCGCGGTTTCCTGTGGGTGGGCACTGAGGATGGCGCCTTCCGGTTCGGCGGCGCCCGCTTCGAGCGGTTCGGCATCGAGCAGGGCCTGGAGCGCCCCTGGGTCACCCATCTCGTGAAGGACGGCGCCGGGGGGCTGTGCGCGGGCACAGATCGCGGCCTGTTCTATTTCGATGGCGATGCCAATACGAATGCCTTCCGCCGCATCCAGCTCCCGGGCTCTCCGGGCGCGCCCGTCCGGGCCATCACCGCAGCCGGTGGCAGCGTATGGGTAGCCACGTCCGATGGCTTTTTCGCCGGATCCCCAGCCAAGGGATTCCAGGCTGCGCACGGCTGGTCGGCCTCGCCCCCCACGGTGCTGTCGGTGGGCGCTGCGGGTCTTTTGGCCGTGGCGGATGGCGCATTGTGGATCCAGGATGGGGATCGCTGGCGGGCCGCCGCGGCCCTGCCGGAGCTGCGCGGCGAACGGGCTTTTTCGGTCCTGAAGGATGCAGAGGGCCGCATCTGGGTCCGCAGCCGGGGCCACCTGCTGAGGGGCCGCGAAGGCCAGGCCTTCGAAGATCTGGCGCCCCGGATCGCAGGCACCGCCTCCAGCGAAGGCCACCTGCGCATGGATTCCAAGGGCCGGGTCTGGATTCCCACGGTCGCGGGACTGGTCATGGCGGAGCGGGATGCGCTGGTTCCGCTGCACCTGGATCCGGGCCTGAGTTTCGGATATTGCCGGCAGGTCTTCGTGGACCGCGAGGACAGCCTGTGGGTGGCGGGCGAACAACTCTTCCGCGCCCTGGGCCAGGGCGCCTGGAGTTCCTACCGGAGCCGCGAAGGACTGCCTTCCAACCAGGTCTGGTCCCTGCTCCGGGACCGCCAGGGGACCCTCTGGGCCGCCACCAACCGCGGCGTGGCCCAGGGCGTCGAAAACGGCTTCAAATCGCTCCAGGCCCGCCTCCCCGTAGGGCCCTTCACCCTGGCGATCGGACCCGACGGCCGCATCTGGGCCGGAGGACGGGATGGCGCCTCGCTCTATGCGTGGGATGCTTCGGGCAACGGGTTCACGGCCATGCGCATCAAGGATCTCGGCGATGATGACACCATCGTGCGGGATCTCCTGTTCGACCGGTCCGGCAACCTGTGGGCGGCCACCAGCAACGGCGGTCTGCGCCTGATCCGATCCGGCGCTTCGGGGCTGGTGGAAGCGGAACCCGTGGCCTTGCCTGGCGGTTCCCCCAAGGAAAACATCTGGGCCGTCGCCGAGGACGCGCAGGGGCGAATCTGGGTCGGCGGATCCGAGGGCCTCGCGGTCCTGGAGGATGGCCGCTGGCGGCGCTTCACCGCCGCTAATGGATTGGCGGACACCGAGGTGCGCTGCATCGCGCCCACGCCTGGTGGCGCCGTCTGGATCGCCTACGGCCGGTCCTTAGGCGCCGCGAAAGTATCCCTCAGCGACGCATCCCTGAAGATCATGGAGCGCGTGAGCGAAGGCCGGGGCCTGGGCAAAGTCCAGATCAATGCCCTAGCCTGCGACGCGCGCGGCGTGCTGTGGCTCGGCACGGCCATGGGCCTGGCCCGCTGGGACGGCAAGCTGCTGGACACCTTCGGGAAACTCGAAGGGCTGCCCGGCGACGATTGCATTTTCGGCGCGCTGTTTTGCGACGGGAATGATGTCTGGGTCGGCACCACCGCCGGGCTGGGGCATTTCCATGCGGAAGGCGAAGGCAATGTTCTCCCGAGCCCCGTGACGATCCTCACCTCGGCCCGGTTCGGCCCCACGGATGCCAACACCGCCACGCGCTTTGATCAGGTGCTGAAGATCCCCCATGATCTGCGCTCCTTGGAGATCCGCTTTTCGGCGATGTCATTCCTGAATCCCGCCAAGGTGCGCCACCAGGTCCGCCTCCTGGATTTCCAGAACGATTGGAGGGACATCGCATCGCCCCAGGTGAACTATGCGGGCCTCCCGCCAGGGGTCTACCGCTTCGAGGTGCGCAGCCGCGCAGGCGCCTCGCCCTGGGGGCCATCGGCCAAGATGTACTTCCGCATGGTGGGGCCCTGGTGGAGCCGCGGCTGGGCTCTGGCGCTTTACGCGGCGGCGGCCCTGGCCCTCATCTACATCGCCTTCCGGTTGAGAACCCGCGTGCTGCGGTTCAAGAACCAGGCCCTGGGCGACCTCGTCCACGCGCAGACCGAAGAAATCCAGACCGCGCTCGACCAGGCCGAGCGCGCCAACACCGCCAAAAGCGAGTTCCTGGCGGTGATGAGCCACGAATTGCGAACGCCCATGCACTCCATCCTGGGCATGACGGACCTGCTGCTGGATTCCTCCCTCAGCCGGGAGCAGCGGGACAGCGCCCAGACCATCCGCCGCGCCGGCCAAGCCCTGCTGTCGATCCTCAACGACATCCTGGACTTCTCGAAGATCGAGGCTGAAAAGGTCGCCCTGCGCGAAGTCCCCGTGGACCTGCGGAGCCTCTGCGAGGACCTGATGGACCTCCTCAGCGTCAGCGCCCAGGAGAAGGGGCTGGAGCTGGTGCTGCGCTTCGAGCCGGAAGGCAGCCCCGAGTACCTGGGCGATCCCGAGCGCATCCGCCAGGTGCTGTTGAACCTGCTGGGCAACGCCATCAAGTTCACCGAGACAGGCTTCGTGCAGCTCTCGGTGCGGGTCACGGACCAGCAGGAGGACCGCCACGCGCTGATGCTCTCCGTGGTGGACAGCGGCCCCAGCATTCCGCTCGACAAGCAGGCCAAGCTCTTTGAAAAATTCAGCCAGGCCGACACCAGCATCACGAGGCGCTTCGGCGGCACGGGGCTCGGCCTCGCCATCAGCAAGCGGCTGGTGGAGGCCATGGGCGGCGTCATCGGCCTGGACAGCGAGCAGGGGCGCGGCACCACCTTCTGGTTCACCCTGAGCCTGAAACCCGTCGAAAAAGCGGAAAGCGGAGAAACCGCCGCCGCGAAGTTCCCTGGCGACTTCCGCGTCCTGGTGGCGGACGATTTGCCGGAAAGCGCCAACGCATTGTTCGACCAGCTCTGGCGCTGGGGCCTGGAGGCGAGCCTTTCATCCACCGGTCCCGAGGCCCTGGAAGACATCCTGGTGTCCGCGAAGAACGGCAAGCCCTACCACCTGGTGGTGTTGGACGAGGACCTTCCGGGCATGGGCGGCTGGGAGCTGGCCAAGACCTTGCGCGCCGAACATCCCGAGGTTTCACCGATGCTGGTGCTGCTCTGCCCCATGCACCAGCCCCGCGAAGTGTGGGCGCTGAAAGCCGCCGGGTTCAATGCGATGCTCCGGAAGCCGGTCTTTGCTTTCGAATTGAGGGAACTGCTGGAGGAAGCCTCCAAGCGGCCGGATGGCGGCGCCGCCGGATGGTTCGGTTCCGACGCGGAATCCACCAGCGACGAGGCGCCCGTGGGCGCAGCCGCCCAGGCCTTGGCGGGGCGCCGGATCCTCATCGCCGAGGACAACCCGCTCAACCAGCACGTGGCCCTGCGCCTGCTGAAGTCCATGGGGGCCGTGGTGACCCTGTGTTCCACGGGCCTCGAAGCCGTGGAGCAGGCCGGACGGGGCGGATTCGACCTCATCCTCATGGACGGCCAGATGCCCGGCATGGACGGCCTGGAGGCTGCGCGGGCCATCCGCGCCTCAGGCGGCAGGCTGCCCATCCTGGCCATGACCGCCCATGCGCTCCAGGGGGACCGCGAACGCTTCCTCAAATCCGGCATGAACGATCTGCTCACCAAGCCCTTCAGCCGGGATGAGCTGAGGGATGCCATCCTGCGGCAGCTGGAACCAGCCTCGAACCTGGCCTCCGAGGCCACCTTGATCATTCCCATGCCCGGCTTCGCGCCGGAGGAAGAAGCCCCTGAAGCGGCTCTCGCGCCCGATGGCGGACTGCTGGAAGAAGATGCCGGCGACACCATGCAGATGCCTATCCAGATCCCGGCCACGGATTTCCGGCACCCCATCGATACAGTGTCCCTGCTGCACTCCATCCACGCCGAGGACCGCGACGAGCTGCGGGAACTGCTGGTGATGTTCCGCGCCCATGCGCCCGACCGCATGGCGGACATCAGGACGGCGCTGCAGGAGAAGGATTCAAAGGCCCTGAAGGCCGCCGCCCACGCGCTCTGCGGCAGCGCCGCCTACGTCTACGCTCGCCCGGTCACGGACATCGCGAAGCGCATGGAGGAACTGGCGGCCGAAAACCGCATCCTCGAAGCCGCAGTCTACCTGCCGGAACTGGAATCAGCCTTCGCCGCCGCCGAAACCGCCCTGAAGGAACTGGAGACGCGGCTGGCGCGGTGAAGCAGCCGCATCCGATCGAAGAAAAGAATTCGCCGCAAAACAAACACAGGCAAGGGATAGTGCGCAAATTCCGTTGGACGGGAAATTGATTTTGATCTTGTGGCAGATGGCCTGGCCCGCAATAGCTGGCCTCACACCCGCTCATGCGGCAGCGCCAGGGCGGGGGCGTAGACGGTGCTGTTGGGATCGACCATGTATAGGTTGCTGATCTTGCCGGTGTAGGCGCCGGCGTACTGCTGGATCTGGTCGCCCAGGCGGGTCTGCTCGTCGCCCTCCCGGAAGAGCGGTCCCCACACGGGGTTGAAGGAATGCTCCACCTGGCGGTTCAGCTCATGCACCCTTTCCCTCTGGGCCTCGGTGCGCTGCCGGACTTCCGCCAATTCAGCGTGCAACTGGGCAGCCTCGTGGTCCATGGCGTGGAGGGCTTCGGACGAGATGCGCGGCGCCAGGACCCGGCGATGCTCATGATTGCGGGCTAGCTGGTCGCTGAGTATGTTCACCCGCCGCTGGCCGCGCCGCCGCTGGGTTTCCACCCGCACCAGCTCGCGCATGTCATCGGCGTGCAGTTCCAGGTGCTCCAGCTCGGCTTCCAGTTCCGGGATGAGCATGAGGGTGTGCCAGGACAGGCTTTTCTTGGACTTCAGGATGTCGCCGTAGATGTGGTCGCCCACATAGAGCACCTGTTCGCCGTTGGCGTCGAGCCTTGCCTCCAGCCAGTCCGCGTTGCCGCCGGTGAACACGTTCGCATGGTCCGGCATGGGCACCGCCTCATGGCCCTCGGCGAAAAAGGCGGGTTTCCCGGAGCTCACGACGACCGTATGGAAATAGTCCGTCCAATGGGGCCGCGCCGCGCCCTTGTCATCCAGCAGGTGGCCCAGCACGCCGTTCGTGAAGGTCCACTCGCTGTTGGTGAGCAGGAAGAGTTTTTTCCCGGCGCGGATCCAGCGGTCGAAGGTGGCGGGCAGTGCAGGGTCCTTGGGAATGAAGAAATCCTTGTGGGCCAGGATTTCGGCCTTCATGTCGCCGTACCGGTGGACGGTGTCGATGGCCCACCGCACGTCCTTGAACAGGCGGATGTAGTCCTTGCCGGGAAGCTTTCCCTGATCCAGGCGATCCACGAGCAGGGCGTACAGGTGGCTTTCCGGGATCTCGAACATGGTGTCGATGCTGCGGAATCCCTTGGCCGTAGTGGACAGGCGGCGGTGGCCGTAGCAGGCTTCGATCGCCCCGCGGTCCATGGGCTGGGTGCCGTGGGTCGCGCGCACCACCCCGCGCTCGCGGCTCACCTTCAGCAGGTTGCCCCGCACGCCATCGAGCACCAGGCCCCGGATGGAAAATTCGGGATCGAATTCCGAATCCAGAAGGGAGGCCGGATAGCCTTTCTCGCGCACCAGCAGGCGGAGCGATTTGGTGAAGGCCAGCTCGTCGATTTCCGGCGAGCGGTAGCGCGCAAGCGTGTAATCCATGTCGAAGCCCACGGCCTTGATGGTGGGCAGAGGAAGGGTCTGCAAAACGTAGAGCTTCTGCGCCGGCGGGAGCCGGGCTTCATCTTCCTGGTCCCAGGTCGGGGGCACCGGCAGAAGGCTTGGGTTCCATGGGATCGGGGCCATGGCATGAGGATACAGTCCGTTCGAACCCGTGGGCGAGCCCGTTATCCTTCGGTACCGGCTTGGTCCGGGGGTGGAGGGGAGGACCGGGAATGGAGGAGCCTGTTGATGGCATGGGCCGAAGCCGCGCGCCCAAAGCCTCCCGGGTCACGCTGCCGAAGCTGAACCCGGCGCCAGCGGGCGTGCTGGCCTTCCTGCGGGACCGGTTTCCCTTTATTTCGGATTGGGAATCCCGCCTGGTGCGGGGCCTGGTGGAAGAGGACGGGGCTGGGGCCGCTGGCCGTGGACGCGCCCTACCGCGCGGGCATGAGGATCCTGTACTTTCGGGAGGTGGATTCGGAGCCGGAAATTCCCTTTGAAGCCAAAATCCTGTTCCGGGATGCGCACCTGCTGGTGGCGGACAAGCCGCATTTCCTGCCGGTGACGCCGGCGGGACCGTATGTCCGGGCTTCGCTGCTGGCGCGGCTTCAGGAGCAGACCGGCCTTGCTGATTTGGCGCCGCTGCACCGGCTCGATCGCGAAACCGCGGGCCTGGTGCTTTTCTCGGTCGATCCGGAAAACCGTGCGGCCTACAGCGGGCTTTTCCAGAAGGGCCGCCTCACCAAGATCTATCACGCGGTCGCTCCCGTGGAGGCCGGCCGGTCTCCGCACGAATGGCGCGTAGAGAACCGCATCCAGAAGGGCGATCCCTTCTTCCGCATGACCTGCGTAGAAGGCCCGGTGAACGCCCGGAGCAGCATCCGGCTGCTCGCGGAAAGCCATGGCTACGGCCTCTTCGAGATCCGTCCGGAGACGGGCAAGAAACACCAGGTCCGCCTCCACATGGCCGCCATCGGCTGCCCGATCCTCTACGACCGGCTCTATCCGGAACTCCAGCCCGAAAGCGAACCGGCATTCGACCGGCCTTTGCAACTGCTGGCCAGGCGGTTGGAATTCATGGATTCCCTCACTGGGGATTTGCGGATTTTCGAATCGGAGCTGGAGCTCGCCTGGAATCCGCTTCTTGCGGAACCGCGCTGATCCCAGCTCAGCCCTCCTCCACCCCGATCCCGTGCGTGACGCTCTGGTGTCCGAACCGCTCCCAGGCGGTGATGCGGAAGGCTTCGGTGTGGCCCCAGTCCTTGGCGCCGTCCTTCCACAGCTTGTAGTGGATCAGCTCGTGTTCCAGGATGCGCTGGAGGATGCTCTCCGGATCGCGGCAGTTGACGCCGCAGGCCACCTGGGGCCAGGGCCAGTCCCGCCGCCGCAGCAGCGGGATGGACAGGCGGATCTCCGGACGCCAGATGTCCCGGGCGTCCTTTTCGATGACGAACAGCCCTGCGCAGCGGGTCATGCGGGAGGACCAAACCACCGGAAGCGGGGGGAGTTCCCAGCCCGCCGAACGCAGGATGGATTCAGCGCGGTGCCGCAGCGTGATCATTCAAAATCGAAGCTCGGCCCGCCCAGGTTGCTGGTTTCCACGCGCACGATTTCGCCGTCCAGGGTGAGGGTGCTGGCGCTGTGGGGTTTGGCGCTATGGCTGAGGGTCTGCAGGGCGTGGAAGGGGGCCTGCAGTTCCGCGGGGACGCTCTCGAAGAACATCACGCCGGCGCGGTAGGTCTGGGGCGCAGCGTGCGCGGTGGTGGCGATGTGCAGCTCTTTCAACTGGCGCGCATCCACTTCGCTGGGGGCATCGGTCATCAGGCAGCGGGCCTGGGCGGTCTTGGGGAAGGCGATGACCTCCCGGATGCTGGTCTCGCCCACCAGCAGCATCACCAGGCGGTCCAGACCCAGCGCCAATCCGCCCATGGGCGGGGCGCCGAAGGCCAGGGCGTCCAGCAGGAAGCCGAACTTCGAGCGGGCTTCTTCCTCGTCGATGCCCAGGGCACGGAACATCCGGCTTTGTGTTTCAGCGTCATGGATGCGGATGGAACCGCCGCCGATCTCATACCCGTTGAGCACCAGATCGTAGGCCACGGCGCGGCAGGCGCCGGGATCGGATTCCAACAGATCCATGTCATCGGGATGGGGGCTTGTGAAGGGATGGTGGCAGGCCACGAACCGGGCATTCTCCTCGCTCCACTCCAGGAGCGGAAAATCCACCACCCACAGGAAAGCGAACCGCGATTCGTCCAGCTGGCCGAAGCTCCGCGCCAGCCGGAGGCGCAATTCGCCGAGGACTTTGGAAGTCTGCGCATCGGTGCCTACGGCGAAGACCGCCAGCCCCTCGCCCTCGACCTTCAACGCAGCCTTGAGCGCGGCTTCCAGCTCCGGATTGATGAATTTCTTGAAGCTCGAAGCGAGGCCATCCTTGCCCCACTTCGCGTAGGGCAGGCCCCCGGCGCCGAGATGCTTGGCGGTCTCCTGCAGTTCATCCAGCTGTTTGCGGGACATGGCCCCGGCCTGTTCGCCCGCGAAATAAAGGGCGCGGACCCGGCGCTGGCCCTGGCTTTCGGCGGCGGCGCGGAACAGGTTGAAATCGCTCGTTGCGAACACGCCGGTCGCATCCTGGATCTTCACATCGCAGCGCACATCGGGCTTGTCGGAGCCATACCATTCCATGGCGTCCGCATAGGCCAGGCTCTGGAAGGGAGCCTGCGCCTCCTTGCCCACGAGCTTGGCGAGCTTCACCATCAACGGCTCCAGGACGTCTTGGACATCCTTCTCCCGGACAAAGCTCATTTCCACGTCCACTTGCGTGAATTCCGGCTGCCGATCCGCGCGCAGGTCCTCGTCCCGGAAGCAGCGGCAGATCTGGATGTAGCGCTCGAAGCCCGACACCTGGAGCAGTTGCTTGAAGAGCTGCGGCGACTGGGGCAGCGCGAAGAATTCGCCGGGGTGGACTCGTGATGGGACTAGGTAATCCCTGGCGCCTTCGGGCGTGGATTTCGTGAGGATGGGCGTTTCGAACTCGATGAAATCCAGTTCCCGGAAATGGTTGCGGATGATGGAGGAAACCTCGCTGCGCAGGATCATGCTGCGCTGCAGGCTGGGGCGCCGCAGATCCAGGAAGCGGTATTTCAGCCGCAGGTCCTCGCCGGCGTCCGCGCCGCCTTCCACCACGTCCTCCACCGGAATGGGCGGGGTGTTGGCGGTATTGAAGATCTTCAGGCCCGTGAGCTTCACCTCCACGTCGCCCGTGGGAAGGTTCGGATTCTTGGACTGCCGCTCGATGACGATGCCTTCGACACCCAGCACGAATTCGCTGCGTACCGCCTTCAGCTTGGCGAGCAGCTCTGGATCGATCTCCGTCTCATCGGCCTTGATCTGCACCACGCCCCAGCGGTCCCGCAGATCCAGGAAGACCAGCGAGCCCATGTTGCGGGAGCGCTTGCACCAGCCCAGCAGCCGCACAGTCTGCCCCACATGGTCCATGCGCAGCTCGCCGTTGCGGTGGCTGCGGGAAAAATTGCCCAAGGGATCCAGACGCATTCATAACTCCAGGACCTTTTAGAATACGGGCTCTGGGCTTTGGGCTCCAGGGAGAAGGCAGGGTTTCGGCATCCGGCAGCACGAGAAAAGCGACTACGCAGAGGGTAGCGGAGGAGCGCAGGGAAGCTGAGGATTACCGGTGCTCTTGGACCCGTTCAAGGTCAGTACCACCAAGTCTGCAGCTCAAAAAAGCGTGAGGACAAGGCCATCTTGACCACGTTTTTTTTCTCCGCTTCCCTCCGCTCCTCCGCTCCCGCCTATCGCGCGTGTACGCGCTCCTGCTCGCTTCACTCGCAGAGGCGGGAACCCTCCTCCGCGTGGTTTATTTTTTCGCTCCCCGCCCCGCTGCGATGTCGAAGAATTTGTCCCAGGTCAGGAAGGGCGCCAGGTCGTGGATGTCGCTCCAGGCCTTATGGTCAAAGCTCGCGTCCAGTTCCTTGCCGGTCTTGGCGGGGTTGGCCTCGATGTGCTTCTGCACGGCCTTCAGGAAATCCCGGGACCGCGCCACGTCCTTTTTTCCACCCACGGGACCATGGCCCGGGATGACCTTCGAATCCTCGGGAAGGAAGGACAGGACCGCGTCCAGGTTGGCGATCATGCCGGCCAGGCTGCCGCCGCCGGTCTGGTCGATGAAGGGCGTGCTTCCGTTGAAGAAAATGTCCCCCATGTGCATCACATGGACGCCGGGAATGCCGATGATCACGTCGCCGTCGGTGTGGCCGGGCCCGAAATGGGCCAGGTGGATTTCGACGCCGTCGAGGTTGATGGCGAGAACGGACCGCACCTTCGGGTCCGCATCGCCGAAGGTGATCTCCGGCAGCCCGCCCCGCTTGGCGGCTTCCAGTTTGGCCTGCGCCACCTCCATCCGTTGGCGCACGTTGGTGTGGGCCACGATGACCTGCACCTGTTTTTCCAGGGCGATGTTTCCGCCCACATGATCGCCGTGGTGGTGGGTGTTGATCAGGTACTTGATGGGCTTGTCCGTGACGGACTTCACGGCCTTGAGCAAGCCCGGCACGAGTCGCTCGAACTGGTCGTCGATGAGGATCGCATTTTTCCCGGTGACGATGAGGCCGATGTTCCCGCCCTCGCCGAAGATGCAATAGACGTTGTCAGCGACCTTTTCGATCCTGTGGGGATCGGGTTTGGGCGCGGCCTCTTGGTGCACATGCCCTGGCGCTGCGGCCAGCAGCGGCGGTCCCGAGAGGGAAACCAGCACCAACGGGAAAGCGGCGAAGGGAAGGGCGCGCATGGAACCTCCGGGATTGGAAGGCGATCCTATCGCGCTTCCATCCCGGGTTCCATCAGGAAAGATGTTTGAACACTCTTAATCGTTGGGGCGTCCGATTCCGCTAGAGGCCTGTGAAAGCCAAGGGCAGGCTTACTTACCGCGAGTGCTGGGACGGTTGTGATGGGCACCGTCGTGACGTCCCGAGGATGCGGGACGGCCAGCGCCGCCGGGGCGTCCGCCGCCGGACCTTCCACCGCCACCACCACCGCCGGTGCGACGGCCGGTCTCAATGGGTTCGGCCCGGATGGCCGGATCCGGCGCGAAGCCGGGGATCACGACCTTCGGGATGTCGAGCTTGAGGAGTTTCTCGATGTCCCGCAACAGCCGCGATTCATCCACGCAGACCAGGCTCAGGGCCTGGCCCTCCACGCCCGCGCGGCCGGTGCGGCCGATGCGGTGGATGTAGTCTTCGGGCACCTGGGGCAGTTCGTAGTTCACCACGTGCGGCAAGTGGTCGATGTCGAGCCCGCGGGCGGCGATATCGGTGGCCACCAGCACGCGCACCTTGCCGCCCTTGAAGTCCTGGAGGGCGCGGATGCGCTGGGGTTGGCTCTTGTTGCCGTGGATGGCGGCGGAGGTGATGCCGTCCTTCTCCAATTGGTCGCTCAAGCGGTTGGCGCCGTGCTTGGTGCGGGTGAACACCAGCACCTGTTCCAGGCGGCCTTCGCGGATGATGTCGCTGAGCAGCTCGCGTTTGCGCTCGCGGTCCACGGGATGGACGATCTGCTCCACGAGCTCGATGGCGGAATTCCGCGGGGCCACGTCCACGCTGACGGGATCCTTCAGGAATCCGGACGCGAGGCCCCGGATCTCGTCGCTGAAAGTCGCGCTGAAGAGCAGGCTCTGCCGTTTGGTGGGCAGCAGCGCGAGGATCTTCTTGATGTCGCGGATGAAACCCATGTCCAGCATGCGGTCGGCTTCATCCAGCACCAGGAATTCCACATGGCGGAGGTTCACGGTGCCCTGGCCCTGGTGGTCCAGCAGGCGTCCCGGCGTCGCCACCAGGATGTCCACGCCGCCCTGGAGGATGCGGATTTGGGGATTGATGTTCACGCCGCCAAACACGGTGGTGGAGCGCACGGGAAGATGCTTGCCGTAGGTGCGCACGCTTTCCTCGACCTGCATGGCGAGTTCGCGGGTGGGGGTGAGGACCAAGACCCGGATCGGGTGGCGGGCTGGGCTGGTGCTGCTGGAAAGCTCGGGCGTGAGCATCTGCAGGATGGGCAGCACGAAGCCGGCGGTCTTGCCGGTTCCGGTCTGCGCGGCGGCCAGCAGATCACGGCCCGACAGCACGACGGGGATGGCTTTGGATTGGATGGGCGTGGGGGTTTCGTAACCCTGGTCTTTGACCGCACGCAACAGCTCGGCGCTGAGGCCGAGGGTATCGAAGGAAGACATGTATAGCTCCTGGAAGGCCCGCCAGCGCTTGGTTCGCGCAGGCCCGGTCAGGGCTGGAAAAAGTGGTTCGGGTTGAGAAAGGAGCGCAGACCGGCAGGGCTCCATCAAGCACGATTGATCAGAATAGCCTGGAATGGCTGGAATAGCGAGGGGAAGTGGTGAAGAGGCCCCCGCCGGGGACGGGATCCCCCCTCCGCGAAGAGATCAGGTCTTCCAGTGCTTCGAATAGACAGCGAGCACGGCGGTTTTCACCACACCCGCGCCCGTGGCCGCATCCTGGATGACGACGGCGTGCTCGTTCGGACTGGGCGCGTTCTGCCGCCACAGCCATCCAGCGCAGCCGACGCCTGCGGCTCACCCTTCGAACAATCCGGCATACTGGCGGTCCTCTTTGAGGATGTGGCCGATCACCAGATCGTTGGCGAGGAATTGCAGCCAGTCCCCAAGGCCCACCTCGCCGGTGCCGATCTTCTGCCGCAATGCCTCCGCGCGCGCCACCAACTTCCGATGAAGGTCGGCGTGGTCCTGGAGGCGGGAATAGCCTTTGGCCGCGAGCACGGATTCCTCGCTGGAGAAGTGTTGGCGCACGTGCTGTATCAATTCATCGGCCGAGGCCAGGAATGCCTGCGGCTGCGTGTCCGTGGCCAAGCCCGTGCGGAGCAGGTTGTTGACGAGGTTGAAGAGCTCGTGGTGCTCCGCATCGATGGTGGGGTTGCCGATCTGGTAAGCGCGCCGCCAATGGAAAATGATGAGGCCCAGGCTCGAAGGGACCTGGGCTGCGCTGGAAATCCGTTCAGCCAGGTTCAGCTCGGCGACGACGACCCTGTTGCGGCCTCTTGCCTTGGCGAGGTACATCGCGTCGTCGCAGGCTTTCAACAGTTCACGCTGGCTGGTTCCATGATCGGGATATGAGCACACGCCGATGCTCGACGTGATGCTCAGCCACTTGCCCGGCTTCAAATGGAAAGGTTCCGCGAGGGCGCTGCGGATTTTCTCCCCGACCAGCGTGGCCTGTTCGATGTCCTCGACGGAGGACAACAGGACCACGAATTCATCTCCGCCGACCCGCGCGACCGTATCGGAGGCCCGGACGCATCCGAGCATCCGTTTGGCGGCCTCGCACAACAGCCAGTCGCCGGCCTCGTGTCCGAACTTGTCGTTGATCGGCTTGAACTCATCGAGGTCCACGAACATCAGCGAAAAATCGAATTCCCTGCGTCTGGCCAAGGCGATGGTCTGCTCAAGCCGGTCCGTCAAAGCGCGGCGATTGAGGAGCGTGGTCAACGGGTCGTGCATCGCAAGATCCTTGGCCAGCAGATAGGCCTGCTTGTGGCCGCGAACGTACTGGGCGATCGCCAGCGCGAGGATGACCGCCTCCGCGAGCACGCCAAGCTCCACGCTGTGGTAGGTGATCCTGTTGAACGGAACCCAACCCCAGACGGCCAGGGTGGTTGTCAGCCCGCCCAGGATCCCGAACAGCGCGGCCAAAAGAAAAATGGCCCCGGATGGCTGTTTAGACCGCACCGCCAGGATCCCGAGCAGGACCATTCCAATAGTGAAAATGGTTTCAAAGCTGAATGCCGCCAAGGCTGCGGCGCGCTGATCGCCCAGCGCCACGGATGCCGTGATCAGGGCCGCCCCCGCCCACATGAAAAGGCGGACCCCGCGGGCCACCCGGGGCGCAATTTCCCGGAGGGTCAGGAACCGGTTGGCGAACATCAACCCGCAGCAGCCGTAGACCACCATCAGGACCAGGATCACGTAGCGCTGGAACAGCGGATGGCCTGGCCAGACCCAAGCTAGGCCGTGTCCCGTGTAGGCCAAGCTGAGCAGGATAAAGGAAAACAGGTACAGCGAATACAACAGGTTCTGGCTTTCGCGCAGCCCAGCGTACAGCAGCAGGTTGTAGGCGAGGAGCATCAGCAGCCCGCCATAGAGGAAGCCATAGCCGTAATGGGACAATTGCTCCCGCTCGACTGCCTGTCCAGCCGGCCGGAGCTCGATCGGCAGGACCATCGGGTCCATCGTTTCAGCCCGCAGGAACAGCTCGCTCTTTCCCGTCGGGAAAACCAGGTCGAAGTCGTACCCGATCCCAGGCACCACCCCCGGCGATGTCGGCACGGCGTCGCCGGTCCGCCAGTCGGCAAGCACCTGGCCACCCTGCACCAGGTAGACATCCACATGGTCGATCCAGGTTGTTCCGGCCGAGAGGCGGAAAGGCAGGGAATGGCCGGTAGGATTGGTCAGGTCAAGCCGCAGCCAAACGGGCCTGGACCCGATGCCGAAGGTTGGCACCGGGCGCATACCCGGCTGGAAGGCCCCTTCACGCTGCCGGGAACGCGCTTCATTGAGGCTCAGGCGCGGCCCCGTTTCCACCATCACCCAGGCATGGGTTCCCAAGGACTCGGCAGGAATCTCCGTCAGAGGCAATTCCCCGGCCAACACCAAGCCAGCCGTCAGGGATAAAATAGAAATGATCAGAGTCCTTAACATTCAACGATTATCCAAGGTCGGGGAAACCCTTCGCAAATCAATCGTCAAAGAAGCCATCGGGTCCGCGCCTGCGGAGCGACCCGGGCGGAGCGGATCCAGTATCAGGCCTGAAGGAGATGGTGAATCCCTGCGAAGACGGAAATATCGTCGACTACGTCGATCTGCATTTCCGCTAGAGGCGCGTTCCCTCGCTCCGCAGCTTCAAGGAGACGCCCTCCAGGGGCCACTCCTCCTGTTCGCCCGTGTCCAGGTGCTTGACGGCCACGGTGCCTTTTTCAAGTTCGCCATCGCCTAGAATCAGCGCGAGCTTCACGCCCATGCGGTTGGCGGACTGGAGCGACTTCTTCAGGGGGCAGCCGCGGGTTTCCAGTTGCACATGGAGGCCTGCGGCCCACCATTGGCGGGCCAGCCGAAGCGCTTTGGCCGAGGCGGCCTCGCCCAGCGGGATGAGTAGGGGGGCGGGCTCGAAAGGCGCTTCGCCCTGAAGCTGTTTCAGCACCATGGCCAGGCGGTCCAGGCCGATGGCCCAGCCGAAGGCGGGCGTGTCGGGGCCGCCGAGCATCTTCACCAGGCCGTCGTAGCGGCCGCCCCCCAGCAGCGCCGATTGCGCGCCGAGATCAGAACTGAGCACCTCGAAGGCGGTGCGCGTGTAGTAGTCCAGGCCCCGCACCAGGCGCGGATTTTCGATGAATGGAATATCGAGGGCCGTCAGCAGTTCCTTGAGCCGCGCGTGGTGGGCCTTGGATGCGTCATCCAGGAATTCCACGAGGGTGGGATGGCCTTCCAGGGCCGCCTGACAGCCGGGATTCTTGCAGTCCAGGATGCGCATGGGATTGGTCTCGATGCGGCGGTGGCAGTCCCCGCAGAAACGGTCTGCGCGGGCATCAAAGAAGGCTCGGAAGGCTGCGTTGAAGGCGGGGCGCGATTCCGGCGTGCCCACGGAATTCAGGGAGAGCGACAGGGATTTAAGGCCCAGGCCTTGAAGGAAATCGAAGAGCATCGCCAGGGATTCCGCTTCGGATTCCGGGGTGGCCACGCCGAAACTCTCCGCGCCTATTTGCCAGAACTGGCGGTAGCGGCCAGCCTGCATGCGCTCATAGCGGAACATGGGCCCTGTGTAATAGAAAAGCTGCGGGTCATTGTTCACCAGGAGCTTGTGGTCCACCATGGCGCGGACCACGCCGGCGGTATTCTCCGGGCGCATGGTCACCGAACGGCCGCCCTTGTCCAGGAATTCGTACATTTCCTTGTTCACGATGTCAGAGCTGTCTCCGACGCTGCGCTTGAAGACTTCGGTGTATTCCAGGATGGGCGTGCGGATCTCGCGGTAGCCGTGGGCGCCGAACACCCGGTGCACGGCTTCCTCGATGCGCTGGAACCAGCGCAGCTCGTCCCCCCAAAGATCCCGCATTCCCTTTACACTGGACGACATCCCATGCTCCCGCGAATCCTGCTCATTCCTTTTCTTAGCCTACTGGCTTGGGGACAAAGTCCCCAAACGCCGCCGCCTGCGCCGCGCCTGAAAATCGCCCTGGATGCGGGCCACGGCGGCGAGGACACCGGGGCCAAGGGCTCCAAAGGGCTGCTCGAAAAGGATGCAGCCCTGGCCATCGTGAAGGAACTGAAGGCCAGCCTGGGCGAGGCGGGCTTCGATGTGGTCCTGGTGCGCGGCGACGATACATTCATCCCCCTGTGGGACCGCGCAAGGCTCGCCAACGAGGCCGGGGCCGACCTCTTCATCAGCATCCACCTGAATGCCGCCCGGGCCCGGGCCGCCAAGGGCTCGGAGGTCTACTTCCTGTCGCTGGACCGCGGGGACGAGGACGCGGCGGCCGTGGCGGCCCTGGAAAACGCTGGCGCCGAGGCCAGGCCGGCCGCGGACGCCAATGCGGTGGTGGCGGGCATCCTGGAGGACATGGCGCAGAAGGCCTACCTGCAGGACTCCGAGCGGCTGGCGGTGGCCGTGCAGCTCCAGCTCAACCGGCTCGGCGGCATCAAGGAACGCGGCGTCAAGCAGGCGCCCTTCGTGGTGCTGCGGGGCGCGGCCATGCCTGCCGTGCTGGTGGAAAGCGCCTTCATCTCCAACGGGAAAGAAGAAGCTCGGCTGAAGGATAAAATCTTCCTCAAGAAGCTAGCCGCCACGCTCACCAGCGGCATCCGCCGCTACTTCGCCGGCGCAGCGGGAACCGCCAGGCGCAGGGCCATCGCCACATCGAAGTGAACCCTTGTTGCATCCTCCCAGGGAAAAGCGTCATCATGAATCCCTTGAGCACCCGTAGCTCAGTTGGATAGAGCGCTGCCCTCCGAAGGCAGAGGTCGCTGGTTCGACCCCAGTCGGGTGTACCAATCAACACAGGAGCGCGACCCAAGGGTGGTGCTTCTGTGCTTGCTGGTACCGGGGTCGAACCAGCGAGCCCGTCGTCCGAGACAGGACTAGATGTCCTGTCGAATCGGCGGGGTTGGGCGAAGCCCAACGGTTCGACCCCAGTCGGGTGTACCAATCAACACAGGAGCGCGACCCAAGGGTGGTGCTTCTGTGCTTGCTGGTACCGGGGTCGAACCAGCGAGCCCGTCGTCCGAGACAGGACTAGATGTCCTGTCGAATCGGCGGGGTTGGGCGAAGCTCAACGGTTCGACCCCAGTCGGGTGTACCAATCAACACAGGAGCGCGACCCAAGGGTGGTGCTTCTGTGCTTGCTGGTACCGGGGTCGAACCAGCGAGCCCGTCGTCCGAGACAGGACTAGATGTCCTGTCGAATCGGCGGGGAGGGGCCCATCTCCGTGAGCCAGAGGCGAGCGGGAGAACAGCGCCCAAAGCGCTGTCCGATAGATGGGGGCGAAGCTCAACGGTTCGACCCCAGTCGGGTGTACCAATCAACACAGGAGCGCGACCCAAGGGTGGTGCTTCTGTGTTTGCTGGTTCAGGGGTCGAACCAGCGAGCCCGTCGTCCGAGACAGGACTAGATGTCCTGTCGAATCGGCGGGGAGGGGCCCATCTCCGTGAGCCAGAGGCGAGCGGGAGGACAGCGCCCAAAGCGCTGTTCGATAGATGGGGGCGAAGCCCAACGGTTCGACCCCAGTCGGGTGTACCAATCAACACCGGAGCACGACCCAAGGGTGGTGCTTCTGTGTTTGCTGGTTCAGGGGTCGAACCAGCGAGCCCGTCGTCCGAGACGGAATTCTGCCAATCGGGCCTTCCCGCTGCCTGCCCGCCTTTGGCAATTCGAGCGCTGTCCTTTCGTGTTCGCATGGTTAACTGGAGGGCCAGGGAAGGCCCATGAAGCAGAAGATCCCCCTCACGGTCGTCAGTGTTTCCTTTGTGCTGCTGCACCTTGCCTGCCTGGCGGTGTTCTTCGTGGCCTTCAGCTGGTGGGCGGTGCTCATCGGCGTGGCGCTCTACCTGGTGCGCATGTTCGCGGTGACGGCGGGCTACCACCGCTATTTCGCGCACCGCACCTACCGGTTGAACCGGTTCAACCAGTTCGCCATGGCCTTTGTGGCCCAGACCTCGGCCCAGAAGGGCGTGCTGTGGTGGGCGGCCCACCACCGGGACCACCACCGGTTCTCGGACACAGAACAAGACATCCATTCCCCCATCGCGCGAAGCTTCTGGTGGTCCCATGTGGGTTGGGTCCTCTCGGATAAATTCGACGACTACAACCAGCACAACATCCGCGATTTCGGGAAATATCCCGAGCTCCGGTTCATCAGCGCCTACCACTGGATCTGCCCCTGGCTCCTGGGCACCGCGGTCTTCGCATTGGGCCACTTCACAGGCATCGGCGGGTGGAGCGCGTTGGTCTGGGGCTTCGTGCTGAGCACGGTGCTGCTCTTCCACGGGACCTTCAGCATCAACAGCTTGAGCCACCTCTGGGGCACGCGCCGCTTCAACACTGGCGACCACAGCCGCAACAATTTCATGCTGGCCCTGATCACCCTCGGCGAGGGCTGGCACAACAACCACCACCACTTCATGAACGCCTGCCGCCAGGGCATCAAGTGGTGGGAGATCGATCTGACCTTCTACTTCCTGAAGATGATGAGCTGGGTGCGGATCGTCCAGGACATCCGCCCGTATCCCGAATCCGCCCAGGTGGCGACGGAGCTGTAGTTGCCAGAGCTGTTGTCAAGAAGCGGCATCGCAAAGGTCGCGGTCATCGGCGGGGGCATTTCCGGCCTTTCTGCGGCCTACCTCCTGAGCAGGCGCTTCCGCGTGGCGCTCTTCGAAAAAAGGGACCGGCTGGGCGGCCATACGCTCACGGTGCCGGTTGAAGTGGCCGATGCGCCGGGCGGCGTTTCGGTGGACATGGGGTTCGCCGTCCACAACCGGGCGACCTATCCTAATTTCTGCCGCCTGATGGCGGAGCTGAAAGTGGAGAGCTGCGATAGCGAATTGTCCTTCGCGCTGCATGGCGGTCCGAAGGGACTCACCTGGAGCTCCCGGGGATGGAATGGCCTTTTCGCCCAGCGGAGCACTATCTGGAACCCGCGCTGCTACCGCCTTTGGCGCGAAATCAGGCGCTTCAACAGGCTCGGGAACCAATTGATCGAAGATGGCGCCAGCCAGGATGTGTCGTTGGGTGAATTCCTGGACGAGCACCGTTTCAGCTTGGCTTTCCGGGAGAACTACCTCTACCCCGTGGCCGGCGCCGTGTGGTCAGCGAGCCTCGAGCAGATGGACGGCTTTCCAGCCTTCATGCTGCTCATCTTCTTCCGCAACCAGGGATTCCTGGGTCTCACGACCCACCAGCGCTGGCGCGCCATCCAGGGCGGCGCCTCACGCTACCTCGAACCGTTGACGAAGCCCTACGCGGACGGCATCGTGCTGGGCGCCAAGATCTCAGAAATCAGGCGCAATCTCGAGGGGGCGGACCTGCGCATGGAGGGAGGCGAAACCTTGCGTTTCGATCACGTGGTCTTCGCCTGCCCTGGCGACCAGGCGCTGCCCCTGCTGGGGGATGCCACCAAGGCCGAACGCGAAGTCCTATCCGGTTTCCGCACCAATCGGAACCCCGCGGTCCTGCACACGGATCCCACCCTCCTCGACAAGCGTCGGCGGGCCTGGGCCGCGTGGAACGTGCGCGCCATGGCCGATCGCAGCCGCCTGTTCCTGAACTGCCATTTGAACCGGCTGCAACCGCTCGAAACGAAGACGGATCTTTTTATGAGCCTCAATGCCGAAGAGCTCCTGGATTCCAAGCGCATCCTGCGCCGGGAGGTGTTCCACCACCCGCGCTATGATCTGGCCACCCTCCAGGCCCAGGGACGGTGGGAGGAGATCAGCGGACGCTACAGCGCCTTCGGCCGCACCCATTACTGCGGCGCCCACTGGGGCTTCGGCTTTCATGAAGACGGACTTAACTCGGCGATCAAGGTTGCAGAGAGCCTGGGTATCCCCTGGTGAACGACTGAACCAACAGAGGAGGCCTCGCGTATCCGCGAAGCGGATACCGAGAAGACGGACTTAACTCGGCGATCAAGGTTGCAGAGAGCCTGGGTATCCCCTGGTGAACGACTGAACCAACGGAGGAGGCCTCGCGTATCCGCGAGGCACACATAAAACAGCTTTGCCCGGCTCGGCGAGCGCACTTCTGACCGGATCCTCAGAGGTGCCGTGTCGGCTCGCCCCTGGAACCTGCGCCTTCGCCGATGGGTTCCCGTGCTTCACCTAGACATGCATTGAATTCAAGGACCCAGCCGTTAATCTGTTGGTTTGACATTTTTTGGAGGGCCCATGGCCGATGCCCAGGCGAACAAGAAATCCGTCATCCGCCGCCGCTTCCCCTGGGGATGGCTGGTTTTGGGTCTTATCGGCGTCCTGGCGGCGGTCGGGTTCATGGCCCAGAAGAACGCGCCGGTTTCCGTGAGCACGGTGCCCCCGACGGTGTTCAAGGCCGGCGAGCGCAACCCATTGGTGACGGCGTCGGGCTACATCGTGGCCAGGACCCGCGCGACCCTCTCCAGCAAAGTGCTGGGGCGCATCTCCTGGCTGGGCGTGCAGGAAGGCAGCCATGTCCAGGCCGGGCAGGTGATCGCCAAGCTGGAAGCGCCGGACCTCATGGCTTCGCGCAACGCGGTGGCCTCGCAGTTGGCGCAGACCGAATTGGACCTGGGGCGCTCCCAGAAACTGGTGAAGGACGGCATCCTGGACCAGGCCAGCCTGGACCGCCTGGTGAATCTGGCGAAGCAGCAGGCCGAACAGCTCAAGTACCAGGACGCCCTGCTGGAAAGCATGTCGCTTCGGGCGCCCTTCAGCGGCGTGGTGACCCAGAAGCTTTCGGAAGTCGGCGAGACGGTCGCGCCGGGCAGCGCCGGCGGCGCAAATGCCATCAACGCCATCGCGGTGCTGGTGGATTTCAATTCGCTCGAAGTGGAAGTCGAAGTCAACGAGGGATCCATCGCCAAGCTGAAAAAAGGCATGCCCGCGGAAATCCGCGTGGATGCGCTGGAAGGGCGGAAGCAAGGCGCCAAGATGCTGAAGGGCCAGCTCCGGGAGATCTATCCCAGCTCCAACCGCCAGAAAGCCGTGATCATCGTGCGGGTGGCCTTCGTGGAAAAGGATCCATTGCTGGTTCCGGACATGGGCGCCAAGGTGACCTTTCTGGGCGACACCTACGCGCAGGATGTGGTCGTGCTGGGCCGGGAGCAGGTGGTCAAGCGGAACGGCCAAAGCTTCACCTGGGCCGCTGAGAAAGGAGCTGCCGTCCTGAAACCCGTCCTGGTGACCGCTGAAAACCCCGTCGGAATGGAAGTCACCGGCATCAGCGCCGACACGCAGCTCATCGTCGCGCCACCGGAGAACCTAAAGGCCGGCGCGAAGGTTTCCGTGAAGGCGAAATGAAGTGGACGGCACCCTGAACGGCCTAGGAAACGGCGACGCCATCATCAAGCTGCGCGACATCGCGAAGAGCTACTGGCGGGAGACCCTTGAGATCCCGGTGCTGCAGGGCATCGACTTCGACCTCCCCAAAGGCGGCTACTACGCGCTGATGGGGCCTTCGGGGTCCGGAAAGACCACGCTGCTGAACCTCATCGCGGGCATCGACCGGCCCACGGCCGGCAGCCTGGAAGTCTGCGGCTACGAGCTGAACGATCTCGATGACGATGAACTGGCGGCTTGGCGGAACTACCATGTGGGCTTCATCTTCCAGAATTACAACCTGATCCCGGTGCTCACCGCCTTCGAGAACGTGGAATTGCCCCTGCTGCTCACGCCGATGTCGCGGCGGGAGCGGCGGGAGCGGGTGGAGGAGGTCCTCTCGCTGGTGAACCTGCAGGACCGGATGCTCAACTATCCGCGCCAGCTCAGCGGCGGACAGGAACAGCGGGTGGCCATCGCCCGGGCCATCGTGGGCGATCCGACTTGCTGGTGGCGGACGAGCCCACCGGCGCCCTGGACCACCAGAACGCCGAAGAGATCCTGAACCTCATGGAGCGGCTCAATTCGGACATGGGCAAGACCATCCTGATCGTGACCCACGATCCCAAGGCGGCGCACCACGCCAAGGTCCAGATCCATCTGGACAAGGGCGTCTTCGACCGGACCGTCGAGGTGAACCGGTGAAGTACATCCGCTTCATCCTCAAGTCCCTGATGCGCTCCAAGCGGCGCACGCTGCTGATCCTTTCCACCATCACGCTGTCGGTGTTCCTGGTGACGGTGCTGCAGTCGCTGCTCACCACGCTGGATGCGGTTTCCAATAATCCGACCTCCAGCAACCGCATCGTGGTCCGGCACAAAAGCGGCCTCGCCCAGGTGCTGCCCATGAGCTACCTGGCTTACCTGAAGGCCCAGCCGGAGGTTGAATCCGCCACCTACCTGCAATGGTTCGGCGGGCAGTACAAGGACCCGAGCAATTTCTTCGCGAATTTCGCATCGGACGAAACCACGCTGTTCCAGGTGTTCAAGGAGGAATTCGGCGCTTCGGGGGTGACCGAGGACCAGATCCAGGACTTCATGCGGGATGGCAGCGGCTGCATCGTGGGCCGGGCCTTGGCGGATAAATTCGGCTGGAAGGTGGGCGATGTGATCCCGCTCCAGGGCACGATCTTCCCCATCAGCCCGCGGCTCACGGTCCGGGTGATCTTCAAGGGCACGAAACCCAGCCAGGAAAATGTACTGCATTTCCACTACAAGCTGCTGGAGGAAAGCGTGCCCCGCATGAAAGGCAGGGTGGGGACTTTCTTCCTGCGGGTCCACAACGCCGATGAGATTCCCCGGCTGAGCGCGCGCATCGACAATCACTACGCCAATTCCGCGTTTGAAACGCTATCCGAGACCGAGAACGCCTTCAATCTGAGCTTCGTGAAGATGCTCGGCAATATTTCCGCCATGATCCAGGGCATCACAGCCGCGGTGCTTGTGGCCATCCTCATCGTCACGGCCGGCACCATGAGCATCGCCATCCGCGAGCGCACCACCGAGATCGCGGTGCTCAGGGCCATGGGCTTCCGCACGGGATTGGTCCTGAGCCTGCTGCTGGGCGAGGGCATGCTGCTGGTGGGCGCGGGCGGGCTCTTCGGGGTGGGCCTCGCGGGCCTCGCAGCAGGCGGAATCCGAAAAGGATTGGGGGCTTCGGTGCCCTTCCTGGAGGACTTCAGCCTCTTGCCTTCCACCATGCTGCTCTGCCTGGGCATTACCTTCGTGGTCGGCCTGCTCTCGACCTTCATTCCGGCCTACCAGGCCATGCGGCGCCCCATCACTGAGGGGTTGAGGTCCATCGGATGATCATCCTGGGGTTCATGGGCGCGGTCTTCCTGGGCTACCTGGCCTGGCTCACATGGGCGGCCCTCGCCTATCCGATCCCCCTCAGCTACAACCTCCGGAGCTTGTGGCAGCGCAAGGTGGCGACCATCAGCACCGCTGGCGCCATCGCCTTGGTGGTGGGCATCTTCGTGGTGGTGCTGTCCCTGGCCCAGGGCCTCTCGAAGGCCTTCGTGAGCTCAGGCCGCGCGGACCAGGCCATCGTCATGCGCAGCAATGCCCAGTTCGAACTGAACTCCAGCATCGATCGGGGGCAGGCGCGCATCCTGGAGGTGCACCCCCTGGTGGCCAGGGATGCCGCCGGCCCCTTGGTGAGCGCCGAAGTGGTGGTGATCAAGATTTTCCAGAAATCCGACGGGGCCGATACCAATGTGACCGTGCGGGGCCTTGAGCCCACGGGCATCCGCCTGAGGTCCCAGGTGAAGTTGGTGGAGGGTCGGTGGTTCCGGCCGGGCCTTTCCGAAGTCGTGGTGCCCCGCAAGATGCAGGGGCGTTTCACGGGAATGGAGCTGGGCCGGATCCTGAAAATGGGCGGCCGCGATTGGGAGGTGGTGGGCGTCTTCGATGGCGGCGGGTCCTCCTTCGACTCCGAAATCTGGTCCGATGTGGTGGATGTCCAGCAGGCCTACAAGCGGGAGAGCTTCAGCTCCGTCCTGGCGCGCCTGGACACGCCGGAGCGGTTCAAGGCCTTCAAGGAGAGCGTGGAGGAAGACAAGCGCCTGAAGCTCGACACCATCAGCGAGAAGGCCTATTTCACCGAACTCACCAAATCCGGAGACCCCATCCGGATCCTGGGCAACCTCATCACCCTGATCCTCACCGCGGGCGCGATTTTCGCGGCCATGAACACCATGTACGCCTCGGTCTCGGGCCGCGCCAAGGAAATCGGGACCCTCCGGGCCATCGGCTTCCGGCGCCGGGAGATCCTGGCCAGCTTTCAATGGGAAAGCATCCTGCTGTGCGGACTGGGGGGCGTCGTCGGAGCTTTTCTGGCGCTGTTCGCCAATGGAATCCAGACCGGCACGACCAGTTTCCAGACCTTCAGCGATGTGACCTTCGCCTTTACCATCACGCCGGTGCTGATGCTGGAAGGCGTCGCTTTCAGCCTGGTGATGGGGCTGCTGGGGGGATTCTTCCCGGCCTGGAAAGCTTCCCGGATTCCCGTGGCCGAAGCCATGAAGGGTTGATGGAAGCCCTTGAACAACGCCAAATCCCGCCGTGCTTCCCTCTTGCCCCCATCGCCTTGCGAGGTAGACTGAAGACTAAACCGGGAGATCTCATGGACCGTGAACTGCTCAAGGGAAGCACACCCATTCTATTGCTCTCGCTTTTGACCGAAGGGCCCATGTACGGCTATCAGATCATCGAGACAGTCCTGGAACGCACCGACGGCGCCTATACGCTGAAGGAAGGCGCGCTCTATCCGGCGCTCCATAAGCTCGAAGCCGCCGAATTCATTTCGTCCTACTGGCAGACCCAGGCGAACGGCCGGGACCGGCGCTATTATGCGATTCTTCCCGCAGGGGCCACCTTTCTTGAAGCCAAGAAGAAGCAGTGGAGCCTGTTCGTGAACATGGTGGAGGGTTTTGTGACGCCTGGCGGGTCGGCGGGTCCGAAGGGATGAACAGGGCACTGGCCGCCTACCTCGACGAGGTGGAGCGCGGCCTCCAGGCCATGCCGGTGCGCCGGCGCCGGCTGGTGCTGCGGGAACTGAAGGCGCATCTCCTGGACGAGGCCGAAGCCCATGGCATCACCGAGGATGGGCCCATGTCGCGGCTGTTGGATGCCAAGGAAAGTCCGCGGGAGCTGGCCCTGGAACTCTCCGATGGAGAGGTGAAGAATCTCAGCCACCGGCACGTGACCTCTTTGCTGGCCGGGGCTCTCATCGGCGCCGCCACCGGTGGCCATCTTTTCGCCCAGGGCTGGCTTTGGTACATCAGCCTGGCGTTCGGCGTGGTCCACGGCCTGGCGGTGGGCGCGGGATTCTTCTGGGTGCGCCGACATTGGCAGCGGCTGGGGGACGGCTGGCGCCTCGTGATGGCCGTCAGCTTCACGGCCCTGCTTTCCATTCCCTTGGGGTTCACCAGCACCCGGGGCTTCATCATCACCCGGACCTTCTACGGGGCCTACACGGGCTTCCTGCTGGAGCGGCACGCCCAGAAGCGGCCCATCTGGCAGTGGGCCCTGGAGACGCTGGCGTTCACGGCCTTCATCTTCTTCATGGAAGTCGTCGTGCTCCAGCGCGTCCATTTCCATTGGAACAACCGCGGCCTCTTCATGGTGCTGGGGGAGTTGAGTTTCAACCTGGCCATCCAATTGGGGGTGATCGCCGCCCTGCGGCTCCAGCGGATGCTGGCTGGGCGCTGGGTTCTTAGGCCCCAGAACTTGTAGGAGCCTGTTTCAAAATGAAGGCTTTTAGGCTCCCGGGTCTTTTGCTAAACTATTCCTCTTGCATGGACAAGCCGCGTGCCGCATACGTGCATCCGGTCGGTCATAGGAGGCAGACATGAAAACCAGCATTCATCCCGAACTGCACGATGTGAAGGTTCACTGCCAGTGCGGCAACGAGTTCATGACCCGTTCGACCAAGAAGGAGATGCGCGTGGAAATCTGCTCCGCCTGCCACCCCTTCTACACGGGCAAGCAGAAGAACATGGACACCGCCGGCCGCGTGGAACGCTTCAACCGCAAGTACGCCAAGAAGGCCGAAGCCCCGGCTGCTGTGGAGGCTTCCGAAGGTGCCGCCGCTCCCTCTGAAAATTAGCTACTCATCTCCGAAAAACGGGCCGAGCTTTCGGCCCGTTTTTTTATGCCTTCACAGGAGATCTAGCCTATGAAAAACCGACTCGAATCCCTGGAATCCAAATTCTTGGAAGTGGAGGCGCAGCTCCAGGACCCCGCATTCGTTTCGGATGCCAAGAAATTGCGGGAATTGGCGAAGCTGCGCGCCGAGCTGGAGCCGGTGGTCGGAGCCTGGAGGGCCCAGGCCAGCCACCAGAGACAACTGGAGCAGGCGGAGGCCATCGTCAATGACAAGGCGATGGATCCGGAGCTGCGCGAGATGGCCGCCATGGAGATCACGGAGCTGAAGGACTCCCTGGAGCAAGGTGAATCGGTATTGCGGAAGCTCTTGATTCCCAAAGATCCCAAGGATGAGAAGAACGTGATCCTCGAAGTCCGCGCAGGCACCGGCGGCGAGGAAGCGGCGCTCTTCGCGGCGGAAATCTTCCGCATGTACACCCGCTTCGCGGAGCGCCGGGGATTCAAAGTCACGGTGATGGACCAGAGCGAGGCGGATGCGGGGGGGCTCAAGGAGGCCATCGCCGAGATCCAGGGGGAAGGCGCCTACTCCCTGTTCCGTTTCGAGAGCGGCGTCCACAGGGTCCAGCGCGTGCCCAAGACCGAAACCCAGGGGCGGATCCACACGTCGGCCTGCACGGTCGCGGTGATGCCCGAGGCCGAAGACGTGGAAATCGAAATCCACCAAAAAGACCTGCGCATCGATACATTCTGCTCGGGCGGAAAAGGGGGCCAGAGCGTGAACACCACTTACTCCGCAGTGCGCCTCACGCACCTTCCGACCAATACGGTAGTGCAATGCCAGGATGAGCGCAGCCAGATCAAGAACATGGCCAAGGCCATGACGGTGCTGCGCTCGAGGCTGCTCCAGAAAGCCCAGGATGAAGCCGACGCCGCCAACTCAGCCATGCGGAAGAGCCAGGTCGGAGGTGGCGACCGCAGCGAAAAAATCCGCACCTACAACTTCCCCCAGGGCCGTGTGACCGACCATCGCATCGGCCTCACCCTGCATCAGCTCGACGCCTTCATGCAGGGCCAGATCGAACCCGTCATCGAGCCCCTCCGCTCCGCGTTTGAAGCGGAACGCCTCCAGCAGCTCGGGGTCTGAGCGCCGCTATTTCTTGACCGTCACCTTTTCCGCTGTGGAAAGGGTGAAGACCACCGGCGTGGCGGCCTTCATGCGGACCACCGTATCCGCCGTGGCCGCGGCGGCGGCGGTTCCGGCGGCGGCGCCGATGGCGGCCCCGCCCAGGGCATGGTCATTCTTGTTCTTCTTGTCCGAGAGGATGCCGATCAGCGCCCCGAGCGCGGCGCCGCCCCCGATGATCTTGGCGTTGCGCTCGCCGCGCTTGTCCCCGACCACCAGGTGCGTGTCTGAATCCACATCGTTCGAGCCCACTTCCGTGAGGCGGATCGCCAGGCCGCCTTTCCCGCTGGCCAGGCGGCCGAGCGGGGCGCTCTGGGTCACCACGCCATGCACCGGCGTGCCCGCCTTCCAGGCGGCGCTGCCGCCCACCACCACGTCGCTCGCGAGGGTGCCCGACCAGGCATCCCCCGCCTGCTGCTTGTCGGTGCCAAGATCCTGGTCGAGCTTCACTTCGACGGTGGTTCCGATCGGTACTTCCAGGACGATGGTCTTTGGAGCCTCCGCCTTGGGCGCGGGCGCTGCGGCCAACTGCTCGGCTTCCCGCTTCTTCGCCTCGGCCTTTTTCTTGGCGGATTGCAATTGGCGCTCGATGGCCTTCTGCTCGCCCTTGGCAACGCTGTCCAAGGTCCCTTGGTCCGCCTCCTTGGGGGCATGCTTCCCAGCCTTCAGATCCGCCAATTGCTGTTCGAGCCGCGCCACCCGATCATCGGCCGCTTTGGTCGCTTCCTGGGCGGCGATGGCTTCCTGGCTGAGTTTCTTTTCACATGAGATCCCGGTCAGGGCCAGGACCGCGAGAATGGCCATGGATGCCGCACTTCGAGTGTTCATAAAGCCTCCCTGAAAAGTATGACCTATAGTGGAGACATCCTTAGGCAGGTTCCAGGCACTGGCCGGGACGCCTGACAAATGGCTTGGCGGATCCCTTGAACGGCCCATTAGACCCCCGCAGCGAATCGGTGCTGAAAACCCTCATCGAGACTTACCTGTTGGAGGGTGAGCCGGTGGGGTCCCGGCTGCTGTCGAAACGCTATCCGGAACATCTGTCCTCGGCCACGATCCGCAATGTCCTCTCGGATCTGGAAGAGGACGCCATGGTGGCTCAGCCTCATACCTCCGCAGGGCGGATCCCCACGGAAAGGGCTTACCGGTACTACGTGAACCGGTGGCTGCGGCTCCGGGAGCCCGACGATGCCATGGGAGCGCAGTTGCGGACCGCATTGGAGGGCATCGAGCAGGACCCGGAGTCCTGGCTGCGCCATGCCAGCCGGGTTCTGTCGGAAGTGATGGGCGGAGTCTGCATCGCCCTGCCGCAGCGCCTTTCCTCCACCCGGTTGGTGCGCATGGAATTCGTGCCGCTGGACCGGCACCGGCTGGTGGGCGTCTGGGTGGGAAGCCTTGGCGAAGTGGAGCATCAGATCCTGGAGAATAAATGGGGGTTTGATGCCGCCACCCTGGTGGAGCTGGCGAATTTTGCCTCCGAGCATTTCAAGGGGTGCACTCTGGCGGAAATGCGCCAGAAGCTGCTGTCGGCCTTGCAGGAAGGCGCAGGAGAAGCCAAGGCGATGTGGGAGCGGCTTTCCAATCTGGCCTCCCGGTGGCCGGACCCGGCTGCGGCGAGCGATCCCCCGGTGGTGGTGTCCGGCCTGGGGCAGATGGGCCAACTGCCCGAATTCGAAGACTTGGACCGCTTCCGCTCCCTGGTGGCGGCCTTCGAGGAACACCAGAGACTGGCCCTGCTGCTGAACGCATTCGGCCAATCCGCGGCCATGGAGGTCCAACTGCTCCTGGGTTCCGAAAACCCGTTCCTGGAATCCATGCCTCTTGCCACGATGGTGCGCAGCGTGCCGCTGGGGGGGCAGACCTGGGCCACTTTCGCGCTCATGGCCCCGCTTCGCATGGATTATGGCCGGATTCTGGGGGGCCTGGCCTGGTGGTCCCAGGCGGTGCAGCGGCGGACCAATAGCCTGGATTGATTTTCGCCGGCAAGCGAGAAGTTGGAGCATGGCGCAGAGTTTGCCTACAATGGGTTCATGGTTCCTGAGCCGAACGCCTCACCCGACAAATCCCCGACTTACGATCTCATCAGCGATGCGAACGATGCGGCTGATCTCCGAGACGCGAGCACGGTGGAACTGAACCTGGATGACGCGGACGCCATTGATTTGCAGGCCCTGGCGGATGAAGCGGCCAATGCCACGCCCGAGTTCATGGCTGCCGGAGACGACGGGGAGGACGACGAGAACGCGGCGATCGATTCCATACTCCTGGACCCTGAAATGCCCGCCGCGACCGCCACGGCCGAAGACTACGAACGCCAATTGGCCCGGTTGCACATTCAGGTAGGCGAGTTGGAAAATCGTGAAACCGATGTGCTAGATCACTATAAACGTCTGAAAGCGGAATATTTGAATTACCGCGACCGATCCGCCCGGGACACCCAGGTGGCCCTGAACCAGGCGGACCGCAAGGTGCTCATGGAAATTCTTCCGGTCCTGGACAACTTTGAACGCAGCCTAGGTGCTTCTTACCCAGACATGGATGCCTTCCGGATCGGCGTGGAGCTCATCCACAAACAATTCGTGGACGCGCTGCGCCGCATAGGGGCGGAACCCGTCACTCTCAATGTGGGCGATCCCTTCGACGCCCTCCATTCCGAGGCCCTGACGACCATCTCCAATGTGAACCTCCCGGATGGGGCCATCGCGGCGATCTACGAACGGGGTTATATGCTGCGGGACCAGTTGCTGAGGCCCGCCCGGGTGGTGGTCAACCATAATCCCGATGCAGAGACGAACCCTGGTGACGACGCCGGCCGGGTGCCCTGAATCCCGTTCACGAAACCGGTCCAGCGCACGGCAGATTTGGGCGCTTGCCAAAGAAAGTCCACGCGGCGCCCGATGATTTACTGGGCGTCGACGATCTGGACAATTCCATCGGAAATGCACTGGTTATTCATACCGGCTATTAAGAAGCCAATGGAACAAACCGCACTATTCCAGTAGTATTCGAGCCGAGCTCAAGCGGAGAAACACCTATGGCCGGAAAGTTGATTGGCATTGACTTGGGAACCACCAACAGTTGTGCCTGCGTCATGGAATCGGGGGATGCGCGGGTGATCCCCAACCGCGAAGGCAGCCGCACCACGCCCTCTGTGGTGGCGTTCACGGATAAAGGGGATTCCCTCGTCGGCCACATCGCCAAGCGCCAGTCCGTGACCAACCCTCAGCGCACCCTGTTCGCGATGAAGCGGCTCCTCGGCCAGCGGTTCAGGTCGCCGCGGGTCCAGGAGGCCGCGTCCCGCCTGCCCTTCACCATCGTGGAAGCGCAGAATGGCGATGCCTGGGTGAAGATCGGCGACCGGGAATACGCTCCCCCGGAGATCAGCGCCATCGTTTTGCGCTCCCTCAAGCAGAGCGCCGAGGCCTTCCTCCACGAGGAAGTGACGGACGCGGTCATCACGGTCCCCGCCTATTTCGACGATGCCCAGCGGCAGGCCACCAAGGATGCGGGCCGCATCGCGGGGCTCAATGTGCTCCGCATCATCAACGAGCCCACCTCCGCGGCGCTCGCCTACGGCATCGACAAGAAAGGCAGGAACCAGCTCCTGGCGATCTACGATCTCGGCGGCGGCACCTTCGATTTCACGCTGATGGAAATGAATGACGGCGTTTTCGAAGTGCTCGCCACAAGCGGTGACACCTTCCTGGGCGGCGAGGACTTCGACAACAACATCATGCTTTGGCTGGCGGAGCAGTTTAAGGAAAAGACCGGCATTGATCTCAATGGCGACCGCATGGCCCTGCAACGGCTCAAGGAGGCCAGCGAGAAGGCCAAGTGCGAACTCAGCACGCTCGACAAAGTGGAGATCCGGCTGCCGTTCATCGCCCAGGGCCCCAGCGGCCCGCAGCACATGGAAGCTACGCTCACGCGCGAAATCCTGGAGGACATGGTCCGCGGCCTGGTGCAGCGGACCCTCGATCCGATCCGGGACGCCATGGAAAGCGCGCGGAAGCAGCCGAAAGATGTGGACGAGATCATCCTCGTGGGCGGCCAGACCCGCATGCCGCTCGTGCAACAAGCGGTGCAGGACTTCTTCGGGAAAGAGCCCAACCGCAATATCAATCCCGACGAAGTGGTGGCGACCGGCGCATCCATCCAAGGCGCGGTCATGCGCGGCGAGGTGAAGGACCTGGTGCTGCTGGACGTGACGCCCCTCTCCCTCGGCATCCAGACCCAGGGCGGGGGATTCGTGAAGATCATCCAGCGCAATACCACGATCCCCTGCAAGGATTCCCGCACCTTCACCACCGTCACGGACAACCAGAGCCGGGTGGAAGTGCATGTGCTCCAGGGCGAGCGGGAATTGTCGGAGCACAACAAGAGCCTGGGACGCTTCGACCTCATCAACCTGCCTCCGCTTCCCAAGGGCGTGCCGCAGATCGAGGTTTCCTTCAATATCGATTCCAACGGCATCGTGAAGGTCAGCGCCAAGGACATGATGACCAACCTCGAACAGACCATGAGCATCCGGCCCACTTCGGGCCTTTCGGAGCTGGAAATCCAGCGCATGGTCCGGGAAGGCACCACCAATGCGGAAGACGACCTCAAGCGGCGCGACGAGCTGAAGTACCTGGCCTCCGCCGAAGGCCTGCTGTTCTCCTGCGACAAGAGCTTCATCGACTGCGGCAAATACCTGGCCGCGGAAAAGCAGGAATTCGTGCGGGAGATCCTGAACAAGGTGCGTTCGGGGGTCGCCGATAAGGACGTGGACCTGCTGCGGAGCACCGAAGGGGACCTCCTTGAAGCCCAGAAACTCCTCACGGACGCGGTGCTCGCCGCCAGCGAGGCCATGATGTCGGCCCTGGACGGCGAGGGCGGAAATGCAGGGAATTAAGCGTGGCAGCGGTTCCTCCGGCGCCGGGGATGGGTTAATCTGAATCCATGAAACGGGACTATTACGAGGTGCTGGGCCTTGAGCGCTCCGCCTCCCTGGACGAGATAAAAAAGGCCTACCGCAAGCTGGCCATGCAGCACCACCCGGACCAGAATCCGGGGGACAAGGCGTCCGAGGAGAAATTCAAGGAGGCCGCGGAGGCCTATGGCGTGCTTTCCGACGCCGAGAAGCGCAAGACCTATGATCAGTTCGGCCATGCGGGCCTGGGCGGCAATGGCGGGGGGCAGTCCTTCCAGTTCGATCCCCGGCAGTTCGCGGGCTTCGAGGACATCCTCGGAAGCTTCTTCGGGGGCGGCCTGTTCGGCGATGCCTTCGGCGGCGGGCAGCGGCGCCGGTCAGGGCAGGGGGAACCCGGTTCGGACCTGCAATACACCCTCCGGATTCCATTCCGGGACGCGGTGTTCGGATTGGAGAACCAGCAGATCGAGGTGCCCCGCCTGGAGAGTTGCGACACCTGCGGCGGCAATGGCTGCGCGCCGGGCACCAATCCCCAATCCTGCCCCCAATGTCGAGGCACCGGCCAGGTGGCCATGCGCCAGGGCTTCTTCCAGATGGCGATGCCTTGTCCGCGCTGCGAGGGCCGCGGCAAAATCATTCCGAACCCTTGCGCCACCTGCCGGGGCCAAGGCCGCATCCAGCGGCGCAGCACCGTGACCTTCCGCGTGCCCGCGGGCGTGGACCGGGGAATGCGCCTGCGGCTGGTCGGGCAGGGCGAGGCGGGCACCTCCGGCGCCCCGCGGGGCGACCTTTACATCGTCTGCGATGTCCAGGAGGATCCGCTCTATCAGCGCGACGGCGTCGATCTCCATGCCAAGCAGGAGGTGCCGTGGCCCCTGCTGGCGTTGGGAGGCAAGCTCAAGATCGAAACCCTCTACGGCGAGGACCACATCAAGATCGAGGCCGGCACGCCCTCGGACACCGTGGTGAAGCTTGTGAATGCAGGCGTGCCGCGGACTCGAGGTAGCGGACGTGGCGACTTGTACCTGCATATCCGCGCGGCGGTGCCCAAAAAGCTGACCGGCGACCAGGAAGCGCTGGCGCGGCAGCTACTGGACGCCCTGCAAGGCGAGGACGCGGACCCCGCGGCTGAAGCCGAAGAAGGGCTGCTGGCCAAGGTCTTCGGCAGCCACTCGAAGAAAGGCAAGAAGAACCGCAATTGAGGATCGCCGCAGCTGGCCGCACCGGCTCGGTCAGGTCCCATCGAAAATGACGACCCGGCCCTTGCCCAGGGACTTGGCCTTCAATAGCGCCTTGTCGGATCGCTCGATGAGGGTGTCGGCGCCATCCGCATGGTTGGGAAAGGCGGCGATGCCCACGCTCAGTGAAATGGGCACCAGGTTCTCGCCCACTTCCAGGTGGCTCACAGCTAGGGCCTCGATGAGGCGTTCCCCGAGGATCGCCGCCCCTTTCGCGTTGGTGCTGCGCATGAGAATGCAGAATTCATCGCCCCCGTACCGGTACAGCCGGTCCTGGGCGCGCATGAGCTGCCTGGCCTCGAGGGCCACGGCCTCCAGCACCCGGCTGCCGGTGGGATGCCCGTACTGGCTGTTGAGCATCCTCAGGTTGTCCACATCCAGGAACAGGAGGGCCACCGATTCCGATTTGCCGGCAGCCTCGCGGATCACCTCGGGCAGTTCCGCCTCCAGGCAGCGCCGGTTCTGGGCCACCGTGAGGTCGTCCTTGAAGGACAGCTCCCGGCTGTGCTCGAGATTCCAGGCGTTGAGCAGCAGCGGTTCCAATTCCCGCAGCCAATCCAACGTCCCGCCGGTGCCTTTCTCCGCATTCCGCAGCCGGAGCAGACCGATGTTTTCAGGCGGGCAGATCGCGATGGCCTCTCCGGACTCCACCAGCCGGTTCGCCTCCGCCCGGCTCAGCGGGGCCTCGGCGAAACCAGCCCCCGCGCGCTGGTAGTAGGCTTCTTCTTTCCTCAGCCAGATGGCTCCGGCACTGGCGGCGGAGAGTCTGAGGCACTGCACCAGCACGGGTCTTAAAAGCTCATCGAGCGTGGCCAGGTGCAGCAGCTGCTTCAGCCAGCCATCCGTGTCCATGATGCGCCCCTCAAGGTAGAGCAGGGCGTCCCGGACTTCACTGAGGGGCGCGGATTGCCGGACGACCCATCCGGCCCGTTGGGACAGGACGGCGCTGGTCTGCTCCGGGGTCCCCTCCTTCACCCACCACAGCACGGCCGTAGCCTTTTCGGGGATCCAGCGCGGATCCGGTTTATCGGCCACCACGAACAGGGTCGAGCCCTCGAGCCTGTTTGTCTGCGAGAACCCCCATTGCGAGAGGGAGGTTTTCAATTCCTCGGTCCCTGAAGCTGGATGCACCTCAAGCCAGTGGATGTAGGTCATGGGGCATCAGTTCAGCGCAGCGTCGAGCCGCATCGATAGGTGTTGAAGGTGGGAACCCAACATCCGCAGGGATGGCGTGGAAACCTTCGCGCCGCGCTCGGTCCGCACCCACCGCTTGAGCAGCGCGAGGGCCTGGGGATCCCGCACGCCGAGCCGCTTGGTGGTCTGGATGAGTTTGTGGACGAGGCGCATGCGGTCCGGGCTTTCCTTGGGTTCGGAATCAACCTGCTCGCATAGTTTGAGGGCTTCACGGGAGATGGTCAGATCATGGCGGATGAGGGGGACCCTGGCATTGATGCGGAGTAGGAACTGCTCCAGGAAGCGGAGCATTTCGCTTGCGAGCTCGGTCGCATCCTGGAGGGACCGCTCCATGTTTTCCGGGTCGTCCAGGCTGCGGTACATGGCGGCGGAGATCCGCTCGAACTCGTGGCGGTCCGGCGTCCGGATCAGCAGGAATTCCGGGCTCCGCCGGAAGGAGGCAACCTGGTATTGGGTCTGGGACAGCACCAGGGCCAACCGGGGCCAATCCCTCAATTCCAGGTTCAGTTCCAGCTTGTTCAGCATGGGATCCAGGTATTCCCATAGCCGGTGCAGTCGTTGGCGGAGCCGGTCGCCTTCCTCCGTGAGCGAGGGCGAATCCGGGAACAGGCGCTGGCGGAGTTCCGCTGAGAAAAGGCCCACCAGGTCGCCCATGAGCTGGCGCTGGTGGTTCAGGAGGAGGGCTTTCAGGTTGTCGAAAACCTGTGCCAGCTGGTCTACGTCGTTCTGGGCGAGCGTCTGCTGGAGCAGCCCGCGGATGGTGCTCTGGTCCTGCAAAAGACTCAACACAGCCTGGCGGAGGAATGCGCCGAGCAGCAACTGCTCCTCGCTCCCCTTCGGCAGCAGCTCCGCCGACCGCGGGTGGTAGACCCGTTCCGCAAGGCGGCCCAGCTCGGCTTCCATCACGTAGTAGATCGGGACCATCGCATACCGTTCCGTCACCGTCGCATTCGCTGCGGGTTCCATGGATTCCACGAGGCTCGAGAGCGCGAGATGGCTGGCCAGGGCCCGGGCCACCACCAGGAAGGCGGCTGGGTGGTCCTTTTTCATCTGCTTCAGCAGGCGCCGGACGTCCGGCGGCAAGGATTTCTCGAGGAGTCCTTCCTCGACCCTAGGCAGGGTCCAGCCCAGGTGGTTCCAGAGCCATTGGAGGCTCCCGCGCACCTGCTCCAGGGCCGGCCAATAAAAGCCCCGGTCCAGAGGACGGAGCAGGGTCATCCGCAGGCTGGCGATCACATGCTGGACGAGCTGCAAGGGCTCGATGCGTTCCCGGGTCGCCTCGGGCACTGCGCTCTCAAGGATCTCCGCGAGTTTCCGGAGGGCTTCGGTGGGCCTGCCGCCTTCGCCCTGGAGCGAGCGGTTCAGGACTTTCATCTGGGCATTGAGGCGGTTGACCAGCTCGGGGCCGGCCTCGGCGGAGCCCAGGGCGCCGAACAGTTCCTTGAAGTGGTCCTTCCGCTCCGCCAGGAAGGCCGCCCAATGTTCGCGGAGCTGCGGCTGGCCGTCCGCGCCCATGAAAGTGGACATGGTCCTCAGGGAGGCCGAGAGGCCCAGCAGATGGGCGATCCATTCGGGCTCCTCGTTCACCATGAGCAATTCTTCATGGGCGGCCTCGGCCAGGTAGCCCAGCCTGGCCAGGGTGTGGGTCAGCACCAGGCCCATGGCGGGACGGATCTCGCCAAGATTCTTGTCCGAAAACCGATTCAGAAAGGCGAGGAAAAGCCCAAAAGAACGCCTTAGCTTGGCCAGGTTCGCGAGTTCCCGGGAAACGGCCGGAACAGCGGTGGGGCTGGATTCGATCAGGGGGGACAGGTCCCCGGAGCCCGCGCGGAAAATATCATCGAGCAGGGCGAGATCCTGCCGCGAAAGGCCCTTATCCCGGATCAGGGCCTTGACTTCCTGGAGGCGCTGACTTGGTGTCTTTTCCTGGGACATGGAACTAGGATAGCGGGGCAGCCCAAACTTTAGGAGCCGTTACAGCGTGGCCAGCGCTTTTCTGGCCGGGCGGTTACGGCTCCTTATGTCGGCCAGAGGCCGGCGCGTTGGCTGCTTCTCCACGGTAAGTCGAAGGCGGTTACGGCTCCTTAGGCCGGATGCCAATCGTAATGACAGAGTCATTTTGATAGCGACGGCTGCCAGTGCGCCTGATCTTGTTAATCCCAGCAGTGCTACACTCGGCAAACCCATCTGGAGGAGTTCCGTGGCCACCAAGCTCGGCGACATGTTGGTCAAATCCCAGCTCATCACACCGGAACAACTGGAAGAAGCCATTCGGTTCCAGCGCAGGGACGGGGGAAAGCTTGGCAGCATCGTCGTCCGCCAGGGGTATTGCTCGGATCAGGACATCGTCAGTTTCCTGGGCATGCAGTACGGGGTCCCGGCCGCGGATCTGGATCAATGGCCGGCCATCGATCCAGGGGTGATCGCCCTGGTGCCCTCGGAACTGGCCCACAAGCACAAGGTGCTGCCGCTGCAGCGCTCCGGGAACGTGCTTACGTTGGCCATGTCGGATCCCACCGACATCTTCGCGATGGACGATGTCCGATTCCACACCGGCTACAACGTGGACCCGGTGGTTTCGTCCGAGATCGGGCTGGCCAGGGCCATCGAACGCTACTACGGCGGTTCCAGCGGCTTGAAGCTGCGCGAGGACAGCCCCTCCACCAGCCGCGGCATGAGCGCGCCTGCCGCGCAGCAGGCGCCGGCCGCCTCACCGTTCAATTTCGACGAAGCGCCGGACGACGCCCTGGATCTGAAGTCCTTCGAAGAGGACATGGACACCGACACGCAGTACGACACCTTGGATGAGGACGAAGGCGACAACATCAATGTCGCCGCCCTCAGCAAGCAGAGCGAGGATGCCCCGGTGGTGCGCCTCGCGAACATGGTGCTCATCGATGCCATCCGCAAGGGCGCCTCCGACATCCACATCGAGCCCTATGAGAAGAGCTACCGCATCCGGTTCCGCATCGACGGCCTGCTCATGGAGGTGATGCGCCCGAATTTAAAGCTGAAGGACCCGCTCACCTCGCGCATCAAGATCCTGGCGAAACTCAACATCGCCGAAAAGCGGCTGCCCCAGGACGGCCGCATCAAGCTGCGCGTCAATCTCCAGGGCCGCCAGAAGACCATTGATTACCGAGTCTCGATCCTCCCCTGCCTGTTCGGCGAGAAGATCGTGATGCGGCTGCTCGACAATGATTCGCTCATGCTCGACCTCACCAAACTGGGCTTCGAGCCGGAGAGCCTGGAGGTGTGGAACCGCCAGATCGACAAGCCCTACGGGATGGTGCTGGTGACGGGCCCCACGGGCTCCGGCAAGACCAATACCCTGTACTCCTCCATCGCGAAACTGAACGAGCCGCACGTGAACATCATGACGGCCGAAGATCCGGTGGAATTCAATTTCGCCGGCATCAACCAGGTCCAGATGAAGGAGCAGATCGGCCTCAATTTCGCGGCTGCGCTCAGGTCCTTCCTCCGCCAGGATCCCAACATCATCCTGGTCGGAGAGATCCGGGACTTTGAAACGGCGGAAATATCCATCAAGGCCAGCCTCACGGGCCACCTGGTGCTGTCCACGCTCCACACCAATGATGCGGCCAGCACCATCAGCCGCCTGATGAACATGGGCGTGGAACCGTTCCTGGTGGCGACATCCGTGAACGTCATCTGCGCCCAGCGGCTTGTGCGGAGAATCTGCTCCAACTGCAAGGCGCTGGATCCGACGGTCCCTCCGGCCGAGGCGCTGAAGAAAGTCGGGTTCACCGAAGAGGAGATCGGGCGGCTGAAAATCATGCATGGTCAGGGCTGCGAGATCTGCCACAAGAAGGGCTACAAGGGCCGCGTCGGGCTCTATGAAGTGCTGGAGATGTCCGAAACCCTGAAGGACATGGTGCTGACCGGAGCATCGGCCATCGAACTCCGCGAGCAGGCCATCAAAGAGGGGATGATCACCCTGCGGCGGAGCGGCTGCCGCAAGGTATTGGATGGGGTCACCACCATCGAGGAAATCATCCGGGAAACTGTCGTCTAACATTCACTTCCACCCTGACCCGTAAGCTCAGATGCGAGGACTGAAATGGCCGATGTCAATTACGTTGTTCCCCTCCAGCAGCTCCTGAAGACCATGGTCGAATATGGTGGAACGGACCTCCACATCACCACCGAGTCGGCGCCTCAGATCCGCATCGATGGCCGCATGGTCCCATTGAAACTGCCGCCGTTGGACGCGACCCAGACCCGATGGCTCTGCTACGGCGTCATGACCGACCAGCAGAAGCACCGCCTTGAAGAAGATCTCGAGGTGGACTTCTCCTTCGGGCTCCAGGGCATCGCGAGGTTTCGCGCCAATGTGTTCAATCAGCGGGGCGCCACCGCCGGGGTCTTCCGCACCATCCCTGAAAACATCCGATCCTTCGAGCAATTGGGGCTTCCCCCGGCCATCCAGAGCCTCTGCGACAAGCCCCGGGGGCTGGTGCTGGTGACCGGGGTGACCGGATCCGGCAAGTCCACCACGCTGGCCGCCATGGTGGACAAGATCAACACAGATGAGCCGCTGCACATCCTCACCATCGAAGACCCGGTGGAGTACGTCCACAAACACAAGCGCAGCCTCGTGAACCAGCGGGAGATCCACGCGGACACCCACAGCTTCAAAAAAGCCCTCCGCTCGGCTCTCCGCCAAGACCCTGATGTGGTGCTGGTCGGCGAAATGCGGGACCTGGAAACCATCGAGTCGGCGCTCACCATCGCCGAGACGGGCCACCTGACTTTTGGAACGCTCCACACGAATTCCGCGACGCAGACCATCAACCGCATCATCGACGTCTTCCCCAGCCACCAGCAGAGCCAGGTGCGGGCCCAGCTCTCCCTGGTGCTCGAAGGGGTCGTCTGCCAAAGCCTCATCCCCAAGGCGAGCGGAAAAGGCCGGGCCCTGGCCCTGGAAGTGATGATTCCCAATTCGGCGATCCGGAATCTGATTCGGGAGGACAAAGTCCACCAGATCTACAGTTCCATGCAGACGGGTCAAATCAAGTTCGGCATGCAGACCTTCAACCAGAGCCTTGCGGAACTGGTGATCAAGGGGGAGATAGCGCAGGACGTGGCCACCGAGTTCTCCAGCAACCATGATGAGCTGCGGGAACTGATCAACCGCGGGGTGGGAACGGTGAACATGGCCCCCCAGGCTCCTCAGCCCAAGCCTGGCGGTCTCGGCGGTCTGCTTGGAGGCAGAAATCCCAACATCAAGTACACCTAGCGATTCCAGGTGATGGCCAGGTGATTTTTGCCCAACCCTTTCCAATATCAATGCTTCACCCTATGCTGATCCAAGCAATGTCCAGCCACCTATAAACGAGGTTTCCGATGCCTGCATTCGCATGGAAAGGCAAGAATCGATTGGGCGAGGTCCAAGAGGGCCTCATCGTGTCCGACTCCAAGGACGCGGCCTCTGTCACCCTGAAGCGCAACGGCATCCAGATAATATCCATCAGAGCCCAGCAATCCACCGGCACCAAGAGCCTGGGCAAGGTCAATGCAAAAGACCTGGCCATCTTCACCCGCCAGTTCAGTGTGATGATCGATGCTGGCCTTCCCTTGGTCCAATGTCTAGAAATCCTTGGCGCCCAGCAGGAAGACAAGGGATTCCAGAAAATAATCGCCGCCGTGCGCCAGGATGTGGAGCAGGGCGCGACCCTCCAGACCGCCCTTTCGAAGCACCCCAAGGCTTTCAACGACCTGTACGTGAACATGGTCGGGGCCGGCGAGGCAGGCGGCATCCTCGACGTGATTCTGCAGCGGCTTTCCGGCTATATCGAAAAAGCCGTCAAACTTACGGCCAAAGTCAAGAGCGCCATGATTTATCCCATCGCGGTCATCAGCATCGCTCTCATCGTGGTGGTGATCATCATGGTGAAGGTCATCCCGGTGTTCAGCGCCATGTACGAAGGATTGGGATCGACCTTGCCGCTGCCGACCCGCATCTG
The DNA here is from genome assembly GCA_016720465.1 of Holophagaceae bacterium. NCBI lineage: Bacteria > Pseudomonadati > Acidobacteriota > Holophagae > Holophagales > Holophagaceae > Holophagaceae bacterium. Next base: position 1,257,121 of record JADKKO010000004.1, read on the forward strand.
CATCGGGATGTCGAACGTCCTGATCCGCTATTCCTACATCGTGGTGGCCTTCGCCTTGCTGATCTATTTCGGCATTCGGCAGTACTACAAGACCGTCCCCGGGAAATTGCAGATCGACAAACTGATGCTCAAGCTGCCGGTGCTCGGCGACATCCTTCTGAAAGTCGCCGTGGCCCGCTTCTGCCGGACCCTGGGAACGCTGATCAGCTCCGGCGTCCCCATCCTGGAAGGCATGGACATCACGGCCCGGACCTCCGGCAACCAGGTCTGCCAGAACGCGATCCTCAGAGCCAAGGAAGCAGTGGAACAGGGCCGGAATATTGCAACCCCCCTCGCCGAGACCAAGGTGTTCCCGCCCATGGTCGTCCAGATGGTGGGCGTCGGTGAGGCCACGGGCGCCCTGGATGCGATGCTCTCCAAGGTCGCGGATTTTTACGAGGATGAAGTCGACAACGCGGTGGCCGGCCTGACCAGCCTGATGGAACCCGTCATGATCGCCATGCTCGGCGGCATCATCGGCTTCATCGTCGTGGCCATGTACATGCCGATCTTCCAGCTCGCCAACGTGGTCGGAAAAGATTGACGATCTGCCGGGTTGAAGACCCGCATCGTTCTTGCATAGAATGCACAGTTCACAGGGTCATTCCTGCCATGGAGGCGAATGATGAAGATGGCCACCACCCAAACACCAGCCGCGCAGCGGGGTTTCAGCCTGATCGAGCTGCTCCTGGTCCTGGCGATCATCGGGATCATTTCCGCGATCGCGATTCCTTCGTTCCTGGGCCAGCGGCGCCGGGCCCGGGTCATCGGCGACGCCAAGGCCAACGCCGAAGTGCTGCGCATGGCCCTCGAAACCCGCAAGGCGGAAATCGGAATCTATGCCCCGGTCGCATCCTATAGCTGGACCGCCGCAGGTGGCGCCCCCTCCGCAAGCGTCAACCCGGCTCCCGGGTTTGTGGTGAAGGGGGCCAGCAAGATGGATTTCAAGGTGGTGGTCGCCAATGGCGGACTTTCCTACCTGTTGAACGTGACCGACCCGGGCATGGGCAATGCAGTCGTCATCCAACGGGACCAGGCGGGCCGCCAGTTGGATGGGACCGGCGCGGTTGGGCTCACGACCTACGAGAAAAACTGATAAAGCCAGATTGAGGCTATTTTTCTTGCATTAACATGGATTCGATCTTGCGTTTTTCTTCCTGGAAGCGCTTTTCATCGATGTCGAGGATCGAGATTTCCTCGTAGCCGCGGTAGTGGAAGGCTTTCGCCCCACCCCCGACCAGAGGTTTGAAGATGTGGAGGTCCGGCCCCTGGGCGTACGCCAGGCTCGCGTCCTTGGCCCGTTCCTCGACACTCTTGTCGTACTTGGTGAACCAGATGCCTCCGGGGCCGATATAAGTGCTGACCGCCAAGTTCTGTTCGGGCTCCGCCCGGAATTTTACGGGGTCTTCACCAAAGGCGGAAGTCGCCAGCGTGTGATAGCGCATGGGGGCCGTGGGTTCGCAGGCCTCGAAAAAGGCCGCATCGAAGGGGCCCCGGCCCGCGAGGAGGCGCCGGACGCCATCCCTGAACCCCAGGAGACTCGTGGTCCCCTCCCGCGGACTGGGTTCGACCTTATCTGAAAAACCAGGCCCAGCCATGAGCAGAGCCACACGGCATTCCCAGGGGTCGAGGTTGAATCCATGGACACCCTGGAGTTGGAAGCCGTTGGCGACATTATGGAACCGTTCCCCGTGATCGGAGAACAGGGCTCTCGTGGCCCCTTTATAGTGAGGGTCTTGGTCCAGTGAATTCCAGATGGGCTCCCAGGCCTTCAGGATGCTGGCCATGCGGATCTCGTAGCCCTTGAACGGGTTCGTTCTCGGATCCGCCTGGAGGATGTTCTTTTCGGTGACCAGGCCGATGTGGACCACGGGTTCGTAGTCCCGGGGAGCCAGGGTCCACCAGCGGCCCGTGTCCTTCAATTCCTGGCGTGTCAGGAAGATGGGCTGGTGTGCCAGGCAGGTGTGGAACATGACCCAGCCGCTGCCGCGCCCCAGACGCAAGGCTTCCTTCAATCCCTCATCCATGGATGCCCACGGATTCGTGGTGGGGAAGGGCTTGAACCAGTTTTCCCAGACCGCGTAGAGCGGAAAGCTCACCGCCAGATTGGAGTTCACGAAATTCTCCCAGCCCGTGGCTGGCATCAGTGCATCGTCGAGATCCATGTGGCGGCCCACGGTCCCGATGGTTCCGCCGTCATCGATGTAGAAACGCGGTTTCCAGCCCTTGGCGGTGGCGTCCCGCAGAAGGGCGAGATCATGGGGATGCTCGAATTCCTCCACCGACGGAGCCACATGGCCGATGGTGTAGGTCATGGCATTTCCGCCCCAGAGGATGTGCCACAGCATCCGGGTGGCAGGTATCACCGTATAGGCGTTCTTGTAGCGGATGCCTTTCAGGGAATCGGACCGGGCCAGGAGCGTATCCGAGCGCAGCCCGTCCACACCCAGGAAGAGCACCTGGCAGGGCTGGTCCCCCCCTTTGGCCGCGGGCGCTGGCCGAGGAATCCACTGGGGCGCGTAGGCCAGACCGGACCAGAGGAGGAGCCAGGAGGCGAAGGTGGTCGACCTGGACAGATAGCCAGCCTCCTTCTGGCGCGCCAACCAGGTGATGGGAAACACAAGCGCCAGGCCGATGAGCAGCGGAAACAGCAACCAGAAGGGGATCCCCCGCAACCCCGGAAGCACCCACAGTGTGGATGGCACCTGCCACCACAGCACGAGATGCATCCAGAGCAGCGCAGAGAATCCGAAGGCCAAAGCCTCCCGGCCTTTCCATTCCCTCAGCCAGCCTCGGCGGGACAGCAATCCAGGAAACAGGGCGCTGAGCCAGGCCGTGATGCCTGCCGCAAAGTAGACGGGCACGAGGATCCGCAGCGCGTACTGGATTCCGAACGCCTTGATGGGCCGGTATCCCATGGACTGGGAGATCCATCCGGACAGTCCCGCCTTGGCCAACTTGAATCTCAGGTAGGCCAGCGCAAACAGGATCAGAAGGAATAGCGGGCCCACGAAGAAAAGAGCCAGGATACGGGTCGGACGTAAGCGGGGATGGGCCATGGCGCTCGGGCAACCTTTTGAGGACTAGGGATGGAGGTAGAAAAAAAGGGAGGGGGAAACCCCCTCCCTTCAGTATGGCAAACCCGGATGGGCTACTCGATGGCGGTGGCCTTGCGAACGGTCAGGGAGCCGTCGATGGTGTTCTGGACCTTCACGATGCCGCCGATCCATCCGCCGAGGGTGGAAGTCGGATAGGCGATGTACATCTTCGCGGTGCCCAGGGAGCCCGCAGTCATGCCATTGAGGAACGCGGACTTGGTGCCGGCCGTTCCGGCCGTGAACGTCTGGATGTAGGCGCCAGCGGCGGTATTCCAGGGGTTCTTGTCCTTGGTGGCCGGGTGGGTGGCGGCCAGGTACGCATTCAGGGAAGTGGTGATGGCGGCGGAGGCAAGGCCCTTTTCCTTCGCCTTGTCGTACTGGCCGACGCCGTCATCGATCATGCTCACCATGTTGGAGATGCCCGCCTTGTCACGGGCCCGGGCGCGCTGGCTGAGCAGGGCGGGAATCGCGATGGCGCTGATGATGCCGATGATGGCAAGCACGAGCAGCAGCTCGATGAGGGTGAAACCGGATTGCTTCTTCATGGCAAGTCCTCCTTAGGGAATGGGCCGGAGAGCAAGTATCAAGAGTGATGCCAGTCTCGTCAGCGGGTGGGGTGATAGGGAAGATGGTGCGCTTGGCTGCGGGAAACTTCAAGTGCGGAATGTGCGCGGAAAAAACAGGGACACACCGTGGCACTAGTGTGACGTGGGAGGGCGGTTCTTAACATATGGCATTTCGTTTAATATTCTTGAAATTAATCCCTCCCCAGGATTTCAAGGACGGATGGTTGCTACCGCGTATGCTTGGCCTGCGCGAGGGCAGGTTGAGCTGCCTGGAAGTTGGGCGGCACTGCATTGGAACTTCCACCTCGCCCCCCCGCTGTGGCAGGTCCGGCTTCCATGGCGTGCAGCGGAACGCGATGATGAAATGCAAGGAGTCCTATGAACAAGAGATCAGCGTCTTTCTGGGGATTGGGGGGCGCGCTTGCGCTGCTTGCCTTGTTCTCGATCTACCTCGCCTTGAATCGCATCTACCAGGTGGACGAGGCCCAGAACGTCTTCATGGCCCGGATCATCGGCACTGGGCAGACCGGGACCTATTACACCAACGCTCCAGTGTGGTTGATGGGTCCCCTGGCCTGGCTCGCCCGCTCCGTCCCTGTTTCCACCGACCTTTTCATGTGGAATCGGTTGATCTTCCTTGGCCTGTTCTGGGCAAATGTGGCCTTGATCGCCCTCAACACAGGCATCAAATTGCGCTCGCTCCAAGGTTTGGCGGTTTTGCTCGGGGCCGCTACCTTGGCTCCACTCTGGGATTACGGATTCGAAATCCGGCATGACAATCTGATTTTGACGGGTCTGCTGCTTACTTGGTGGATCGGGCGCACCGGCCCCGCCGGCAAATCCTCATATTTTTTCATCGGATTTCTTGCGGTCCTGCTCCAATTCGTCGCGTTCAAGGCCTTTGTCTATGTCCTTCCAATTTCAGCGGCTTTTCTCGCCTTCCCATCCCCTGCGCACCGACAGGGCAGGGTCAGATTGGCGGCCATGTGGATCGCAGGGGCGGCCGTAGCCTTGATCCTCTGCCGTCTGGCCTACCTCCGTACCGGGTTGTGGACGGTCTACCTCGCCGGACTCCAGGGAGGCCTGGATGCCTCGGGAGGAGGCACCCGCTTTGGCGCTGGCATGTCCCTTAGCCGCACCCTGGTGCAGACACCACTGCTCCTGGCCATCGCCGCGGCCGCGCTTTGGAACGTGGGCCGGAATCTCCGCTTCCGGGGCCTCGCCTCGCTTGGCTGGGAAGGCGCTGGACCCGAGGCCCTGCTTTTCCTGGCCATGTTGATCGCGTTCTTTGTCAATCCGACGCCATTCCCCTACAACCTGGTGAACCTGGTCCCGTTCGCCTTCCTGCTCGGATTCCGGTTCCTCGGCCCCGAATTGGAGGGCCTATCGGTCCGTCCCGCTGTGTTGGCCATGGCTTCGGGAGTCCTGTGCTTCACGCATGTTGTCCCGTTCATGGCCGCGACCTGGCGCCACCTGGACTGGAACAACGAGCGCCAGGAGCAATTGATGCGCACCGCGGAAGCCTTCACGGATTCTTCCCGAGATGCCGTCTACGACGCGATCGGAATGGTGCCGACCAGGCCGAGCATCCATTTCCAATGGTTCCTGCACAGTCTCAACATCCAGTCCTTTCTCAAAGAAAAGTCACCCGGCATCCAGGAGCTGCTTGGGTCGAATCCGCCGGTGGTGCTCATTCCAAGCTACCGGACGGACTGGCTCCGGCAGGAGGACTGGACTTTCATCCAGAGCCGTTATGTCCCTTTGGCTGATGATTTCTGGGTGCTTGGGCAGGCCCTGGCCACCGGGGGCGGCGAGTGCATGATCCTGCATTCCGGGCGCTACCAAGTTGTAGGGCAGCGCAATGGGAATATCGCGCCGCTGGATTCGGGAATGTGCGATGGCAAGGCGATCGGCAACCGACCTGTGGAATTAGGGATCGGCCGCCACGAAGTGAGCTGCCCCAAGGACGTGCGTCCCGCGTTCATCTGGGTCGGCCCGAAGCTGGAGAGGCTCCCGGAACTGGGGCGGGGGGACCATCAGCGGCTTTTCGTGAACTGGTATTAGCCAGCCGGAAACCAGGCGGCGCGAGCCGCTGGATTCAGGATTTTTTCAAGGTATAGGCCATCGAACCACTGGGGAACAGCCAGGAGGCCAACATGCCGAGCGGGTAGAAGGCAAGGAAGGCCATCTGCTTGAACCGGCCGAAAAAGAACACGGCCAGGCTTGCGGCAACAGTGTTGGGGAAGGCGACTTTCCTGGTGGAAACCAATTTGAATCCGTGGGCCTGGGCCAGCCGTTCGATGACACTTTCATCCGGGAAGGACAGGTGCCGTGGCGGGTCGAGCCCATGCCAAAGGCGGCCGAAGAGGCGCGCTTCCCAGGAATGGATATTCGGCAGGAGGATGTAGACCAGACCGCCTGGAACCAGCACATCGCGGATGCTTTGCAGGCAGGTGGAGGGATCGGCCAGGTGTTCCATCACATAGTGCAGGGCCACCGCGTCGAAGGGAGGCGCCGCGCTGGTTTCCAGGGCAGCCCAATCGCTCCAGACCGGGACCCCCAGATGTTCGGACAACCGGATGGCGTGATCCGCATCGAATTCATACCCCGCCCGGCGCAAGCCCAGTCGCTTCAGGCTGTCCAGGTACCAACCATCCCCACAGCCGAAATCCAGGATCGCAGCCCCGGGCTGCAGAAGCGTCCCATCGAAATAAGCGCCGCGGAAGACAAGGCGCCGCAGCCATTCGTGCAGGCGTGATTTCTTCGCGTGGATGGGATATTGCTCGTAGAGGCTGGCGAGATCCGCGGGAATGGGATGCTGTTGCACCAACCCGCATCGGTCGCACCTTACGTAGTCCGCCAGTCCAGGACTGCCAAGGAAATGGTCCGGGCAACTGTTGAGCCACGGCCGCGAAGCTGGACCCGCGCATACCCGGCAGAGAAAATTCATGAATGGCCTTTCCACCACGAGACCGTTTGTTCCAGGCCCGCCCTGAGGTCGTAGCGCGGGCGCCAGTCCGCCTCATCCCGCAGGCGCTTGTTGTCCGCGCAAACATAGGGCGGATCCATCGCATTCTCCTGCCGTGCGCCAAAATCAAGGAGATCGGTCCCCCCGGTGATTTCTCCGAGGAGCCGCACGATCTCATGCACCCGGGTCGGGCGCCCGGACCCGATGTTCACCGGTCCCCGCATTCCGGCGAGGGTCACATCGACAAGGGCCGCTGCAACATCCTCGACATGCAGGTAGTCCCGCACCTGGAATCCTGAAGTGACCGCAGCGTGTTCCCCGCCCAGCAGCCTCAACGCGACATCGGGCACCAGGCGGCGGGAGTCCTCCCAGGGGCCATACAGGTAGAACAGGCGGGCCCATGCGAAGGCAGCTCCCGAAGCCTGAGCGAGCGCCTCGCCTTCCCGGCCGGTGGATAGCTTCGCGCTGGCGTAGGGCGTGAGGGGCAGGGTGGGCGCGGATTCATCCAACGGGGTTGCCGTCAGCGAATATTCGAAACAGGTTCCGACACCGGTGATCTGGCCGCACCCTTGGGCGAGCAGGGCGGAAATCAAACGCAGGCTGCCTTGGCGGCAATCGTCGTTCAGGGGCGAGGCGAGGTATTCCCCGGGCACCACATGCCACGCGCAGTGGATGCAGGCTTCGATGCCCTCGCAATGCCGGAGGAGCTCCGTGTCGGGAGCCCTGAACACGTCGCATTCCACTCGGTGGAGCCGATGAGTTTGCTCTGGAAGGCGTTGGGATCCACTGCCAGGACGAAGCACCGCATACACGTCGCAACCGCGCGCCAGCAGCTCCCGGCACACGTGGGAACCGATGAACCCGTTGGCCCCTGTGACCAGCGCCTTCATCCCGTGAAATCCGGGTAGGCCGCGTCCTTCGCGGAAAGGATCGGATCCGGAACAGGCCAGTCGATGCCGAAGGCGGGGTCGTTCCAGCGGACGCCCTTGGCGCAGTCCTCGTGGAAGAACTCGGACATCTGGTAATGGACTTCCGCATCGTCGCTCAAAGTCTGGAATCCGTGGGCGAAGCCTTCTGGAACATAGATCGCGGCGCCGTTTTCCTCGTCGAGTTCGAAACCTTCCCACTTCTTGAAGGTGGGCGAACCGGGCCGGAGGTCGAGGATCACATCGAACACTGCGCCGCGGGTGCAGCGCACCAGCTTGGCCTCCCGATGGGGTTCAGCCTGGAAATGCATGCCGCGCAGCGTGCCGCGCCTGCGGTTGAAGGAGATGTTGCACTGGGCGATTCCGGGGATGAGGTCATGGAGTTCCGCCTCGCGGCCGCACCAAGTGCGGGCGAAGAAACCGCGTTCATCCTCCAGACGATCCATCTCGATGCGGAAGGCTCCACCCAGGACAGACGGAATGAATTTCAAGGAAGGACCTCGACCCGCGGAATGGGCAGGACGAAGCGGCCTCCCCAATCGCGTATATGGGCCATCTGGTCCATGATTTCCTCGCGTAGATTCCAGGGCAGCACCAGCACGAAATCGGGCTTCGTCTCTTTGATCCGATCCGGGCTGAAGACCGGAATCCGGGAACCGGGCAGGTACCGCCCCTGCTTGTGCTTGCTGCGGTCGACGGTGTAGTCCAGGAAATCCGTCCTGATGCCGCAGTAGTTGAGCAGCGTGTTCCCCTTTGCCGGCGCGCCGTAGCCGACGATGGACTTGCCCGAGCGCTTGGCGTCGATGAGGAACGTGAGCAGCCCGCGCTTGGTCTCCTCGACCTGCCGCGTGAACCTTTCGTAGGCATCCGCATGATCGAGGCCCAGCGACACCTCGCGCTGCCGGAGTTCCACAACCCGGGGGCCGACCGGCTCCGATGCGTCGGCCAGGTGCCTGCCGTAGATTCTCAGGGAGCCGCCATGGGCCGGGAGCTCCTCCACGTCGAACAGCTCGAGGCCATGGCGGAGGAAGGCCTGCTCCACCGCAAGGAACGAGAAATAGGAGAAATGCTCGTGGTAGATCGTGTCGAACTGGTTCAGTTCCATCAGGCGCAGCAAGTGGGGGAACTCCATCGTGATCACCCCGCCCGGATTCAGGAGCAGTTCCATGCCCGCGATGAAATCGTTCAAGTCGGGCACGTGGGCCAGCACATTGTTCCCCAGCAGCAGGTCTGCCTTGAGACCGGCGGCGGCCATGTCTTCGGCCGTGCGGGTGCCGAAGAACCGCACCAGCGTGGGGATCCCCTTGGCTTCCGCTTCAGCCGCGACATTCGCTGCCGGTTCGACCCCGTGGACCGGGATGCCCCGTTGGGCGAAATATTGAAGGAGATAGCCGTCATTGCTGGCGATTTCCACCACATGGTGGGCGGAGGTCAATCCGAGCTGCTTGGTGATCGACTCCACATACGCCTCGGAGTGCTTCAGCCACGAATCCGAATAGGAGGAAAAGTAGGGATAGTCGGAGAACAATTGCTCCGGGGTCACGACCGCCGGGAGCTGCACGAGCCAGCATTGTGTGCAGACGTGGGATTTCAACGGATAGGTCGGCTCCATCACCAGCAGGTCCTCGGCGCTCAGGTACCGGTTCGAGAGGGGCGAGGCCCCTAGGTCCATGAAGACCTGGTGGAGTTCGGCACCGCAAGACCTGCAGCAAAGCATATTCATCCTCTATCCGTGACGGGCGGCAAGCCGGTCCCCGTATTCACCAATGTCGCGCAAAGCCAGGGCCTTGGCCGACTTTCCATCCAACAGCCCACGGTACCAGCGAACCGTCCAGGCTACCGCATCCTCGACACCGAGGACCGGATGCCAACCGAGCTGATCTTCAGCTTTGGTGATGTCCAACTGGAGGGAATGGGCCTCATGAGGATGGGAGGCTGGATCCCTCTCCCAGGCGGCGTTTCCGCCCCAGCGCCGCGCGGCGGTATCCGCGATCCAGGAGACCGGCTTCACGTCGGTCTCAAGGGGGCCGAAATTCCATCCGCCCGGCATATCCTTATCGCCGCCCCAGAGCCTCTCGGCCAGCATCAGGTAGCCCCGGAGCGGTTCGAGCACATGCTGCCAGGGACGCGTCGCCAGGGGATTCCGGATCACCGCGGACCGGCCATCCGAAAAGGATTTCAGAAGGTCGGGCAGCAAGCGGTCCTGGGCCCAGTCCCCGCCTCCGATGACATTCCCGGCCCTTGCGGTCGCGATTCCGAGTGGTCGGCCAGACTGTCCATCGAAAAAGGAACGCCGGTAGGCCGCCGTGACCAATTCCGCACAGCCCTTGCTGCTGGAATAGGGATCGAATCCTCCCATCGCATCATCTTCACGGTATCCGCGGGTCCACTCGCGGTTTTCGTAACATTTATCGCTGGTGACAACCAGGACCGCCCTCACGCTGGAAACGCGACGGACCGCATCCAGGAGATGCACGGTTCCCATCACGTTGGTCGCGAAGGTCTCGACGGGTTCCTGGTAGGAGACCCGCACCAGCGACTGGGCGGCGAGGTGAAGGATGATCTCCGGCTCTGCGTGGCTGATCGCCGATTCCAATGCCGCCGCGTCCCGCACGTCCCCACGCAGATCCACCACCTCAGCGCCCACATCCGCCAGGTTGAACAGGCTCGGTTCCGTGGGCGGATCCAACGCGTACCCGGTCACGCGGGCACCCATGTGGCGCAGCCACATGCAAAGCCAAGCACCCTTGAAGCCCGTATGGCCTGTGATGAAGACCGATCGATCCTTCCAGAAGCCCGGATTCATCTGGTTTTCTTCTCCCACGGGGCACTGCCGCTCTGCCACATCTCCTCCAGCTGCCGGACATCGCGGAGGGTGTCCATGCACTGCCAGAACCCGTGATGTTCGTACACGGCCAACTGGCCTTCAGAAGCAAGGCGTTCCAAGGGTTCCCGCTCGAAAACAGTGGGATCCCCTTCGATGTAATCGGCAACTTCGGGTTCGAGCACAAAAAATCCGCCATTGATCCAGCCCTCGCCGATCTGGGGCTTTTCATCGAAGGCGGTCACCATTCCATCCTTCAGCTTCAACTCGCCGAATCGGGCCGGAGGACGGACGGCGGTCACCGTGGCAAGCTTGCCGTGCTTGCGGTGGAAATCGACAAGTTTGTCGATATCGACGTCGCTCACGCCGTCTCCGTAGGTCAGAAGCATGGTCCGGCCTGCCTGCTTCAACAACCTTTTCACGCGCCCGCCGGTCTGCGTGTGCTGGCCCGTATCCATCAGATGCACGTGCCAGTTCTCGGTGGGAGGGCGGTTGATGTCCACGGCCCCCGACTCGAGATGGATGGTGAAATCGCTGGCACGGTAGCGGTACTGGAAGAAGAATTCTTTGATGACTTCACCTTTGTACCCGAGCGCCAGGAAGAAATCGTCCGCGCCGTGGGCCGCGAAGATCTTCATGATGTGCCACAGGATCGGCATGCCCCCGATCTCGACCATGGGTTTGGGTTTGAGCACGGTCTCTTCGGAAAGACGTGTTCCCAATCCGCCGGTGAGGATGCCAACAGGAAGAAATTGGTTCATTTCCGGCTCCGCGAATTGAAAAGGATGAACCTGGTGAGGCCCTGCCTCAGAAAGGCGTTCAGGCGCGAGCGCAGGCGCCCCGCCGACCTGTCAAACCAAGTCAGGTGCAGCCCGCGTTTTTTATGCAGGTCTTCCATGAACTCGGCATATTCCAGGTGCTGGCGATGGCCCAACGAAAGGCTCCAGGACTGCTCTGAAAGGCGGAAGGCGCAAAGTGTCTCGTCGATCACGTGGAGGTCTCCTGCGGCCAAGAGTCGGCACCAGAAATCGAGGTCGATGCAATAACTATAGCGGGGGTCGAAGCCTCCGGCGGCCCGCGCCAATTCCGCCCGCGCAAGGATGGCGCCGGGCTCTCCAAAGATGTTGGTGCCATGCCGGATGGACATCGCGGTCGCGAGGGCTCCACCCAACCGACCCGGCTGACCGGGGAATCCACGGCGCAGCCACCGTTTGCCTCTGGAGTCCACGATGTCCCTCGAACAGCAGACCATGGAGATTTCCGCTCGGGTATCCGCCTCCAGGACCTCGACCTGCTTCTCCAGGCAGGTGGGATAAAGCAAGTCATCCGCGCAAAGGAGCTTGATGTACCGCCCCCGGGCCAGCGACATCGCGCGATTGAAATTTCCAGCGGCGCCGATGTTTTGTTCGTTCCGGAACAGCCGGACCCTCGGATCCGCGATTTTCGCGAGCAGTTCGGGCGTCGAGTCGGTGGATGCATTGTCCACCACCACCACTTCCAAATCACGGAAGGACTGGTTGAGCACAGAGTGGAGGGCTTCGGTAATGAAGCGCTCCGTGTTGTAGACGGGAATGCACACCGAGACGAGCGGAGTGGAGCCCATCAAGATGCGCAGGTCGGCATGATGAATGTCATCCCATTTGTTAGCATGAAAGATTTTAACAATTGAACGACCCTAGGAGGCAGTGGGCTCTGAGCGGTTGGCTAGGCTAATTTCACGCCCTGCCTTCTCTGATGTCAAGGCGCCGGGGCCGGGGCAGCGGGTCGGTTGGGAAGATGCATGACGGGTGGATCCGTCGATGGCTTTGTCGGCGAAATCCACCCGCCGCAAAGCCTATCGCTTCCGCGGTCGCACTGCGCCAGGCAATCCGAGCCCGTTCGTTCAAGGACGGCACTGGACACTCCCTGGGCGTTCTCACAGACTAGCCAGAGGCGCGCATTCCATATGAATCCCAAGCCGTGCGGGCTCCGGCAGGCCGGTTGCGGCCTCCAACTCCCCCACCCCTCCTTTCAGCAACCGGACAGCGACATGATGAATAGCCTGCGGGCCTCAAGAAAACCAATTCCGGAGCTTGACCTCATGATCCAGGACATGCGGAAGGCTGGGACCCTATTCCAGCCTTCTCCGTTCTGGGAGCAGCTCATCGCCCAGCAGGTCCGCCAACTGGAAGAAGAGGGCATCGAACATTTCAAGAAAACGGTCAACCTCCGCTACTTCAGCTGGGATGTGAAATGGATGCTAGCGCAGCAATTTCTCCCTTTGGCCAGGGCCTGGTTCCAGGCTCGGGAATGGAACATATTCTTTCGCGGCGCCGGCATCGATTCTGCGGGAGGAAGAAAAATTTTCGGCCCGGTGATGGGATACCTCTACGGGATCGCCCTGGCTCTCATGAAGAAATTTGTGGCCATGAGGGATCCCTTGGGCCTCATGGATTCGTTGGAGGAGCCGCTCACCGGGGACCCGATCTACATCCGCCGCGATGGACTCCGCTTATCCCAAGATCTTTGCAACTCAGTCCACGAGTTTTATGCTGCCACCACTGGACTCGGCGGGGAGATCAAGGGCGATCTGGAGGTTGTCGAACTGGGTGCTGGATACGGCCGGGTTGGATTCGTCTTCCTGAAGGCGCTGAAAGGTTGCCGCTACACGGTGATCGACATCCCTCCTACGCTGTATGTGGCCCAGGAATACCTCTCTGCTGAATTTCCGGGGATTCCGATCTTCAAGTACCGGGATTTTTCCTCCTTCGATGAAATTCGGACCGAATTCGAAAATGCTCAGATCCGTTTCATTGCGGCACACCAGATCGAGCTGCTTCCAGAGAAGCATTTCGACCTGTTCCTGAACATCAGCTCCCTGGCGGAGATGACTCGGGAGCAGATCGATTTCTATTTCGCGCAGATCGACCGGCTCACCCGGCGGTTCTTCTACACCAAGCAATGGCGCAACTCACGGGCCCCCGGCAATGGTTTCCGCGTGACCGAATTCGGCTACCCGGTTCCAAAAACGTGGACGACCCTGTTCCATGAACGCCATCCGATGCAACGGTTCTTCTTCCACGCCTTGTACAGCCTGCCTCGATGACCGCAGCGATCCCCCGCCACCCCGGTTGTCGGGCCCGGGGGGCACGATCCGCAACGAGGCCGGAACGTAGAGTTTCAGGGTCCGGCTCGGTCCGCCCCTGGTGCGCCGCGCAGGATGAAATTTGAAACCGTAATATCCTCGGGTGTCCAGGTTCCCATCCCTTCCCCGAACAGGCGGATCCATTGAAGGCTTTCAGTTCGCATCCATTTCGTGACGTGGTTCTATTCGGGGCCAGGGGCCAGCTCGGTTCAGCCCTTCATTCGGCCCTGGATGAGGGCAGGGGCATCCGGTCCTACGCCTGGCATGAGTTGGAGTCCATCCTCGATGATCCGCATGGACTCAGATCCAAGGTCTTCGAAGATCGGCCCTGCGATGTGCTGTTCGCATCAGGCCTCACCGATCCGAACGAGGGCGCGGCGCGCCTCCGCCGGGCGAACGTGGAGTTTGTCCAGCGGGTCGTGGCAGCCGCCCAAGGCCTGGATGCAAGGTTCCTGACCTTTGGAACGATACAGGAACATTTTCCGAATCTATGCGCGACCAATCCCTACCTGGACTCCAAGCTTGAGCTTGGCGGATGGATGGCCGTCCAAGCAGGCAACCCCAGGGCCGCCGGGCGGTTTCTCCACCTCCGCCTGCATACGCTTTATGGAGGCGAGCCGAAGCCGCACATGTTCATTGGCCAGATTGTCCGTTCGCTGCGGGACCAGACCGTCTTCCGCATGTCATCCGGAGACCAGCTCCGGGAGTACCACCACGCCGACGATGTCGCCCTCGGGGTCCGGAACCTGCTCCAGCGCGACTGGAGCGACCTCCCGGGCCCCTCGCTTGACTTGAATTCAGGCGAGCCCTTGAGGCTGGCCGACCTTGCCCGGGGCATTTTCACGGCGTTCGGCGCTGCTGGACTGCTCGAGATCGGCGCGCTGGAGCGCCCGGCCCAGGAGAATACCCGGGAAGTGTTCCCCCGATCCCCTGAATGGCTGCTTCCCGCATCCCGCGAGCCCCTGAGCGGTGTGGTGGAACAGTTGCTGTCTAGAGGCAAGGCGGAACGCCATCCGCATTGATGGAATCCCGGAAGATCACCCTGGGACGGTTTTTCGCGTCATCGAAAACACGGCTCAGATACTCGCCCAGCACACCGAGAAAAATGAAGGTCACGCTGTTGAGCATCAGCGTCAGCACCACCAGCGTGGTGAAACCCGGCAGGGGAGTTCCATGGAGGATGCGCCCGTAAAGGTAATAAAGAGACAACAACATGGACAGCACGAACAAAATGATTCCCAGGATGCCGATCAGCCTCAGGGGCGCTTTGGAGAAGGCCGTCAATGCATCGACCGCGAGGGTGAGGTAGTGCAGGAAGCTGAACTTGCTGGCGCCGCCGATGCGGGGTTGGCGGTCATAGAGCACTTCCGCCTGGCGGAATCCCAGGTACGACACCAGGCCTCGCAGGTAGAGATTCCGTTCCGGGAGATTTCTTAGGACCTCCACGACCCTCCGGTCGAGCAGCCGGAAATCGCCGGAATCCTTCGGGATCGGGAAATCCGAAAGTTTGTTCAATAAACGGTAGAAGAGGGAGAAGGCCAGCCGCAGAAACCAGGACCCGTGCCGCGTGGCGCGGACCCCATAGGCGACATCGAAGCCCGCTTCCCACTTTTCGACGAACTTCGGGATCACGGCGGGGGGGTCCTCGAGATCGGCATCGAGCTCCACGACGGCGCTTCCGGTGGCCATTGAAATCCCGGCGAAGACGCT
Source organism: Holophagaceae bacterium (assembly GCA_016720465.1). Lineage (NCBI taxonomy): Bacteria > Pseudomonadati > Acidobacteriota > Holophagae > Holophagales > Holophagaceae > Holophagaceae bacterium. Next base: position 1,272,376 of record JADKKO010000004.1, read on the forward strand.
GTTCTGGTATCCGAAATTCCGGGAGAACCGGAAGGCCTTCAGGTGGGGGCGGTCCGCGGCCAGCCGGTTCACCACCTCCCAAGTGGAGTCGGTGGAGGCATTGTCGGTGATGATGATTTCGAGTTCATAGGCGCCCAGCTCTTCACGGAAGAGCCGCTCCACGGCTTCCACAGCCACGGGCAGGTTGGCGGCCTCGTTGAATGCCGGGATGCAGATGGAGATCCTCTTCGGCATATTCAGGAAACCCCGCAGGATGAGACGGATTTATTTGCGCTGACTGCGGCTGGCTTTGTCGTGTTGCCATGCGATCGAGAAAGGGTCATCGCGCAAGCATAGATTGAATCGGAATGGAGCGGGAGGCCGGGTTATGGAAACTCAGAGCCGGAACCCGCAGGAACGCCTTTGTTTCCGAGTGTTCTCAGTGTGGCCAGCCGCCTCATGTGCAAAAAAGCGTCCCACATGGACGGGGCTACCTCAGATCCTCCATCAGCCGCTTCGCTCCTGGATGTTTGGGATCGGCTTTTAGGGCGGCCTGGGCGGCTTGCCGGGCTTCATCATGCCGGTTGAGGTCCTTCAGGATCTGGCCGCGCCGCCATTGCACCGAAGCGATGCCCCCGATGCCGCCTTCGAGGGGCTCCTTCAGGGCCTGGTCCAGGTAGGCGAGGCCTTCCTCGCGGTGGATGCCCGCCCGGGCGGCGATCTTGCCGAGCTGGACCTTCATGAGGCTCGGGAGGTCGCAGTGGTGGAGGGAATCATGCGCTGTTTTCCAGGACGATTCGGGAACACCCCCATCCAACAGCGCATCGCAAACAGCCTGGATGCCCCGGGCCCGTCCTTTGACGGTAGGGAGCAGACGCATGGCTTCGGCGGCGCACTGGGCGCGCTGGGCGCTTTCGCCCAGGGTCTTGCGCGTGGACCGGCTGCCCAGGGCATCCAGGTAGCCATAGACCACTTCCGGATCGCCCGGGGCGGTGGAGAGGGCCCGCAGGAAATAACCTCTGGCATCGTTCCATCGGCCATCCATGGACAGCACCATGCCCTGCAGAAGATCGCCGCGGGCAGGGTTGACCTTGCGCAGGTTGTCGGCGCAGGCCAGCGCCTTTTTGGTGGAGCCCCCGAACAGGCCCGGGAGCTGCTCATAGGCCAGGCCCAGGCTCATCCACGCGGATGCCAGGCCCGGGTCCGCCTGGGCGGCGGCGCGGAAATCATCCATGGCGCCCGAGGCGCCCCGCAGGCTCCCCAAATTCCGCTGCTGGATGGCGGTGCCAGCGCGGGCCAGTCCACGGGCCAGCAATCCGTCGGCGAGATCCCCTTTCCGTTCCAAGGATTTCTGGGCGGCGGCGCCCGCCTCGCCGAACCGCATCAAGGCTGCCAGGGCCTGGGATTTGGCCGCCCAGGCCAGGGCATCGCCAGGGTCCCGGCTGAGGCGGGTTTCCGCATCCGAGAGGACCTTCAGATATCGGCCCTCATCCAGATCCAACCGCGGATTGTAGGCGCCCTGGGCCGCCAGCAGGGGCATGGCCATGAGGGCGAGGGCGCGTCGAGGATTCATATGTCCTGAAGTGTAACTGTAGGAGATAAAGTTCGATAAAGCTTGGCACATGCCGGTGGTCCGCCCCCGCGCTTGGTCGGAGGGGCGCTTCAAGGTAAGGTGGGACCTTCATTCGTAACGATACTGGAGGTTTTTCAAGATGCTGATGAAAGGTATGCGCGGTCTGATCGTCGGGGTCGCCAACAAGCGGTCCATCGCCTGGGCCATCGCACGGGCTTGCGCGGACAACGGCGCCCAATTGGCCCTCACCTATCAGAACGAGCGCCTCGGCGAGAATGTGAAGGAACTGGCCAAGGAACTGGAAAATCCGCTGCTGCTGCCCCTGGATGTGAGCGACGACGCCCAGATCAAGGCCGCGTTCGATTCCTTGGGCGAACAGTGGGGCAAGCTCGATTTCATGGTCCATGCGGTGGCCTATGCCCCCCGCCAGGCGCTCGAGGGGGATTTCGTCTCCACCTCCCGGGAGGATTTCCGCATCGCCCAGGACATCAGCGTGTACAGCCTGCCGGCCCTCGCCCAGGGCGCGAAACCCCTGATGACCGAAGGTGGCAGCATCATCGCGCTGAGCTACCTGGGCGGGTCCCGGGTGATGACCAACTACAACGTCATGGGCGTGGCCAAGGCCGCGCTGGAGTCCTCGGTGCGCTACCTGGCTTCGGATCTGGGGCAATTCGGGATCCGGGTGAACGCGCTCTCCGCCGGTCCGCTCAAGACCCTGGCCAGCAGCGGCATCGGAGGGTTCTCCACCATCCTGAGCCACCACCGGAAGCATGCGCCGCTCAAGAAACTCGTGGAACTCGAAGAAGTGGCCGACGGCGCGCTGTTCCTGCTCAGTCCCATGGGCCGCGGCGTCACGGGCCAGACCATCTACGTCGATGGCGGCTATTCCATCATGGCGATCTGAGGCGAAGCCTTTGGCCCATGATGACCGCCTTTGCGGAATCGCTGAGCGAGGTGCGTTTCTAATGGTCTCCGGGGCATGGACAGTTGTTGCGTGACAGCCTGGAAATGCGGGCATCGGGAGTCTAGATGATCTATGGGGTGCTTTCCTTTTTGGGCGCATTCGTCCTGTTCTTGTTTGAACCCTTCCTGGGGAAGGTGCTCACCCCGCGTTTCGGCGGCGGCGCCAGTGTGTGGATCGTCTGCATGCTCTTCTTCCAGGCGGTGCTGCTGTGCGGATACGCTTACGCGCACGTCTTGAGCCGCAGCGGGGAATCCAGGCGCCAGTCCCTGTGGCACAGCGCCCTGCTTTGGGTAGTCCTGGCGCTTCTGGGATGGGCCTGGATCCGGCATGGGAATCCCCTGATTTCAGACGTTCTGCCGGAACCTGGCCAAGGCATTCCAGCGTTGCTATGGATCCTGCTCCGCACCGCCGGATTGCCGATGATCGCCCTCGCGGCCACCTCCCCGCTGGTGCAGCTGTGGTTTGTCCAGGCCCACTCAGGGCGTACCCCCTACCGTCTCTACGCGTGGTCCAACGCGGGTTCCCTGGGGGGACTGCTGGCCTATCCTTTCGCGGCAGAACCGATGCTCAGCACTCCGGCGCAGGGAATCCTGATCTTTCTGCTCATCGGGGTGTTTGCCTTGGGGATTTGGACGCTGCACCGGGCCGCCGTGCGCAACGGCGATTCGCCGTCAGGACCCGAGGCCCCGCCGACGGTGGATGCAGAGCCGGAAACAGGAGTGCCCGCGGCGTCCGCAAGCCCGCTCACGCCATGGTTGTGGGTTCTGGCATCGGCCATGGGCTCTGCGATCCTCATGGCTTCGACCAATAAAATGACCATGGAAATCGCGGCCATCCCGCTTCTGTGGATCCTGCCGCTGGTCCTGTACCTCGGCACCTTCATCCTGGTCTTCGACGCGAAGTGGAAGCTCAGCTGGGGCTGGTGGCCCGCCGTGTGGCTCCTGTTGTTCGCCGCCGCCGCCTACCTGGCCATCGTGGCCCGGTCGGATACGAAACACCAGGTCCTGATGCCGCTGCTTGAAGGCTCCATCATCACCTTTGCGGGCTGCATGGTGTGCCATGGGTTCCTGTTCGAATCGCGTCCCGCACCCTCGGGGTTGACTCGCTTCTATCTGCTCATCGCCGCCGGGGGCGTCCTGGGCGGGCTGTTGGTGGCCCTTGCGGCGCCTTTCGCCTTCAATCGGATCTATGAATTCGGCATCGCCATGCTCGGCGTGGCCATCGTCGGGTTGTTGACGGCGCGCGAGCTCGGAGGGGCCAAGGGCAATCTCATCGCCATATCGGCCTTGGCGGCCATGGTGGCGGGGGGATTTTCCTTGAAAGCGGAAGGAAAGAGCCGGGGCCACTACCTGAGGAATTTCTACGGCATCATCCGCGTCCTCCGGATCGAAAATCTGTTGGAGCTTTCCAACCTCAAGACACTCCATGGGTTGGTGGATCTCAAGGCGCCCGGCAACCCGCTGGTCTACTACACGCCGGATTCCGGCATCGGGCGTGTCCTGCGGATGGAAATGGCGCGCAAGCAAGGCCTGCGGGTCGGTGCGGTGGGCCTGGGCGTCGGTTCCGTGGCGGACTATGGGCGCGAGGGGGACGAGTATGTCTTCTACGAGATCAATCCGCTGGTGATCAATCTCGCCGGGCCGGATTCCCAGGTGTTTCCACTCTTGAGGAATTCGAAAGCCAAGATCGAAGTGGTGGAGGGGGACGGCCGGATCTGCCTTGAGCAAGAATTGCGGGAAGGCCGGGCGAGGGGATATGACGTGCTGCTCATCGACGCCTTTTCCGGCGATTCGGTTCCTTGGCATCTGCTCACGGTGGAGGCGTTCCAGACCTATCTTCGCCACCTGGCGCCGGATGGCGTGCTGGTGCTGCATGTGAGCAATCCGCTTCCGGTCGACCGCATCGCCTTGAGCAGCGCCAAAGCCTTGGATCTTTATGGTGCTTATCTGGTCGACCTCGGGCCTTCGGCCGGCAAGGTGAATCCATTGCATTCGGTGAGCGATTACATCGTGCTCACCCGCGATGCTGCTCTGCTGAAAACGCCGATAATCCTGGAGCGCCTTCTCGCAGGCTTCGGCCCCAAGATCTACCGGGGCCAATCCGAGGGTTCTGCGCGCGTGGCCTTCCTCAGCGCCGATCGACCCTGGCGGGATGACCGCAACAGCCTTTCGCAGCTGCTGTTCAAGCGGACCGCGCTGGAAGAAATCGGGCGCTGGAACCTCGCGCAGGCGCCTAACCCTTCAGCTTCTCCAAAATCTCCAGCACCGCCTGCACATGGCCTTTCACGCTGACCTTCGGCCAGGCCTGGCGGATGACGCCGTCCGGATCCACCAGGAAAGTCGAGCGGATGATGCCCTCGACCTCCTTGCCGTACATCAACTTTTTCCCGAAGGAGCCGAGAGGCGCGAGGAGGGTCAGCTCGGGATCGCTCAGCAGGCGGAAGGGCAGCTCCTGCTTGGCGATGAACTTCTGGTGGCTCTTCTGGTTGTCCCGCGAGATCCCGTAGACCTGTGCCCCCATTCCTTTTAAGCGATTCCAGTTGTCCCGGAAATCGCAGGCCTCGGTGGTGCAGCCGGGCGTGGAATCCTTGGGGTAGGCATAGAGCACTGTCCAGCCTCCAAGGAAATCCTTCTGCGTGACCGTGTTGCCCTGGTCATCGAGAAGGGAGAAGGGCGGGATCTTGGTTCCGATGAGTCCGCTCACGAGGGGTTCTCCAGGGTGCGTGTGGAGGTCCATGCTAAGGCCAAAACCAGCATCAGCGAAGCGGCGCCGAGGGCCGTTCCGTCCGTGGAGAGCCGGGGCAGCTCCTCGTTGAGCAGCAGACCCAAGGAATCATGCTGAGGTCCCGGACCCAGGCCCAGCAGGCGCAACGTGGCTTCGCCCCAGAGCGTCGCCATCCATGCGGTCGGGAAAAGCGGCGCGGCCTCCTGGAACGCCCAGGGCGCCCAAGCCTTCACCCGGTGGGCGGGGGTGGCGCCCAGCACCTGGACCATCGTCCAGGCGGGCCCCCGCCGGAAGGGGTCCAACCTCGCGCGCAGGACCGGTTCCAACTGGAGAGCCTGCAGGCAAGCCAGGAGACAGCCGAGGGAGACCCACCCAAACCCCCCGGAGGCCGCGGCCAGGGGGATGAGCAGAAGCAAGGCAGGGAGGGAGCGCAGGGCGGAGCGGCCATCGCGGAAGCGGTCCTCGCCCAGGGCCAGCAACAGCCCGAAGGCCAGCGAAGCCAAAGCCACCGCAGCGGCGAAGCCGAAACTCCGGGCGCCCCCGAGGAGCAGACGCAGCAAGCCGTCGCGCCCCAGCGCATCGGTGCCCAATAGGTGCGGCCAGCCTGCCGGAAGGTCCGCCGTGAAGGGATCCAGCGGGAGCTCGGGCAAAAACAAGGCGAGCAGGAACGCGCAGCGCCACTTCATTGCCGCTCCCAGATCCGGGTGGCCCGCCACAGGAGCGCGAAGGCGAGCATCCACAGCGCGATGCCCAGACGGTCCCGGTTGGCGATCCGCTGCATCCAGTCGCCGCCGAATCCCTGGATTCCGAAGATCCGTTCCAGGATCAAGGCCGCGGTGAGCCATAACGGCACCCGGGCCGCGAGCCAGCGGGGCATGAGTCGTAGGATCACGGTCCGGCGCGTCCTCCGGATGGCAACGGATCCGTAAGCGAGCGGCAAGGGGGTTTCCACGGGCATGGCCGCGCAAAGCCAGCGGACCTCGGAGGGCAACGCCGCCACCAGGAAGGCGGCTCCGAAGGCCGGCAGCCCCGGCGGCCCCCAGGCGCTGGGCCACAAGGCCAGCAGCAGCCCGCCCCACAGAAAATCCGGCGGGGCTTCGATCAGGGAGAGCATTCCCATCCGGGCGCCACCGGGGCCCAGCAAGCCGGCGATGACCGGAGCGGCCAAACCCAGAATCCCCAGCAACGCCGCCATGGGGAGCAGCGCCGCCCAGGGAAAATCCGGCGCGGAGGTCTGGTGCCATACGGCCCCCGGCAGTCCAACCCCCGCGACGGCCGCCAGCACCCAGATGGTCCAACCCTGCCAGTGTTTCACTTGGCCCAGGTCCAGCCCGCTGCGCCGGGTGTCGTGAGATAGAGGCCCAAGGCGCTGGGTTCCACCTTCAGGCGCTTGTCCACCCAAACGATGGAGGTGAAATCCAGAAGGGGCAGCGCCGCCGGGTGGACGGACCAGATCTTTTGGAGCTCTTGCCAGGCCGGGCTTTGCGGCGAGTCGAGCCTGGCTGCGGGACCTTCGAACTTCCCATCCTTCCAGCCGCAGAAATTCATCGGGCCGTTGGGTTCCAGCAGTTCCAGGACCGACCAGGGATGGGGATCGAAGATGTTCAAGGCCGAAGCAAGCTGAAAGTCCCCGGTCTGCAAACGCTGGTAAAGCAGGCCCGCTTCCACGGGCTTGGGCTCCAGATCGACGCCATCCTGCCGGGCACGCTCCCGAAGCGCCAACAGGGCCTTCTGGACGAGCCCATCCCCGGCGCTGTAGAGCAATTCCCAGTGCTGGCCCTTGGCCGATGTCGGCGCAGGCGCCTGGATTCCCATCACGGGAAATCCAAGGGATTCCGGCCAGAGTCCGCGGCTTGCCTGGGCCTTGCCGCTGAAAAAATTCACCGGGAAGGCCTCTCCGCGCCATTTCTCCAGAGCCTGCAAGGGGGTCAATCCGATCCGGCTGAAGACCAGGAGCTGGGCGCGGGTCGGCTGGCGCAGCTCGACCATCGTTGGTGGCGGCTGGAGACCGCCCCTGGCTGGAGGCGTGCCGATGGAGAGCCACCCTTTCTGCAGGTTCTGGAGCAGGGTCTGCTCATCCGCGATCAGGCGGAAATGGATCGCGCCGAGCTTCGGTTTCAGAAAATGCCCGCGCGCCGTGAAGGTCCATTCACTGCCCCGCCTCACCAGCGAAAATGGTCCGCTGCCTTCATCCGCATGGCCTTTCCGGGCCACCTGGAGGTGCGCGAGCTCCATCAGCAGCCTCGCGGCAGGCTTCGAGGAGGACAGTTCCACGAAGGGGCCTTTTTGGGCGACCACCACGCCCTGGAGGATTCCGCGCTTGGTCGGGCTGGCGTCCTTGTTCCGCTGGATTTCCTGGAAGGTCCAGGTGATATCCCCGGGGCCCACGGGCGCGCCGCTTGCGAAACGCATCCCGTCGCGGAGATGGAAACGCAGCGCCTTGCCCCGGATCTCCCAGCGATCCGAAAGTCTTGGGACCACTCGATTTTGAGCATCCAGCCCCACGAGGGCATCCCCGGTGAGCGATTGCAGGATGGCCTGCTCGAAGCCTTCACCGCGGATGAAATCCAAGGGCCCGGGGTCCCGGGCGAAGGATTCTTCCACGGTCTGGGCGAAGCCCAAAGCCGATGGAGCCAGAGCCATCAGGAGGACGAGTGCCTGGATGCGCATGGTTTCTTACCTGGGTGGGTGGAAGCATCATGCGCCTCGGGGCCGTCCCTTGCCAAGTGTTGTTAGGCTGGTTGGGTGGCGATGGAATCCAAGTCAACCTGGTGGTGGAAGCTTCTGGCGGGGCATCGGCGGTCATTGCTCCTGGGCCTTGGTTCGACCCTGCTCTGCAGCCTGGCGGCGGCCTGGGTCCCGTTCTGGTCCGGGAAAGCGGTGCACGCGCTGGAGGTGCGCCGGTACGGCGATTCCCGCCACGCGCTCGTCTGGATGCTCCTGTTCACGCTGGTGGCAGGCATAGGGCGCTACCTGATGCGCAACACGCTCATCGGGCTCAGCCGGGAGATCGAAAAGGCCCAGCGCGAAGAGATCTACGCGTACCTGATGACACGATCCTTCGCGTTCTACGAACGGCAGCGCATCGGCGATCTCATGAGCCGCATCGGCGATGATGTGAGCACCGTGCGGATGGCCACCGGGCCCGGGTTCATGAGCCTGCTCCAGACCTTCAGCATTCTGCCCATGACCATGGCCCTGATGCTGCATACCCACGTGCGGCTCACCTTCGCGGTCATGCTGCCCTTCTCCTTCCTGGCGCTCGGGTTCTACCTCCTGAGCAAGAAAAGCCATGCGCTGCAGCAAAAACTCCAGCTCGTTTCCAGCCAGCTCAACACCTTCAGCCACGAAACCATCCAGGGCGAAAAGGTGGTCCAGGCCTTCGGCCTCGAGGGCCTCCGCGTGGGCCGGTTCCGGGAATTGAGCGAGGACCAGGCGAGGCTGAACATACGGCAGTCCTCGATCTTTGGAGCCTACGGACCCATGGCCTCCCTCATCGGAGGCGCCGCGGCCCTGGTGCTGGTCGCGTACGGAGGGACCCTGGTGACGCGCCATGAATTGAGCCTGGGCGATCTCACGGCCTTCACCGGGTATCTGGTGGCCCTGGCCTGGCCCGTGATGAGCCTGGGCTGGTCCGTGAACCTGTTCCAGCGCGCCCGCGCGGGCCAGGAACGCATCGAGCAGGTGCTGGCCGCGCCGGACCCGGCGGTGCCGCCATGGCCTGGAGATGAAGCCCCGGCACTGCCTCCCGCGCCCGCGGCGATCGCCCTGAGCGATGGGTCGTTCCGATTCGAATCGGGGCGAGGTCTCGGCCCGATCTCGTTGAAGGTCGCATCAGGCGGCAGCCTGGCGATCGTGGGCGGCATCGGCAGCGGCAAGAGCATCCTTCTGCAGACCCTGGCCGGCCTGAGAACCATCCAGGAAGGCCGCTACGAGGTGGACGGCCAGTCCCTGGACGATGCCACCCTGCGGCGGCATTGGGCGGGACTCGGATGGGTGCCCCAGGAGGCTTTCCTCTTTTCCACGAGCCTGCGGGAAAACCTCATCCAGGGAAGGCCCGGCGCCACCGAAGCGGAAATCTGGGAAGTGGCCGAAGTGGTCTGCCTGGACGATCTCATCCGGCGGCTGCCTGCGGGTCTCGATACCGTCGTGGGCGAGCGCGGCGTCGTGCTGAGCGGCGGGGAACGGCAGCGCACGGCCCTCGCCCGGGCCCTGTTGAAGAAGCCGCGCCTGCTCCTCATGGACGACGCGCTTTCAGCGGTGGACGCCGAAACCGAGTCCCGGATCCTGGAAAACCTGAAAGGCTACCTGGGCCGCACCACGCTGGTCCTGGCCACCCACCGCATCTTCGTGGCCGAACTTTGCGAGGAGGTCCTGGTAATGGAGCAGGGCCGCGCCATCCAGTTCGGGACGCCTGCGCAACTGGCCGAGCAGCAGGGCCTGTATGCGCGGCTCAAACGGCTTCAGAGCCTGGAGCGCGAGATTCTGGGCAGGTCGGCGGGTTGAAGGCTGGGCTTCAGTGGGAGTCCACGAACGTGACTTTGTTGATCTCGCGGAAGCTCGTCAAGCCTAGGCGGACCTTCTCGAGGGCGCTCTCGCGGAGGCTCTGCATGCCGTTCCGGCGGGCGGCGGCCTTCACATCGCGGATGGGCGCGCGGAGCGTCAGCATTTCCCGGAGTTCATCATTCATGCCCATGAATTCGATGATGGCCTGGCGGCCGCGGAAGCCCGTGCCGTGGCAGTCGACGCAGCCGACCTTTTCGAAGAACGTGCCGGAGCTTCCCCAGGTGGGATCCACGCCGTTGTCGATGAATTCCTGGGGGCTGGGTTCGATGGGGCGTTTGCACTTGGGGCAGAGGGTCTTCACCAGGCGCTGGGCCAGGATGCAATTCAGGGCCGACACGAAGTTGTAGAGTTCGACGCCCATGTACTGGAAGCGGCCGATGACGTCGAGGGTGTTGTTGGCGTGGACGGTGGTGAACACCAGGTGCCCCGTCAACGCCGACTGGATGGCGATCTGGGCGGTCTCGGGGTCGCGGATCTCGCCCACCAGGATCTTGTCGGGGTCGTGGCGCAGGATGGAGCGGAGCCCCACCGCGAAGGTCAGGCCTTTCTTTTCATTCACAGGGATCTGGCAGACGCCTTCGAGCTGGTATTCCACCGGGTCTTCGATGGTGACGAGCTTGTCTTCCGGGGAACGGATTTCGCTCAGGATGGCGTAGAGCGTGGTCGTTTTCCCGGATCCGGTGGGTCCGGTCACCAGGAACATGCCGTAGGGCTCCCGGGAGAAGCGGCGGAGTTTCAACAGCTCATGGGGCGAGAAGCCCAGGATGTCCAGGTTGAGCGTCTTGAATTCCTCGCTCAGGTTCTCCTTGTCGAGGATGCGGATGACAGCGTCTTCGCCATGGATGGTGGGCATGATGCTCACGCGGAAATCGATGGCGCGCCCGCGTACCTTGAGCTTGAAGCGGCCGTCCTGGGGTTTGCGCTTTTCGGCGATGTCCAGCTCGCTCATGACCTTGACGCGGCTGATGATCGCGGAGGCGAAGCGCTTGTCGATGGGATCGGCGGCCGGATAGAGGCTGCCGTCGATGCGGTACTTGATCAGGAAACCGGCGGCGGTGGTCTCCAAATGGATGTCCGAGGTGCGCCGCTGCAAGGCATTGAAGATCGTTGTGTCCACGAGCTTGACGATGGGGGCTTCGTCCTTGTCCGTGAGCCGCTCCAGGTCCAGGGCCTCGTCATCCACGTCCTCGGCGCTGAGCACCTGGACCTTCAGCGCTTCGCCCACTTCATCCAGGGCCTTCTGGCCGCTTTCGGATTTCTTGAGCACTTCCTGGATCTGGGCCTGGGGCGCGCCGGCGAATTTCAAGGGGCGCTTGAGCTGCATGCGCAGCATGTCCTGGGTGACCACGTCCAGGGGATCCGCCATGGCCAGCCAGAGGATGCCGTCCTTCTCCTGGACCGGCACGAAGTGGTGCTTGAGCATGGTGTCCAGGGAGATCGCCTGGAAGAGCGCGAAGTCCACGGGTTCCTTGGTGAGGTCCAGGGAGGGGTAAAGCATCCGCTCCAGCCTCAGGTCGGTCTGGGTGAGATCGCCGGCCAGGGTCTTGTCACCCTTGTCGGGCAGCTCCAAAACCAGGGTCTTTTCTTCGTGGGGGAGGGATTGATCGGTCGAGGCCATGAGATATGGTATGCCGTCTTCGCGTGGAAGGCTTCATCGCCCATCGTTTTTTCATGCCGATCCAGGCATTGGACCCTGGGACTCGGAATCTATCGTTGACCCGCGCCGGGCTTAAGCCGCAGAATTAGGGGCCATTGTGGACCAACCAGCGCTTTTCCGGTTGGTTTCGCTAAGGCCACCAGGCCGGTGCACCATGAAAATCGCAAGATTGGATTGCTACAACGGCTAATTCGGCTCCGGAGTCCACATGCGAGACTATGCCCCGATTCTGCTGCTTCTGCTCATTTGCATCGCTACGCCGCTGCTGGTCTGGGGACTCTCCCGCCTGCTCCGGCCCAAAGCCCCCAATGTGAACAAATATCTGGTCTATGAATGCGGGATCACCCCCGTCACCGTGGCCCGGGAAAAGTTTTCTGTACGCTACTACTTGGTAGCAGTGATGTTCCTTGTTTTCGATGTGGAAACGGTCTTCCTGATGCCGTGGGCCATCCAGATCAAGGAACTGGCCCTGTTCGGTCTGGTGGAGATGCTGTTCTTCCTGTTCTTGCTGCTGTTCGGTTATGGGTACATCTGGGCCAAAGGAGCTCTCACATGGGAATGAACGGGATGAATGGGCCAGACGTCCTCGAACACATCCTCATCACCACCAAGGTTGAAAAAGTCATCAATTGGGCGCGCGCGACCAGCGTGTGGCCCATGTCCTTCGGCCTGGCCTGCTGCGCCATCGAGATGATGGCCGCCGGGGCCTCCAAGTTCGACTTCGATCGTTTCGGCGCGGGCATCTTCCGCGCCACGCCGCGCCAGAGCGATCTGATGATCGTGGCGGGCACCGTGACCTACAAAATGGCCCCGGTGATCAAGAAGCTCTATGACCAGATGCCCGAGCCCAAGTGGGTCATCGCCATGGGTTCCTGCGCCACGGCCGGCGGGCCCTTCGACAGCTACCACACGATCCAGGGCGTGGACAAAATCGTGCCCGTGGACGTTTTCATCCCCGGCTGTCCGCCCCGGCCGGAGGGACTCATCTATGGATTCCTGAAACTCCAGGACAAGATCATGACCAGCTCCATGGCCGATAAGTATGCCGAGCTCTTTGAATCGGTGAGCTAGGCCGCAGGCCTCCGGAGGGGAAAGAGACATGGCTATCGCGAAGGTCTGGATCGAAGAAGGCTGCATCGTCTGCAATGCGTGCGAGGCCGAGTGCCCGGACGTGTTCCAAGTCACCGAGGACAGCTGCCACATCAAGGGCGACGCCCGCCTGGACGGCAAGCAGAGCGAGAACCGCGACGAAAAATCAGGGCTCAAGGGGGATCTGGGGACGAATCTCGAAGCCTCTATCGTCGCGGCCGCGGCGGCCTGCCCCGTGGAAGTCATCAAATTCGATCAGGTGGCCAACGTCGAGGCGCCGGCGCCCGCTCCTGCGGCTGCCGTGCCGGCGGCAGCGGCTCCCGCGGCCACCGATATCGAGGATGCGGTCGATGCGGCCCTCGGGACGACCGCCAACCTCAGTGAAGCCGCCGCGAAAGCCGTGGTTCCTGCGCCCGCGCTTCCGGAACCCACCGTCGCTCCGGCGCCCCCCGCCGCGCCACCGGCCCCACCCGCTGCCGGCGGGGCCAAGCCGCGTGTCACCAAGGTCTGGATTGAAGAAGGCTGCATCGTCTGCAATGCCTGCGAGGCCGACAGCCCCGAGGTGTTCCATGTGACCGAAACCACCTGCATGATCAAGCCCGGCGTGCGGCTGGACGGCAAGGAATCGGAAAACCGCACCGAAAAGAACGGCCTCAAGCCCGAGGACGGCGAACGGCTCATCACCAGCATCATCACGGCTGCCAAGGGCTGTCCCGTGGATGTGATCAAGTACGAGGTGCTCGGGGATGCTCCGGTGGTCGAGGCCAAGCCTCACGACATGGCCGAGGCCGCCGCCGGGCCTTATGTGTATGACTATAAAACCGCTCCGAACCGCCAGGTGGTGATGCCGAAGACCGTGCCCCTCCCGAGCCTCCACACCTACCAGGAGGAGCAGAAGGCCGCCGCCGCCGCGGACGAGGCCAAGTGGGCCAAGCAGCAGGCGGATTTTGAAACCGCGAAGGCCAAGGCCTTGGCGGAAGGGAAGGATGCCCCGAAGCCCCCGGTGCGGGCCCTCCCGAAAAAGAATGAAAACGACATGGAATTTCCAGTGCCTGCCGAGGCCGCGGACCCCGACCTTCTCCATCTCACGGACCTGCTGGACGGCAAGGTTTCCCAGGCCTTTGAACAAAGCGGCGAACTGACCCTGCAAGTGCATCCGGACGGCCTGATCGAGACCCTCATGTTCTGCAAGGGCGACGCCGCGCTGCGGTACGAACTGCTTGCGGACCAGACCGCCACCCACTACCCGGCGGCGAACGGGTTCGCGTTCTCGGTCGTGTATCAGCTCATTTCCATCAGCCGCCGCAAGCGCCTGCGCGTCCGCGTGCTGGTGAAGGAAGGGCAGGATCTGGAGAGTGCCGTACAGATCTACCCGTCGGCCAATTGGATGGAGCGCGAAATCTACGACATGTTCGGCATCCGGTTCACCGGCCATCCGGACATGACCCGCATCCTCTGCCCGGAGGACTGGGAGGGCCATCCGCTCCGCAAGGAATACCCCACCCTCGGCTGGGGCCAGCGGGACATCGATTTCCGCGAGGACCGCTCTGGAGCGCTCATGCGGATGGCCATGGAAAAGGCCGGCAACATGGGCATCAACCTCAAGGTACCGAAGGCCGACTGAATCAAACGCGTGTTAGGAGTTCCTGGTGTTCAAAACCGAGGAAATGGAAATCAACCTGGGCCCGCAGCACCCGTCCACCCACGGCGTGCTCCGGGTGAAGCTGCACCTCGACGGCGAGACCGTCACCCGCTGCACGCCGATGATCGGCTACCTGCACCGGGGCGTGGAGAAGATCTGCGAAAACAAGACTTTCTTCCAGGGCCAGGTCTGGACGGACCGCACGGACTACGTGGCATCGGTGAGCAACAACCTCGGCTGGGCGGAGGGCGTCGAAAAACTGTTCGGCATCACCGTTCCGCGGCGGGCCCACTACATCCGCACCATGCTCACGGAACTGAACCGCATCACGTCCCACCTGCTGTGGCTGGGCACCCACGCGCTCGACATCGGCGCCATGACGGTCTTCCTCTATGCCTTCCGCGAACGCGAGGAAATCCTCTCCATCTTCGAGGCCTTCTGCGGCGCGCGGCTCACCACTACCGCCTTCCGCATCGGCGGCCTGCGCGAGGACATCCCGCCGGGCTTCGAGAAGCAGGTCCGCGCCTTCCAGGCCCGATTCCTGGACTGCATCGATGACTACGAGACGCTGCTCACCGAGAACCGCATCTGGAAGAAGCGCACCATCGGCGTGGCCATGCTGAACGCCGAGGACGCCATCGCCCTGGGCGTCACCGGGCCGGTGCTCCGGGCCGCAGGCTCCAACTACGACATCCGCAAGGATTTCCCCTACGCCGCCTACGCCGAAATGCAATTCGATGTGGCGACCCAGAAAGCCGGCGACACCTATGCCAGGTATCTGGTCCGCCTCGAGGAGATGCGCCAGGCCCACCGCATCGTGAACCAATGCCTGGACGGGCTGCCCGAAGGCCCGGTGATGGCCAAGCTGCCCAAGGTCCTGAAATCTGAAGTGAACGAGGTCTACCACGCCATCGAGGCTCCCAAGGGAGAATTGGGTTACTACTTCGTCGGCGAGAAGGGCGGTCTCAATCCCTACCGCATGCACATCAGGGCGCCCTCGTTCATCAACCTGCAGGCCCTGTCCAAGATGGTCGTAGGCCGCCTCCTGGCGGACGTGATCGCCGCCATCGGGACGCTGGATGTTGTGCTGGGCGAGGTGGATCGATGATCCCCGAGCTGCTTAGAGTTGGGCGAGGTGGATCGATGAGGACCCGAAAATGACGCCGACCCTGTTTCAATACCTGACCATCTCCCTGCTCCAGATCATCGTGATCCTGGGCTTCGTGATGACGCTGGTGCCCCTCCTCACCTTCGCGGAGCGCAAGGTCATCGCCTATGTGCAGGTGCGCCTGGGCGCCACCCGCGTAGCCGGCGGCCTTTGGGGCGCCCAGCGGGGCCGGACCCACCAGTCCCGGACCCTCACGGGCGGGCTGAACGGGCTCATGTGGTTCCTGGGCCGGGTGCCCGTGTTCTCGATCCTCCGGGGCCTTCCCATGTTCATCGCGGACGCCCTCAAGCTCCTCACGAAGGAGGACATCGTCCCCACGGACGCCGACAAAGCGGTCTTCGTCCTGTCCCCGGCGCTGGCGATGGTGGCGGCTTTCACGGTATTCGCCGCCATCAGCTTCGCGCCCGGCGCGCTGTTCTATTTCCCCGCGAAATTCCCCTTCCTGGGCGGGCTACCGTTCAACGGCTTCCTGACGGACCTCAACGTCGGCCTGCTGTTCATCCTCGGCGTGGCTTCCGTCGGCGTCTACGGCATCGTGCTCGGCGCCTGGGCCTCCAACTCCAAATATCCGCTGCTGGGCGGGCTCCGCAGCGCGGCCCAGATCGTCAGCTATGAAGTGCCCCTGACCCTCAGCCTCCTGGTGCCGGTGGTGCTCACGGGCTCCCTGAACTTCAATGAGATGAGCACCCGCATGGCGGTGGATGTCCCCGCCAACGGGCTGGTGGGCATCGGCAGGACGCTGCTGATGTTCGTGGGCTTCTTCGTCTACACCACCTGCGGGTTCGCCGAGACCAAC
Source organism: Holophagaceae bacterium (assembly GCA_016720465.1). Taxonomy (NCBI): domain Bacteria; kingdom Pseudomonadati; phylum Acidobacteriota; class Holophagae; order Holophagales; family Holophagaceae; species Holophagaceae bacterium. The sequence continues at coordinate 1,288,534 of JADKKO010000004.1, forward strand.
CGCACGCCCTTCGATCTGGCCGAAGCTGAGAACGAGCTGGTGGCGGGCTTCCACACGGAATACTCGGGCATGAAATTCAGCTTCTACTTCCTGTCGGAATACGCCTCGATGATCACGGTGTCCGCCCTGGCCGCCGCCTTCTTCCTGGGCGGGCATTACCTGATGCCCTTCGGCCTGCAGCATGTCTGGAACCACTTCTTCCAGCACAGCTCCAACGCCTTCCTGGCCTGGACCTGCATGCCGAGCATCCTCTGGTTCCTGCTCAAGATCTTCTTCCTGCTCTTCTGCTTCCTGTGGGTGCGCGCGACGGTGCCGCGCTACCGTTACGACCAACTCATGAACGTGGGATGGAAATTCCTGATCCCCTATACGCTGGTCATGTTCGTCATCGCGGCCTTGCTCCGCTACGCGGCCTAACCGCCTGAGGTCGACAATGACATCTTCACTGCTCAGAACCCTCATACCCTTCGACATCTACGGAGGGATGAAGCTCACCGGAAAATATTTCGGCAAGGTGCTGCGCCAGGCCAACCGGGGCGCCAAGCGGACCCACATCGTGGTGGAATACCCTGAGGTCCCTACGACGCTGATGCCCCGCTTCCGCGGGCGGCTGCAGATGATCAAGGACGAGCAGGGCGAGGTCAAATGCGTCTGCTGCCTGGCCTGCGAGAAGATCTGCCCCACCCAGGTCATCACCATCGAAAAAGGCAAAAAGGAAGGCCGGAAGACGCCCTTCCCGGTGCGCTACGACTTCGAGATGGAACGCTGCATCTTCTGCGAATTCTGCGTGGAGAGCTGCGGCTTCGACTCCATCATCCTGAACCACCAGTTCGAGCTGGCCGCCTATGACCGAGAGGATTTCTCCCACGCCATGGAAGGCGGGTTCCAGAACATGTTCGACACCACCCCCGTGGGCCACTACTCCGTCGCCAGCGACGATTGACACCTCCGCCCCAGTCCTAATTTTTCAAGGTCCGCCATGGAACAACTCCTCATCAATCTCGGCCAGAACATGTTCGTGCTCTTCGGCCTGCTGGCCGCGGGCGGGGCCGGCGTCCTGATCTTTTCCAAGAGCGCGGTCCACAGCGTCATCGGGTTCCTGTTCTCGATGATCTGCGTCGCGGGCTGCTTCCTGTCCCTCCAGGCGGAGTTCCTGGGGGTCGCGCAGCTGCTGGTCTACGCCGGCGGCATCGTCGTCCTCTTCCTCTTCGTCGTGATGCTCGTGGAGCTCACGAAATACCAGGAGAAGGGGATCTTCCAGACCCAGACGAAATTCGCGATTCCGCTCGTGGGCCTGGGACTGCTCGTCTTCGGGGGCCTTTTCCGGAGCGCCCTCTTCGGCGCCAGCGCACCCGAGGCTCTGACGCTTCAGCCGGGATTGGTGGGTGCTGCTGAAAGCCTAGGCAACGCGCAGGCTGTGAGCCGCGGGCTTTTCGCGAACTTCCTCCTGCCCTTTGAAATCCTCTCGGTGATCCTGCTGGTGGCCCTGGTCGGGGCTATCGTGCTGGCGAAATCGGAAAGGGTATAGGAGCTCCACATGGTCTCGATGAACGCGGTACTCCTGATTTCCTTTCTGCTCTGGTCCGTGGGCGTGGCGGGGGTGCTTATCCGCCGCAACGCGCTGGTGATCCTGATGTGCGTGGAACTGATGCTCAACGCGGCCAATCTCAATTTCATCGCTTTCGCCAGGCAGTCCGGCACCGTCCACGGCCAGGCCATCGCGCTGCTGGTGATGGGGTTCGCGGCGGCGGAGGTGGCCGTGGGGCTCGCCCTGGTGGTGGCCCTCTACCGCAGGAAGGGCAATATCCAGGTGGACGAGATCAACCTTCTGAAGGGCTGATCCAGATGATCCGGTTGATTAGATCTGATTCGGGGAACGCATGAGCATTGAACAAGCAGCGAGCCACATGATAGGAGCCACAAGCGCCGCCAGCACCGGCAGCGGCATCCTCTGGCTCATTCCCTTCCTGCCGTTCTTCGGCTTCCTGATCAACGGCCTCACGGGCCGGCGGCTCAAGAACACCAAGGTGGTGGACGCCATCGCGCTGGGTTCGGTGGGGATCTCCTTCCTGCTCACGGTCTATTTCTTTTTCCAATTGCTGGCGCTGCCGGAGAATTCCCGCTCCATCCACCAGAATCTCTGGACTTGGTTCGATCTAGGCGGAGCCAGGGTTTTGGGCGGCCTGAGCACAACGACAGTCCAGTGGGCCTACAAGTTCGACGCGCTGAGCGCGGCCATGGCGATCCTGGTGACCGGAGCCGGCTTCCTGATCCACCTGTTCAGCACGGGCTACATGGCCGAAGAGCGCAATGACGGCCGCTACTACCGTTTCATGGCCTACATGAACCTGTTCGTGTTCTCCATGCTCAACCTGGTGCTCGGCGCCAACATCCTGATGATGTTCCTGGGCTGGGAAGGCGTGGGCCTCTGCTCCTACCTGCTCATCGGCTTCTACTTCGACCGGGACTATGCGGCGGCCGCCGGCAAGAAGGCCTTCGTCACCAACCGCGTGGGCGATTTCGGATTCATGATCGGCTTCTTCCTGCTGATCATGCTGTTCGGAAACCTGGACTTCGACACCATGATGGGCATGGTGCGGGGCATCAGCGGGATGCCGTCCATCACCCTCTTCGGCCACACGGCGGCGCCCACCTTCTGGTTCAACCTCATCGGCTGCTGCCTGTTCGTGGGCGCCATCGGCAAATCGGCCCAGATTCCGCTCTATGTCTGGCTGCCGGACGCCATGGCCGGCCCGACCCCGGTGAGCGCGCTGATCCACGCCGCCACCATGGTGACTTCGGGCCTCTACATGATCACGCGGCTGAATTTCATCTATGTGCTGGCGCCCGGCGCCCTTTCCCTGGTCCTGTTCGTGGGAGCCCTCACGGCTCTGTTTGCCGCCACCATGGGCCTGGCCCAATACGACATCAAGAAGGTGCTCGCCTATTCCACCGTCTCCCAGCTCGGCTTCATGTTCATGGGCCTGGGCGCGGGGGCCTTCTCGGCGGGCATGTTCCATGTCTTCACCCACGCGGCCTTCAAGGCCTGCCTGTTCCTCGGTTCGGGTTCCGTCATCGCCGCCTGCCACCACGAGCAGGACATGCGGAACATGGGCGGCCTGCGCAAGTACATGCCCTGGACCTTCGCCAGCATGGGCCTTGCCACCTTGGCGATCGCGGGCGTGCCGCCCTTCTCGGGGTTCTTCTCCAAGGATGAGATCCTGTGGAAGGTGTTCGAACACGGCTGGAACGGCCAGGGCTGGTTCTATTACCTGTGCTGGGGCCTCGGCATGCTGGCGGCCTTCTGCACGGCCTTCTACATGGTGCGGCTCATGGCCATGACCTTCTTCGGCGAGTTCCGCGGCGCCGGGAACGACCCCTTCGGCCTGACGGTGCCCAGCGAGGCCCATCACGGGGGCGACGATGATGCCCATGGCGCCCACGGCCACGCGGCCCATGGCGATGCCCTGGCCGATGCCCACACCAATCCGGGGCTCCATGTGCACGCCGCGGACGATCTCACCGACCATGGCCACGCCGGCCAAGCCCACGGACCTTCGGAAGTGCCCTGGAACATGTGGGTGCCGGTCTTCATCTTCGCCGTCCTGGCGGTGGTGCTGGGCTTCCTGAACCTGCCGCCGAGCCTGAAGGGAAGCGAGCACTTCTCCAAGTGGCTGGAGCCCCTGCTGTACCAGGCGGCTGCGGCGCACGGCGGGCACCACGCCGCGGAATCCATCGAATACTGGCTCATGGGCTTCGCCATCGTCTGGGCGTTGAGCGCCATGGGCCTGGCCTGGTGGATGTACATCTCGGATCCGAGCTGGTCCCGGGCCAAGGCCTTCGTCGCGCGGTTCCCGCAATTGTTCGAGTGGGTCAACGCCAAGTACTACGTGGATGAGTTCTACGACGCGATGGTCATCAATCCCATCAAGCAGCTCTCGGCCCAGCTCTGGAGCCTCGACAACTGGGTGATCGATGGCATGGTGAACGGCGCCGCCCGTTTCACGGTGATGCTCGCCAGCGCCAGCGACTGGTTCGACGCCAAGGTGGTGGACGGCCTGGTGAACGCCGTGGCCTGGGGCCTGCAGCAAGGATCCATGGGCTTCAAGGCCCTGCAGAGCGGCCGGGTCCAGAACTACGCCTTCGTGATGATGCTCGGTTTCCTGGCCTTCGCCTTCTGGAAGTTCCTCGCCTGATTTGAAGTGATATTCGTTTGGAGTTTTTCATGAGTATGAGCAGTTCCACCCTACTAATGCTTCTAGCAACCTTCCTGCCCCTGCTGGGGGGATTGGCCCTGCTCTTCGTGCCGGACGAGAAGCGGGAGGTCTTCCAGAAGGCCACGGTGGCCATCATGGCCGCCAGCTTCCTGGTGAGCGTGCCGCTCTGGTTCCAGTACGACCGGGGCAGCGACGCCGTGCAGTTCGCGTACGCCTGCGACTGGATGCCGAGCCTCGGCGTCAAGTTCAGCGTCGGGATGGACGGCATCTCCCTGCTCCTCTGGCTCCTGACCACGTTCACCGGGCCCATCGCGGCGCTGTGTTCCTGGGGCAACATCGAGGAACGCTGGAAGGAGTACTACATCTGGCTGCTGGTGCTCCAGACCTCCATGCTCGGCGTCTTCATCACCCAGGACATGTTCCTGTTCTACATCTTCTGGGAAGTGATGCTGGTGCCCATGTACTTCCTCATCGCCATCTGGGGCGGCCCGCAAAAACTCTACGCGGCGATCAAGCTGTTCCTCTATACGCTGTCGGGTTCGGTGCTGATGCTCGTGGCGATCTTCGCCATCTACTTCCTGCAGGCCAAGACCCAGGGAGGCCTGGATGCGGCCGGCCAATGGAAGCCGCTCTACGACTTCAGCATCGAGAGCTTCCAGAAAATGGCGCCGGTGATCGCCCAGCAGACCAAGACCTTCCAGGTCCTGCTGGCCATGGCCTTCTTCCTGGCCTTCGCCATCAAGGTGCCGATGTTCCCGTTCCACACATGGCTGCCGGACGCCCACGTGCAGGCGCCCACGGCGGGTTCCGTGATCCTGGCGGGCATCCTGCTGAAGATGGGCACCTACGGTTTCGTGCGCTTCCTGCTGCCCATCGTGCCGGACGGGACCAAGGAATTGATGCCCTGGTTCCTGGCCCTGGCGCTCATCGGCGTCATCTACGGCGCCCTGGTGGCCATGATCCAGAAGGACATGAAGAAGCTGGTCGCCTATTCCTCCGTCAGCCACCTGGGGCTCTGCATGCTGGGCATCTTCGCCTTGAATCCCTGGGGCCTGAAGGGCGCGATGTTCCAGATGCTGAACCACGGCGTTTCGACGCCGGGACTGTTCCTCGCGGTGGGCATCGTCTACGAGCGCCGCCACACCCGCATGATCGCGGATTACGGCGGGCTTTCGAAGACCATGCCCATCTACGCGACCATCTTCATGCTCATGACCATGAGCAGCATCGGGCTCCCGCTGCTGAACGGCTTCATCGGCGAGGCGACCATCCTGATGGGCACCTTCCAGACCTGGCCCTGGGTGGCGGTGCTGGCCACCTCCGGCATCATCCTGGGCGCCGCCTACATGCTCTGGATGTTCCAGCGCGTGATGTTCGGACCCATCGCCGAGGTGAACACCAAGATGGCGGACTTGAATTTCCGGGAGATCGCCTATTTCACGCCCCTGATCATCGTGGCCGTGTGGATCGGGCTCTATCCCAAACCCTTCATGGACATCATGGACAAGCCCGTCGCCAAACTCGTGCAGCAGGTGCAGCCGGACTTCTACAAGGCCGAAGCCCTCGCGGCCAAGCAGGCCGAAGCCGCCAAGGTGGGGATGCGCGCGATGGAAGCGCCGGAGGCCAAGGAGCATGAAGCCGCTCCCGCCGGACATGGCGCCACGCCCGAAGCAACCACCGCCAAGCCCGGCGAAGCGGCGCATGCGGCGCCCGGCGGAGGCCACTGATGCCAGCGCCTTCCTTCGCGACGGGGCTATGGGCAAACCTCAGCCAGGACATCCACTACATCTGGCCCCATATCCTTCTGATGCTCTCGGGGCTGCTGATGCTGTGGCCCCTGGACACCTGGCTGCTGCCATGGACCAAAGCGGAAAAGCACAAGTGGGCCATCCCGACCATGGCGATCCTCCTGGTTTCGCTCCTGCTGGCCATCTACACCCCCAACGGGCTCGGCTTCTCCGCCATGTACAAGGTCGATGGCCTGGCCAAAGGCTTCCAGGTGCTCTGCATCCTGGCCTCGATCTTCGCGGTGATGCTCAGCCAGAAGGTGCTGGGCGACCTCGTGGAGCACACGGCGGAATACTACGCGCTGATCCTGTTCGCCACCAGCGGCATGCTCTTCATGTGCGGGGCCGTGGACCTGGTGACCATCTACTTCTCCATCGAGCTTATGGCGCTCTGCATCTACATCCTCGTGGCCTACCTGCGCAACCAGGAGCGCGGCATCGAGGCCGGCATGAAGTACTTCCTGCTGGGCGCGTTCTCCAGCGGCATCCTGCTTTACGGCATCTCGCTGCTCTTCGCCGCGGCTGGAGGCGTCACCACCAACCTGACGGAACTGAACCAGAAGCTGGCCGTGGTCTCCCAGGACAAGAGCCTGCTGGTCTATTCCGGCGCCCTGATGGTGCTGGTGGGCCTCTGCTTCAAGGTCGCGGCGGTGCCCTTCCACATGTGGTCGCCGGACGTCTACGACGGATCCCCGACGCCCGTGACGGCCTGGCTGGCGACCGCGCCCAAGGCCGCGTCCCTGGCCGTGTTCCTGCGGATCTTCGGCACGGGCTTCCACAGCATTTCCTATGATTGGGAAGCTCCGCTGATGGCCATCTGCGCCGCCAGCATGATCCTGGGCAATGTGGCGGCCATCCGGCAGCAGGGCATGAAGCGGCTGCTGGCCTATTCCTCCATCGCCCATGTGGGCTACATGCTGCTGGGGGTCCTGTGCAAGGACGCCCAGGCCGGGGCCCAGGCGGTCTGGCTCTACATGCTGCTGTACCTCTTCATGAACACCGGGGCCTTCGCGGTGGTCATCTACCTTCAGGGCAAGAACGAAGGCGAGCGCATCGAGGATTTCAGCGGCATGGGCAAGCGCCATCCGGTGCTCGCCTTTTCCATGCTCGTCTTCCTGTTGAGCCTGGCGGGCATCCCGCCCTTCATCGGGTTTTTCGGGAAGTTCTACATCTTCCTGCTGGCTGTCCAGCAGGGCTACACCACCCTGGTGGTGATCGCGCTGCTCACCTCCGCCGTCAGCGCCTTTTACTACCTGGAAGTGGTCAAGCACATGTACTTCAAGGAACCCGTGGAAGGCGAGGCGGCGCCCATGGACTCCTATTCCAGGTTCCTCATCGGCGCTACCTGCGCCATCGTGCTCGTCGGAACGGCCTTCGGCCCCCAGTTGCTGAGGTGGACCGACGACATCCGCTGGTTCGAGAAGGAAGCGCCCGCCGCTGTGATGGTGTTTCCGAACAAATAATCCCAGAGGAATTTAAACTCGGAAGCGCGGGAGGCTGCCCCGCGCTTTTTTTCAAGCGGCAGGGAGAACCCAATGCCAAGGCTCAAGCCCGCAGGCACTCCCGGGGAACGCGCCCTGTGGGGGGATCTCATTTCCCTGGGCATGGTCTTCCCCATCGCCATCTGCCTGGGCTATTTCATCGGCCGCTGGGTGGGCGGGTATTTCGGCCACGCCTACGGAGGCGGCCTCTGGGGCCTCGCCTGGGGCATCGCCACGGGCTTCTACGAGCTCTACAAGGTGAGCGTGAGGCTGTCGAAAACCAAGCCGCCCGCCGCCGAGCCACCCAAGGACGACGAGGACCGCCATGAACCCTGAGGACAGGGGCAAGGTGGCAGATCCAGGCTCCGGGACTCTTGTGGCCATCGGCCGGATCCAATGGCTCCTGGTGGTCCCAGGCGCAGCGGCCTGGGCGTTCAGGGGCCGGAACGCGGTCCTTGCCTTCTTGGTGGGGAGCTTGGTTTCCATGGCCTTCTGGAGCCTCCACCGGATCATTGTGGCGAAGATGCTCACGCCCAAGGTGCGGCTGCGCTGGTTCTACGGCTTCCTCACCCTGGTGAAACTGGCGTTGATCGTGCTCTGTTTGCGTGGGATGATGGTGATCGTGCCTCAGGAAGGGTTCCCCATGGCGACGGGCCTCATGCTCTTCGTCGCGGCAATTCTCCTGGTGGCCGGATGGCAGGCTGTGGCCTCGTTCCGAAAGCCCAAGCTTCCCCACGACTGAGCGGCCTTCTCCCCAGGAATCAGAATGGAACACCACGCATCAGAACTCGCCAAATTCCTGACCAGCGTGCTGGGGTTGTCCCGCCATGCCTGGGGATCCTTCATGGACGGCGCGCCCATGTCGTTCATCGAGCGCTATGACTACCTGCTGAACGCCATCCTGGCGGCCATCACCACCATGATCATCGTGTCCGTGGTGAAGAAGAACCGCATTCCCGGACCCATGCAGCAGGTGCTGGAGTTCGTGACCACCGGGCTCCGCAGCCTCGTGTCGGACAACATCCACCACCACCCGGACAATTACCTGCCCTTCATCGGAACCCTGGCGCTCTTCGTGTTCCTGAACAATTTCTTCGGCCTGATCCCCGGCCTGAGCCCCGGCACGGCCAACTGGAACGTGACCCTGGCCCTGGCCCTGCTGGTGTTCGCCTACTACAACTTCCACGGCATGAAGGAGAAGGGCTTCTTCAAGTACTGGGCGCATTTCGCCGGCCCCATCTGGTGGCTGGCTCCCCTGATGTTCCCGCTGGAGATCCTGGGCCTTCTTTCCCGCAATCTGAGCCACTCCCTGCGGCTTTTCGGCAACATCGCCGGCGAGCACATCGTGGCGGGAATCTTCTTCGGCCTGCTGCCCATCCTGTTGCCGGTGCCCTTGATGGTCATGGGTCTTTTCTTCGGCCTCATCCAGGCTTTCGTGTTCACGATGCTGGCGACCATCTACCTTTCGGGCGCCGTGGCCCACGACCATTAAGGCGGGAACCACCCGCGCTTCCTCGCTTCACCACCTGGGCAACGGGATTCCGAACCCCGCACCCTCTTTTCTGGAGACTTCCATGAAGAAGTTCCTCACCACCGCCTTCCTCTTCACGCTAGCGACCATGGCGTTCGCCCAGGCCGCGGGTCCCGTGGCCGCTGAGTCCTGGACCTCGGGCCGGTTCCTGGCCCACCTTTCCCTCGCCATCGCGGCCGCAGGTTGCGGACTGGGCCAGGGCAAGGCCGTGTCCGCCGCCTGCGAAGGCATCGCCCGCAATCCCCAGGCCGCCGGCGACATCCGCACCACGATGATCATCGGCCTGGCCCTCATCGAGGCGCTGGTGATCTACGCCCTGGTGGCCGCGTTCGCCATCAAGTAAACCTAGCGTTGGTTCATTTGTTTCACAACGGGGCGCATTCGCGCCCCGTTTTTTAGATACCGCATTACACTAAGGCGCCCATGGCCCGCGTTTCGTTCTTTCCACTTCCGCCGGAAGCCACCCGTGTGATCCTTGGGGGCGAGTCCTCCATCGACATGGCCGGCCTGAACCTTCCTGACCACCGCTCGGCTCGGGGGTTTGCCAGGAATTATGGCTATGACCTGGACAATCCCGCCCAGAGGGCCCATGTGGTCCAGGTCTACGGGAATGCCATGGAGTTCCTGGGGGGAACGATCCTCGAAGGGGAACTGGCGGCCATTCCCTTGGAGATCCGGGAGCTGAGGGATCCAGAGGACCTCCTGGTCTGGGCCTCGCGGCGCCCCCAGGACCCGCTTTCCCATTGGGCCTGCGTCGTGCTCAGGGTGATGCACACGCTCTTCCACATCGACCACAATGTGAACTTGCGGAATCTCAAGGACATCCAGGCCCAGGTCTTCGAACCCTACGACCGTTTCCTGGTGGCGCTGGACGACGGAACCTGGGCGCTGCGCGGCGACTACGAGGTGCCGCTGGTGGCGGCGGAGCGCAAGCAGAACAAGGACCGGACCTCCATGCTTCTGAAAATGCTCCACAAGCCTGAAAACGTGGCGGAGACCATCTACGACCAGATCGGAATGCGCTTTGTGGCCCAGGACCGGCTGGGGGTCCTGCTGGTGATCCGGTTTCTGCTGGACCACCATGTGATCATGCCGACCCATATCAAGCCTTCCCGAAGCCGGAACCTGCTGGTGGACATGGAGGCGCTCCAGGCCTGGACGGCCGGATTGCCCGAAGGATATGCCATTCCGGCCGTGGGAAGCCCCGAACGGGACGCCATTTGCGCCCGGCTGACGCCCCAAACCCGGGCGGAGGGCGGCAATCCCTTCACGAGCCGGGATTACAAAGCGGTGCAGATCACCGTCAGGACCTTGATCCGCCTGCCCAATCCTGCGGTGGCGGTCCTGGAGAAGATTTCAAAGAGCCTTGCACCCGGCGATGCCACCCGCGTTAAGATTCCTCAGTTGATCCAAGAGCAGGAAGAGTTTACGTTTTTCTTCGCACACGAAGTCCAAGTCATGGAACCATCCGGGTTTCAAAGCGCGCGGTCGGGACCCGCCTCCCACGGCGAATACAAACAGCGCCAGCGCGATGCAGTTCGAAAACGAGTACTGAGAGGAATCAAATTGGAGGAAGCGCCATGTTGAACATCCAGGCCCGCCAAGAGGGTAACGCCGCGATCGTGACCATCCAGGGCAAGGTGAACTTCGAGGTGACGGCCCAGTTGCGGGACGTGATCCGGGACACGGTGGCGCAGCAGCAGCCCAAGCTCCTGGTCATCAACCTGGAAGGAGTGAGCTTCATTGATTCCTCCGGGCTCGGCCTCCTGGTGGCCGCGCGCAACAGCGTGGACAAGAGCAGCGGCAAGCTCCACCTCTGCGGCCTTCCGGCCCAGGTCAAGAAGACCTTCGACCAGACCAATCTCACCAACTACTTTTCGATCTTCACGACCGAGCAGGACGCCTTGAGAGGCGCATGATCCGCCGCGGGATCCCCCAGATGCGTCCGTTCGCCCATCCAGTGCTGGTTCCGCACTGATCCACCTTCAGCCCCGGAGCATTTCAAGCATGAGCAAGGGCGTGGTGCTGGTGGTGGATGACGAGCCTCCCATCCGGGACATCCTGAGCTTCTACCTGAAACGATCGGACTACCAGGTGCTCGTTGCGGAGAATGGCGTCCGCGGGCTGGAGGAGATGGGCAAGCTCCAGCCGGACCTCATCATCTCGGATCTGCGGATGCCCGAAATGGCGGGGGACGATTTCTGCCGCCAGGTGAAATCCAACGCGGCCACCAAGGACATCTATTTCATGCTGGTCTCGGCCCTGGACGGCAGCATGAGCAAGATCGGCGGCCTGAACATCGGCGCCGACGACATGATCTCGAAGCCCTTCCACGCGCAGGAAGTGATGGCGAAGGTGGACAGCGCCTTCCGCATCATCGCCATGCAGAATGAGATCAAGCGCCAGAACGTGGTGCTGCGGGAATTCCAGGACCGGGTGAACGGGGAGATGGAGCTGGCGGCCCGCCTGCAGATGGGCCTGCTGCCGGTGCTCCCCGGCGTGGCGCCGGGCATCCAATACACCCACCGCTACCTCCCCGCTGAGGGCATCGGCGGCGACATCTACGCCATCGCGCCCCTGCCGGACGGCAGCACGGCCATGATGATCGCCGATGTCAGCGGGCATGGCGTGACGGCGGCCCTGATCTCCTCCATGGTGAAGACGTCCTTCGAGAGCCACCTGCGCCTGAGCCTGGATCCCCATGCCTGGGCCGTGGGCATGAACCAGGATCTTTCGCGGAACACCCTTGCCGAGCAGTTCGCGACGGCTTTCCTGGCGCACCTCGACCCCGCCACGGGCGAGATGGCCTACGTGGTGGCAGGCCACCCGGCGCCCTTCAGGATTCCCGCCGGAGGTGCCGGCAAACCGGAGCAGCTCACCGGCAAGGGGTTCATGCTCGGCATCGACGCGGATCTCCCGTTCAGCTCCCAGCGCGCCTCCTTCCATGCGGGGGACCGGCTGGTGATGTTCACGGACGGGCTGGAGGAGGTGGAGCGCGAGGACCGCACCTACCTCGGAGAAGAAGGACTCATGGGCTTCTGCTCGGATCTTCCGGCGGATGCGGAGGAAGCCGCGATGCGGCTCATCACCCAGGTCGAATCCTTCAACGGCCCGGCGGCCTTCAGCGACGATGTAACCTTGGTGGTGGTGGACCGGGTGGATTGAAACCAGGCTGCCGGGGCGGAACTCCGCTCCCCTGGACTACCCGATGGCCTCTTCCTCTCCAGCCGCCCTGGCCTTCCATAGCTTCGGGCCCAGCTCCGCGAGGAGGGTCGCGCTGACGATGAGCACCGCTCCGGCCCATTGCCTGGGGCTCAAATGCTCCTTGATGCCGGGAATCCATCCGCTGACCGCGACGAGGGCTGCGAACACCGGCTCGATGGAAAACAGGACCGCGGTTTCCGTGGCGCTCACATGGGCCTGCATGGCGCTTTGGACGTAGAAGGCCAGCGTGGTCGCGAGCAGCGCCAGGTAGGCCAGGGCGATCCACAGGCCAGGGATGTGGAGGGCAGCCGCAGCCCCCTGGAATCCGTAGGGATTGGGTGAGCAGGCGGCCGCGATCGAAAACACGGCCCCCACCACCGCCACCTGGCTCCAGGCCAGCACCCAGCCCCGGCCGCGGCGGGAGAAGTGCCCCGTCAGGACGATGTGGACGCCCACCAGCATGGCGTTCAGGAGCGTTTCGGAATCCCCACGGTTCCAGCCACCGAAGGAGATGCCCGGCTGGTAGACCAGCAGCAGCAGGCCTGTCAGCGCGAGTGCCGCCCCGATGCCGTGAGAGGCCCGGAGCCGGTCCCCCACCAGCACGGAAATCATCGGGGTGAAGATGACGTACAGCCCCGTGATGAAGGCTGATTTGGCCGTGGTGGTGAAACGCAAGCCATCCGTCTGGAGCCAGAAGAGCGTCGCACACACCAGGCCCAGCCAAAGGCCATCCAGCAGTTCCCGCCGGGTGGGCTTCATGCGGAGGGCCAGCAGGACCGCGCCCAGGGCCAGGGCCCCCAGCGCGAACCGCAGGCTCAACAGCGCATGGACCGAAAGCCCTGCGCGCAGGGCGTAGGCCACGGCTGCGAAGGTTCCGCCCCAGACCAGGGCCGTGCCCAGCAGTCCGAAGACCGCCAGGACGTGCTTTTTGGCGCGTGGCGGATGAACGGTCCCGTCCACCGACTTAGGGCCTGAAAGAAAATAAGGATGCCATTTGCGAGGAGCGCCGGGCAAGCAAGACAAGGCGACCGACCGAAGGCATATCACCCATACGGCGAGGGAGGTCAACGCAGGATTGCGCCGCCCGCCGCCCTCGCCCAGGGACCCGTGTCCGCGGCTTTGCCGCGGGAGAAGGCCGCAGTGCGGCCTTCGATACAGGGGAGGGTTGGCGCCCATCCGCGCGCACCGCGGCGTCAAGGCCCTTGCGCGTATTCTCGATATGCCCTGCGGGCCTTTCCTTGCGGATGCATCGCGGCTGGGAGCCAACAAATGGCATCTTTATTTCCTTTCAGGCCCTTAGCTGAGGATGGCGGCGATGCGGACCAGCAACTGGGGCTGGTCGGGGTCGTTCGTGGAAAGGGTCAGCCAGTCGTTGGTGGTGCCGGGCTTGGCGCCCTTCCCAAGCACTACGGTGAATTCCTGCTGCTCGGCGGGCCGGGTGCTGAGTCCCTCCACCCGGACGTTGGCATTGGTGCAACCCTCGAATTTCAGCAGGAACGGCTTTCCGGCCGCGCTCTTCAGCACGAGCTTGGTGCGCAGCTCCTTGCCCGCTTGTTCCTGCCACACCACCTTGTCGGGGGTCGCGGTGATGGCGGGCTTTAGTTCCCATTGGGAGGTCAGGACGATGGGCGGGACCCGCGGATTGGTGTGCCGCACGGTGATGGCGTCCGCGCCCCGCTGCTGCCCCGCGGGCACCTGCCTGCCGTCGAAGGTGATGTCCAGCACCGCGTCCTTGCCTTCGTTCCGGTGGGAAAAGCGGTAGTAGGGCGCGCCGGCCGCCTTGACTTCCGTGATCTCCACCTTTTCCCCGTTGCCGCTCTCCAGCCGCACGGTCGAATTCATGGGCTTGGTGCGGGGCACATCCAGGAAAAAGATGGAATTGCTCTTCAGGTTGATCTCCTGGATGATCTCCGCCTCAAAGGTCAGGGTCTGGCTGGGGTTTTTGGGATCATTGGAGATCACGACCAGGGATTTCCGGACCGGTCCCCGGAATCCCGCGGGATTGAAGATGGCTTCGATTTCGGTGGATTCCCCCGGTGCCAGGGACCATTTCGCGGGAGCGGTGTAGGTGCATCCGCAGGACGGGTTGACCCCGGTGATGTTGAGCACGGCGGCGCCCTTGTTGAGGACCTTGAACTTATGGCTCACTTTCTTGTCCGGCGAGATCTTGCCGAAGTCGAAATGCATGGCGTCGAAGCCGATGACGGGATGGGCTGCGTCCTGGGCCGCCAACACGAGGGCCGGGAGGGTAAGGAGCAAGGCTAGGCGCATGGAAGTCCTCTGGATATCCAATGATTCTACTTTAAGAAAAGCTCCGTGGCTCCTGCCCAGACCTCCTCCATGGGCAATCCATCCAAGCAGGGGTGGCTTTCGACGAAGCAGTGCCGCTTGAAGCAGGGAGCGCAGGGCACTCCCGGCCGCTGCAGAACCGAGCTCAGGGGGCCCCAGGGCGTGGAGCCGCCGGGGTCCGTGGCGCCGTAGAGCGCGAGGACCGGCGTGGAGCAGGCCGCCGCGAGATGGCTCAGGCCCGAATCATTGCCGATGGCCGCCTTCGCCCCCCGCAGCCAGGCCGCGGCCTCGGAAAGCGAGGTGGTGCCGCAGAGATTCAACCCCTCGACTCCGGCCACCTCGTCGCATACGGCGGCTTCCGCAGGGCTGCCCAGCACGGCCACTTGGAATCCCTCGGCGCGCGCCTTCAGCAGCAGCGCCCGGTAGCTGGCCACCGGCCAGGCCTTGGAGGGCCAAAGGCTGCCGGGCATCAGGCAAAGGTACGGTTCGACCGGCGTCGGGACCTGCACGCCGGGATCAAAATCGGCGAAGGGCATGGAGGGCGCGTCCGGAAACGCCTTTTCCAGCACCGCATGGTAGCGCAGCAGGAAGGGGCCCTCCGCCTTCCAGAATGGGCCGCTGTGGGTGTTGAAGCGGCCCGCCAGGCTCTCGTCCACGCCGATGCGCAGAGGCACCCGGGCGAGCCAGGCGGCCAGGGCCGGACGCAGGGATTTCGGGAAATGGATGCTGGCCGCAGCCTTGAATTTTCGAAGGATCGCTGCCATCCGCCAGGGACTCAGCCGTCCTGCGTCCGGCAGCACGGCGTCCGCCAGGCCGCTGTGGAGGAGCAAGGATACGGTCGCCTTCGGACCCCACACCACGATGGGGCCCCGTCCCATGTTCCGGAGCAGGCGCAGCACGGGCAATTGCATCGCCGCGTCCCCCACGAAGCGCGGGAAACGCACCCAGATGGCGCCTTCGGGAAGGGTGCTGGCCGTGGGGCGGGTCATGGAATCCACGCTTTCACCGCATCCCTGAACAGGGCCGCCGCGTCATAGCCTTCCGTCAGCCGCCGGCCCAGGGCCAACGCTTTCCTCCGCTGCAGCGCCAGCGCTTCCGGGTCCGCCAACATGGCGGCGACGCGGTCCGCTGCGGATTCGAGAACGTCCCTCGCGATGCTCTTCCGGTCATCGGGCTTCTGGATCAGGATGCCGCCCTCCCCATCGGCCAGGACCGTGCCGATGCCCCCCACGGAGGGCGCCACGATGGGTACGCCGTGCTCCAGCGCCTCGATGAGCGCGATGGGGAAGAAGCCCTCGTTCCGGCTGGTCATCAGGTAGGCGTCGAGGCAGCGGAAGACCTGGGCCAGATCCGGCACCGGGCCCAGGATCCGCGTGCGGTCCCACCTTTCCATACGGTCGATGGCTGCTTCCATCCCCTTGCGTGTGGCCGCATCCACCCGGCCGGCGAAGAGGAGATGGACCTGCCTGCCGAGACGCGCTTCGATGCACCGCGCCAGCTCCAGGGTGGTTGAGGGATCCTTCCGGGCATCGATCTGTCCGCAATAGCCCAGGACCACCGCGTCTTCGGGCAATCCCAGCTTGAGCTTGGCTTCGCGCCGTTCCGCATCGCTTGGCGGCTCGGATTTCCGATGCGGATAGAGCGGGTGGATCATGGCGCAGGGCTGGGGGCCGAGATGGGCCTGGACGGCTTTCTCGAATTCCCAGTCGATGATCCACGTGTCCACGAGCTTCCGGATGCCGCGGTACTTGCGCAGATGCCGTTCATAGTGCTCATGGAGCGTGACCACCGTGGGGATGCGGCGGCCCAGGCGCGCCAGCCAGGGCAGGGCCCTTTGCACGCCCTTGTGGTTGCAGAGCGCCAGCAGGTCGGGCGGGTTCTTCCAGAGCCACCGCAGGGCGCCCCAGGTCCCGGGAATGTGCAGGATGTCCCCCACGTGGGGGTTCCGGGTTCTCAGCTCCGGTTCGATGTCGCGCTTGTCGGGCTCTTTCCTGAAGATCACGGTGATCCGGACGTCCAGGGGGGCCAGGGCCGCGACGCGCTCGAGCATGACCCGCTCTCCGCCCCCGAAGGATAGCTTTCGATGGGCGAACACGACGTGCTTCACGAAACTCCTGGAAAACGGTCATCATAGATTACCTGCCCCACTGCGTCACCTTTCTGGATGGCCCATGAGTGCGATATCCGCAAAAAAACAAGTCCTGATCGTGGAGGACGAACCCAGTTTCCGCGAGGTGCTGGAGATGGGCCTGGCCCCTCAAGGTTTCCAGACCAAGGCGGTCGGCTCCCTGAGCGAGGCCCGCATCGCCCTGGAGGGCGACCGCTTCGACGCCCTGGTCTCGGATCTCCGGCTGGGGGACGGCACCGCCATCGAACTGCTCACCTGGATGAAAGAGAAAAGCTTCGCGGTCCCCGCAGTCATCCTCACCGCCTTCGCCACCACGGAAACCACCGTCCAGGCTTTGAATCTCGGGGCCGTGGACTTCCTCACCAAGACCAAGAACGACATCGCCGAGTTGACGAAGGTCTTGCATGGCATCTTCCAGGAGTCCGCGCCAGGCCCGAGCCATGAGATCTCGGATATCGGCGATCTGGTGGGCGTTGGTGACACCATCCGCAAGATCCAGGCCCTGGTGGGGAAGATCGCCCGCGCCGACACAACGGTTCTCATCACCGGCGAAAGCGGCACGGGCAAGGAGATCGTGGCGCGCCTCGTCCATCGCTATTCCGAGCGGGGCCCGGGGCCTTTCATTCCCGTGAACTGCGGGGCGCTGCCGGAGGCCCTGCTGGAATCGGAACTGTTCGGCTATGAAAAGGGCGCCTTCACGGGTGCCACGGGCGTGAAGCGCGGCCTCTTCGAAGAAGCCAATGGCGGCTTCCTGTTCCTGGATGAGATCGGCGAGATGCCGCTGCCCTTGCAAGTGAAACTGCTGCGCGTGCTGCAGGAGCGGAAGCTGCGGAGGCTCGGGGCCACGGAGGAGCGCTCCGTGGATGTGCGGGTCATCGGGGCCTCGAACCGCAATCTGCGGGAGCGCACCGAAGAGGGCAAGTTCCGGGAGGATCTCTACTACCGCCTGAACATCCTGAACATCGAATTGCCGCCCTTGAGGGACCGCCGCGAGGATCTGCCGGTGCTCATCGAGCATTTCCTGCGCCGCTCCAGCCTGAAGCTCAACAAACCCTCGATGTACCTGCAGCCCGACGCGCTCCGCGTGTTGGAGCGCTACCGGTTTCCGGGCAATGTGCGGGAATTGGAGAACCTGATGGAGCGGTGCGTCGCGCTGAATCCGGGCGGCGCCATCGGCAAGGATCTATTCCCCGACAACCTGCTGAACGATGTGGAGCGCGGCCCCGAATGCCCGACGGCGCCGGCGCTCGCCATCCCAGCGGGGGGCTTCGACCTGGAGGCCTACCTCACGGTGCTCAAGGGTTATTTCCTGCACCAGGGCCTGATGGAGCAGAACGGCAACCGCACCAAGGCCGCCAAGCACCTGGGCATGACCTTCCGGGCCTACCGCTACTGGCTGGGGCATCTGGGGGGGATCGAGGCTCTGCCGAGGAAATTCCCATGGCCCAAGGATTTCCCCCCGAATGTGGAAGTGGAAGCCGAAGAAGAGGGTTCCGATGCTTGAGCCCATGGCCCCTCATGGAGCCATGAGCCATCGGCCAGGGTTGGAGCTGACAGCTCGCCAGCCCAACATCAATCCTTGTCACTTCTGCCATCTATGGCACACTGGAATGCTTGGGTGCCCTTCATCCGAGGAGATTTATCCATGACCCGACGCAAGACCCAAAAAGGCTTTTCGCTGTTAGAGCTCCTGGTCGCGATGATGATCATCGCGGTCATCAGCACGCTTGGATTCAGGAAATACCAGGAATTCACCGCCAGGGCCCACCACCTGACATCCCAGAGCACCCTGAAGATTGTGGGGGAGGGCATCGACCAGTACTACATGAAGCACGGCAAGTACCCGGATTTCGGCAGCTTCGAAGCCATGGTGGACGCGGGTTCGCCCCTGGTGAAGGAGAACATGATTCCCGCCAACACGCCTTCGAGGGACGGCTTCGACCAGCCTTTCGAAGGCAAATGCAGCAAGGTCGGCTATGAAATCGCCACCCTGGGCGATCCCAACAACCAGGAAGACCGGCCCAAGTACACCCGCAAGCCCGGTGAAATCTCCGGCGGGCCTGCCACCGGCAGCGGCAAGGGCCCGGCTCCCGCCGGCGGCGCCGCGCCCGAAGCGAAGCCCGAAAAATGATCGATCTCTCCCGTCTGCCCGACGAGGGCCTTCGCGAGCGCGGCACCACCGCGCGGCTGGAGCTTGGCAGCGACCGCAAGGCGGAAGCTGTCGAGGCGCTCACCGGCCAGCCCGAGGCTTTCACGGATGTCACCTGGAGCGTCTTCGCGCAGCCCAGCAACAAGGACGTCTTCCTCGATGTCTCCGGCAAGGGCACCTGGGAAACCTCGTGCTCCCGCTGCCTGGCTCCCATCGAGGTGCCCCTCGATGTCCACGCCCAGTTCCTCGGCAGCCGGGAGGCGGAACTCCGGCAGGGCGGCTCCCACTCGCTGGGCAGCCAGGATCTGGACCTGGTCTTCCTTGAATCCGACCATGTCGAAGAGCTGGAATTGGTCCGGCAGCAATTGATGCTGGGCCGGTCCATGGCGCCCACCTGCCTGGACACCGAAAAAGGCAAATGCGCGAATTTCGACACCTGTCTTTTCCGCGGCACGCTGAATGCTTCGGTATCCTATGAGAAGGAACCCAGCCCTCTGGCCAAGGCCCTCGCGAACATCCGGCCCAGCCTCAAGCTGGATGATTGAACCTAGCAAGCAAGAAGCCACCACCCCGAAGGACGAATAGGAGCTCCCCATGCCCAATCCAAAGCGACGCCACAGCAGGGCCCGCCGCGACCGCCGCCGCACCCACGACAGCCTGGAAACCCACAGCGCCACGAGCTGCTCCAATTGCGGCACCTCCAAGATGCCGCACCGCGTGTGCCCTTCCTGCGGCTTCTACCGCGGGAAGAAGGCCGTCCACGTAGCCACGGCCTGATCCGCGATTGTCGGTCCATGCTGAGCAGGCGGTTCGGTCGGTCCATCGAATAGCGCTCGACGTCATGGGGGGCGACAACGCCCCGGATGCCACATTGCATGGCGCCCAGGAGGCGCTCAAAGCCTGGCAGGGTCTTTTCCTCCACCTGGTGGGGGACAAGGCCCTGCTGGAGTCGTTGATGTCGCGGCCGGGCTCCGGCTGGACGTCCGAGCTGATGAACCGCCTCAACGTGGTCCACGCGGGCTCCGTCGTCACCTTCGAGGATGCGCCCAAGGTCATCCTGAAGGAGAAGAAGGACAGCTCCATCCGCGTGGCAGCCCAACTGGTGCGCGACGGCATGGCCGACGGCATGGTGAGCATGGGCCATACGGGCGCCGCGATGATGGCCAGCACGCTGGTGATCGGGAAGCTCGAAGGGGTGGAGCGGCCGGGCCTCGCGAGCCTGATGCCGAACCTCACCGGCAGCCCCACGGTGTTCATGGAAGTGGGCGCCAACATCGATTCCCGCGCGGAGCACATCGCCTGTTTCGGCCTGATGGCCTCGGTGTACGCCGAGAAGGTGCTCGGGATCGCGACGCCGCGGGTCGGCATCCTGAGCGTGGGCGAAGAGGACAGCAAGGGCACGGATGTGACCCTGGAAGCCGCGTCCCTGCTGCGGGAGATGGGCCTCAACTTCATCGGCAACGCCGAGGGGCGGGACATCTGGAACGGCCGTTTCGATGTCATCGCCTGCGATGGCTTCGTGGGCAACATCGTGCTGAAAAGCGCCGAGGGCATGGCCAAGCTCATCAAGGAAGGACTCCGCACCGCGCTCACCTCGAGCCTCAGGGCCAAGGCCGGGGCGGCGCTGGTGAAGCCCGCGCTCCAGGAGTTCTTCAAGCAGCTGGACTACCGGGAATACGGCGGCTTGCCGCTGCTGGGCATCAAGGGCGTGTCGGTCATCGGCCACGGCTCCAGCGATTCGCACGCCGTGCGGAACGCCATCGGCGCGGCGCTGAAATCCACCGAGCACGGGATCAACAAACGCATCCAGGCCCATCTGGCGAAGTTGACGCCGAAAGCCTGAAATCGGAGCAATCGGAGCACTCGATGAGCAAAGTCGCTTGGCTGTTTCCAGGGCAGGGCTCGCAGTCTGTGGGGATGGGAGTTCCGCTGGCCGAAGCCGAGCCTGAGGCGAAGGCGGTTCTGCGGGAGGCTGACGCCGCGCTCGGGTTCGACCTTTCCCGGCTCATGGCCGAGGGGCCCGAAGAGACCTTGAAACTCACCGAACACACCCAGCCCGCCATCCTGACCCACTCCATCATGGTGGTCCGCGCCTACTCGCACCGCCTGCCCAAGGCGGATTTCGCCGCGGGCCATTCCCTGGGCGAATACTCCGCGCTGGTGGCCATCGGAGCGCTGGCTTTCCAGGACGCAGTCAAGACGGTCCGGGAGCGCGGCCGCGCCATGCAGACGGCGGTGCCCGTGGGCGTGGGGGCCATGGCGGCGATCCTCGGCATGGGCGCGGCGGAGGTCGAAGCCGCCTGCCGGGAAGGCTCGCAGACGAGCGGAAGGATCGTGGTTCCCGCCAACTTCAACGGGCCAGGCCAGATCGTGATCGCGGGCCATGCCGAGGCCGTGGAGGCGGCCATGGAGGCGGCCAAGGCCCGGGGCGGACGCAAGATGATGAAGCTCCCGGTGAGCGCCCCCTTCCACAGTCCGCTGATGGAGCCGGCCCAGGCGCACATGGCTCCGGTCCTTGGCGGGCTGGCCTTCGCGGATCCCATCTGCCCCCTGGTGAACAACGTGGATGCGGCGGTCGTGAGCGAGCCCGGGGCCCTGCGTGACGGCCTGGTGCGCCAGATTTCCGGCGCCGTGCGGTGGGAGGCCACGCTGGCGCTGCTGCTGGAGCAAGGCGTCACCACCTTCATCGAACTCGGCCCGGGCAAGGTCCTGGGCGGCCTCGCCAAGCGCCAGGCCAAGGAAGCGGGCATCGAGATCAGAGCCCTCAGCATCGGCGGACCCGAGGATCTGGCGCAGTTGGGCTAGCAATTGGAATCATGAATAAGTACGAATAAAGTTGAATAATATGCATTTCGGCCGCCGCTGAACATTTGACCAGGACGCAGCCATGTTCATGCCCATGCTTCACGTTCCAGCGCAGGCCGAGAAGGCCCCGGCCGCCGGCCGCGAGATCGCTTTTCCCGGCTTCAACGCCTTTCCGTTGAAGGCCAGCGTGCTCCCCGCCGCGGACGAGGGGGCTGCGTCTGCCGGAGCCCATCCTTATTTCGCGGTGATGGTGGCAGGCAGCGGCCCCACGGACCGGAACTGGGCGAGCAGCGTGGCCTCCCTCGGCCATGCGGGCCGCGACTTCGCGCTGTGGCTGCAGGCCCGGAACATCGGCTCGCTGCGCTACGACAAGCGCTTCATCGGTTCCAGGGACCCCAAACTGGACATCTCCCTGGACGCCCAGGTGGGCGACATCCAGGCGGCCCTCCGCGCGGCCCGGGCCCTGCCGGAAGCCAAGGGCAGGAAACTGCTGCTCGTCGGCCACAGCGAGGGCGCGCTGCTCTCGCTCATCGCGGCCAAGGATGCGGACGCGCTGCTGCTCCTTGGCCTGCCGGGCCAGAGCCTGGCGAAAACCATCCGCGCCCAGATCGAAGCCCAGCTTCCGCCGGACGCCAAAGCCGTGAATCTGGAATTCGTCGACGCCATGCTCGACGCCCTCCGCACGGGGAAGAGCGAAGCGCCCGCGGCGAAGGCAGGCGTCCACCCAGGCATCGCGAACCTGCCCAAGTCCTTCATGCGTCCCGAGACCGCAGGCTTCGTGCGGTCCACCATGGACCTGGAGCCCATGGCCATGGCCGAGCGCGTGGCCGCGCCCATGGCCATCGTCTGGGGCGACAAGGATGTGCAGGCCTGGAGGCCCGGCATGCTGCCCGAGTCCCTCAAGCCGAAGGTCATCGAACTCAAGGATGCCAACCACCTGCTTCGGAAGGAGACCCGGCCCCGAGCCGAGCTCAACGGCTCCAACGCTTTGAGGGCCTACAACGATTCGACGCCCATGGCGGATTTATCGCTGCTGGCGCGGTGGCTGGAAAGCCTCCGCTAGCGCGCTCGGAACCTTGGTGGCATGGTGGACATCCAATCACCAACCAAGGAGGAATTATGCTTCCCATGCTGCCCGTCCTGCTAGCCGCCGCCGCGCTGCCACCGGCCATCGTCGAGGTCCAGGCGGATCCATGGACCGTGGCCGTGGACAAACTCAAAGCCAATCTCGCGGCCCATCCCGGCGCGGGCCTGGTCGCCATGGCCGAACGCCTCGACGCCAAGACTGTGAGCCTGAAGATCCAGTCCGTTGGGGCCGGCTTCAAATCCGTGGAGGCCGCGTCGCCGCAGATCGAATCGCGGACCTACGCCATCACCGCCTCCACCCGGCAGATGATGGACAGCTTCAGCACCATCACGATGCTGCCCCCCGAGGCCACCAGCCTGAAGGTGAGGGTAGACGGCGAGATGTTCAGCCCGAGCCTCATCATCCCCATAACGAAGCCAGGCGAAAAACTGGATCCCGGCACCGTGACCATGGGTTTGCGGAAGAAGGAATAGGCCTGCCGGTCACTCCAGTTTGGATGGGTACACCGGCAGGCTTTCATTCCCGTCGGCGTCCACGGCCGCGACCGCGAAGACCTCGTTGTCCGGCGGCACATCCTTCAGCACGAGCGAGTTGGCTTTGGGAAAGCGCTGGATGCGCTGCCAGGCGACGCCATCGGCGCGGCGCCGGAACAGGTGGATGGCGGTGGTGCGGGCCTCGTCCGGAAGCGTCCAGCGCAGCCTGGCATCGGGGCTCACCGCGCCGCCGAGGGTGAGGTTCACGGGGGCCTGGGGCGCGTGGGAGAGCTGCCAGAGGGCCGCGCCCAGCCCCTTCGCGAGCTTGGCGGTGTAGGCGGCGTCCAGGTGCGCCAGATCATCGCCGTAGCTGCGTCCCTCGATGGTCCTGACATCCTGGTGCTGGCGGTCGTAGTGCTCGTGCATCTCCCGCAGGCAGATGGCCGGGAAGCCCTCGGCGGCGAAGCTCATGTGGTCGCTGCCCCGCGCGATGCGGTCCCGCCGCAGCATGACGAGGAGATCCAGGTTCTCCACGTAGCGCTCGGCCGCCCGCTCCACGTAGCGCGCCCATTCCCGCGCCGCGCCGTCGTTCTCGGTGCCCAGGGACTGGCGCAGCCGCCGCTCCTCCGGCGATTCAGAAACGCTCACGCCTTCGGACCAGAGCCGCCCGTGGACGTTGTCCTTCACGCCGTCCTGGCCTTCGGTGTTGCCCGCCACATCCACGCTCACCATCGCGAGCACGCGGATCCCCTCGGCCTTCAGGCGCCTGGCCAGATGAGTCGAGCCCACCAGCCCTTGCTCCTCGCCTGCCACCGCGATGAAATAGATGCCCACGGCGGGTCGTTCCGCCGCCATTGCGCGGGCCAGTTCCAGCGCGAGGGCCGTGCCGCTGCCGTCATCCACGGCGCCGGGCGCATCGCTGGAAGCATCCAGCGCGCCGCTTGCCCGGGTGTCGTAGTGGCCGGTGAGCACGATGGCCTCCTTGGTCCGCGAGGCATCGGTTCCGGGAAGCACCGCGCCGACGTTGACGAGCTCCACGGCTTTGGGGATGCGGGGGCCGGGATCGGCCGTGAAGCGGTCCTCGAAGGGCTGGAGGCGCGAACCTGGGAGCTTGGCGAGGGCGCCGAATTCCGAGGCCAGGTAGCGCCGCGCCGCGCCGATGCCGCGGCTTTCCGAAGCGGTTTCCGACAGCGTATGGCGCGTCCCGAAGGACACGAGCCTGGCCACGGTGGCATGGATGCGGGCGGCATCCACGGAACGGAGCAGCGATTCCACCTTCGGGTTGCGGACTTCCTGGGCGGAACCAAGGACCGCGAAGGTGAGCGAGACAGCGCAGGAAACCATCTTGAAACCGCGCATGCATTCCTCCTTGAGGACGGGTTTTACCCAGCCGAATGTTAGACTGAGTGAAGTTCAGGAGTCTCCATGTTTGATCTCAATGGCAAAGTGGCCTTGGTTACGGGTGCGTCCCAGGGAATCGGCGAAGCCATCGCGAAGCAACTGGCCAAGCAGGGCGCTCTGGTGGTCTGCGCCGCCCGCACCGAGGCGAAACTGCAAAGCGTGGCCGCCGCCATCCAGGCCGATGGCGGAAAGGCCGACCACGTGGTCATGGACCTCTCCAGCAGCGAGAGCGTGCGGGCCGCCGTGGCTGCGGTGGTGGAGCGCCACGGCGCCATCCACATCCTGGTCAACAACGCGGGGATCACCCGGGACAAGCTGCTGATCCAGATGAAGGAAGAAGACTTTTCCGCCGTCATCGACACCAATCTCAAAGGCGCCTGGACCGCCATCCAGGCGGCCACCAAACCCATGATGAAGCAGCGCTGGGGCCGCATCATCAACATCGCCTCCGTGGTGGGCCAGATGGGCAACGCGGGCCAGAGCAATTACGTGGCGGCCAAGGCCGGGCTCATCGGCCTGACCAAATCCGTGGCCCGGGAGCTGGCTTCGCGCAATGTCACCGCCAATGCGGTCGCGCCGGGCTATGTCGAGACCGAGATGACCGCCGGCCTCGCACCCGACGTGAAGGCGGAATTCACCAAGAGCATCCCGCTGGGCCGCATGGGCACGCCCGCGGACATCGCCGCGGCGGTGGGGTTCCTCGCATCGGATGAAGCCGCCTATGTCACGGGCCAGGTGCTTGGCGTCAACGGCGGGATGCTGATGCCGTGATGGATTTCCTGGCCCGTTTGCGCCCGCGCTGGGCCTGGATCGTCCTGGCCTTCGGCCTGCCCTATGCGGCGCTGGCCTTCACGCCCGGCCTGCACGGCCCCCTGGCCCTGATGCTGCCCTCGGGCTGCGCTTTCTGGCTCGCGGCCGCGGTGCTGGGCTTCCTCGGCCTGCGCTGGTCGTGGCGGAAATGGATGTTCAAGGTGTCCCGGCGCCTCTGGCTCATCCTCATCCTGCTCTCGGTGCTGCCGGCGCTCACGCTCTCCCTGCTCTTCGTCAGCGTGGGCTGGGTGAGCATCGGAGGCCAGGTGAGCCGCACCCTGCAGGGCAACATCAAGGCGGCGGAAGCGGCCATCAAGACCGCCAGCCAGGAACCCGCGGACCAGATCGCCCGGCAGAACCTCCAATTGCTTGGAGACGTGTGGGTGGCGAGGGTCCAGACGCTTCCGGAAGGCGTGAAGCCGGATTTCGTGGGCCTGGTGTGGAACGACAATGCGCCCATCAAGGGGAAGGGGATTTTCCTCCGCGCGGTGAGCGCCGAGGGAGACCACTACCGGCTGCTCAACATTTCGCTGGGCAGCCTGGCGGCCCGCAGCAAGGAACTCTGGGGCGGGCGCATGGCCTACCGGCTGGACCATACGCCGGAGACCGCCGGGAAGAAGGAATTCATCACCTTCAAGGGCCGGGATGCGAACAACGCGCCCATGGAACAGAATCTGCAACCTTTCATTCCTGATGAAAAAATTAAACCCATGGAAGCGTGGTCCCAGGGGGACGCGCTGAAGGGCTCCTTCGCTTTCCATCCCTTCCGCCTTCCGGCGGTGGGGCTGAAGATCCTGGACTGGAGCACCGGCCACGAGGATCTGATGCTCACCGCCACGCCCGAGACCAGCCTGCGGGAATTGATCCGGGGCTACGGATTCACGGGCGAAGGCGGAAACCAATCCGTCGAGACCATCGCCATCATCGCGGGCCTGGCCATGCTGCTGATGGTCCTGGCGGGCATCCAGTTCATCGCGCTGTTCATGGGGCTCTACCTGGCCTGGCAGCTCGGCGGCAGCGTGGACGACCTGTTCGCGGGGGTCGGGCGGCTCTCGGCCGGCGATTTCAGCGCGCGCATCAGGCCCCGCACCAAGGACCAGGTGGGCAAGCTGGCAGCCGCCTTCAACCTCATGGCCGAGCGCCTCTTGACCTCCCAGAAAGAGCGCGACCAACGCCTCTCCATGGAAGAGGAACTGCGCGTGGCCCGGGAAGTGCAAATGCACCTGCTCCCGGATATTCCGATGCTGCCCGGCACCGCGGCCGTCCATGCCACGATCCTTCCCGCCAAGGACGTGGCCGGGGATTATTACGATCTGTTCCGGCTTTCGGACGGGCGCCTGGCTTTCCTCATCGCCGACGTGAGCGGCAAAGGCACCTCCGCTGCATTTTATGCAGCCGAAACCAAGGGCGTCGTGGCGGCGCTGGACAAGGTGCTGCGCTGCCCCAAGGATGTCGCCATCCGGCTCAACGAGATCTGGTGCGAGAAGCACATCCATTCCAAGCGCATGTTCATCACGCTCATCTACGGCGTATTCGATCCATTGACCGGAGCTTTCGAACTAGTGAGGGCAGGGCATCCCCCGGCCTTCCTCTGCCGGGCGGATGGCCGCGTGGAGCGCCTGGCTCCGCGGGGTCTCGGTGTGGGCCTGAGCCTGGAACGTTTCGAAGAAAACCTGGATGCCTGCTCGGGCACCCTTGGGAAAGGCGACAGCCTGATCTGCTACACCGACGGCCTCAGCGAGGCCGCCTCGCCCGCCCGCGAACTCTTCGGCGAAGACCGCCTGGAAGCCCTGCTGGCCGTGCCGGGGCATTGCTCCATCACCAGCATCCTGGGCGCCGTGTCCGAATTCACCGAAGGCCAGGCCCTGGACGACGACCTGACGCTGCTGGTGCTGCAGCGCTGATCACTCTTCAAAGCGCGCCGTGCGCTCTCCGTCGAGCCACTGGAGGCGTGCGATCCCGCCCGGGAGTGCAGTCGATGCGGACGTGATGGGCCGGCCCTGCTCATCTCGCACGAGGACAAAGCCCCTGGATAAGGGACCTGTCGGGTCCAATCCCGCTAGGCTCGCCTTCAGCAATTCCAGGCGTTGGCGCCGTCGCAGCACCAGGTTCTCCATCGCGGGATTCAATCTCCGGAGGGACTCCAGCAGCCGCGGCCGGGTCGATGCTTCTGATGTGAGGCTCGAGGTATGGCGCAGGCGCTGGCGCAGCAGTCCAAGCCTGTGGGCGGTCTGATCCAGCCTTTGCCGGGGATGGGCGAGGTGCAGCCGCAGGTGCAGATCGGCCAGGCGGGCCGAAGCGCCGAGGCCGCTTCCCGCGAGCTGGAGGCGGTGGGAAAGCGCCGCGATCCTTGCGCCACCGCGATCCAGGGCCTGGGGCAGGGCGCGCATGCCGGGGCTGTCGCTGAGCAGGTTCAGCGTGCTTTCCAGGCCCCTCAGCCGCCACTGCATAATATGCATGAGCGCATCCACGCGCCGCCCGACCTCGCCCTTGAGCGCTGCAAGATCCGGGGTCGCCACCAGCGCCGCGTGGCTGGGGGTGGCGGCGCGGAGATCCGCGGCGAGATCCACCAGGGTCGTATCGATTTCATGCCCCACCCCCGTGACGATGGGGAGCCGGCATCCGGCCACCGCGCGCACGAGGTCCCGGTCATTGAAGCCCCAGAGATCTTCCAGGCTGCCCCCGCCCCGCACCAGCAGGATGGCCTCGCAGCCCCAGTGCTCGTCCTGGACCTCCTGCAGGGCCGCGAGGTTCTCCGGCACGCAGCGGTCCCCTTGGGCCGCCGCGGGGGCTAGAAGCAGATCCAGCCCCGGCGCCCGTTTCGCGCAGACTTCCAGCACATCCCGCAGGGCCGCGCCGCCCAGGGCCGCCACGATGCCGAGGCGCTTCGGGAAGCGGGGCAGGGGGCGCTTCGGCCCGTCAAACAGGCCTTCGGCCCGCAGCTCCGCTTCCAGCTGCCGCAGCCTGGCCTGGAGATCGCCGACACCGGCCTTTTCGCAGTGGGTGACCGCCAAGGTGAGCGATCCGCCGGCCACGTAGAGGTTCAGGGAACCCTTCAGCACCACCCGTTCGCCATCCCGCGGCGCATGGCCCAGCAGCCGCTGCGAGCCCGCCCACACCGCGCATTGCAGCGCCGCGCCCTCTTCCTTCAGGGTGAAGTACCAGTGCTTGCCCGAAGTCCGCAGGTTGGACACCTCGCCCACCACGCAAACCGCGGAAAAAGGCGCCTCGATGCGCGCCTTGATCTGTTCCAACAGGCGTTTGACCGAAAGGGGGGCATCCATTTCTGGATGATCCCACGGGTCGAACCCTCGTCATACTGGGCATCCATGAAAGTCCGTCTGGAGGTGTCATGAACCGCAAACTTTGCACGCTCTCCCTGCTCGCCTTTTCCTTGGCCGCCTCGCCGCTGGCGGCGCAGACCAAGCTCCTGCGCTTCCCGGCCATCCACGGCGACAAGGTGGCTTTCACGTATGGAGGCGACCTCTGGTCCGCGCCGGCCACGGGCGGCACGGCCACCCGGCTCACGGCGCATCCGGGGCTGGAACTCTTCGCGCACTACAGTCCCGACGGCAGGTGGATCGCCTTCACGGGCCAGTACGACGGGGACGAGCAGGTCTATGTGATGCCCAGCGAAGGCGGCGTGCCGCGCCAGCTCACCTTCTATCCGGCCGCGGGCCCGCTGGCGCCGCGCCATGGCTATGACCACCAGGTGATGGGCTGGACGCCCGACGGCAAGTCCGTGGTGTTCCGCTCCACCCAGGACGCGGATGGCGTCCGCAGCCGCGGCGCGCTCTACACCGTGGACATGGGCGGCGGGCCGTCGAAAATGCTGCCCATGCCCAGCAGCGGGGCCGGAGATTTCGCGCCGGACGGCAAGCGCCTGGTCTACTCGCCGCTCTTCCGGGACTTCCGCCACTGGAAGCGCTACCAGGGCGGCTGGGCCCAGGATCTCTTCGTCTTCGACCTGGCCACGAAGCAGCAGAAAAAGGTCGCCTATTCCAAGCGCACGGAGCGCGACCCCATGTGGATCGGCGACAAGGTCTATTTCGCCTCGGACCGCGATGGGACCTTGAATCTCTTCAGCGTGGACCCGGGCACGGACCAGGTATCGCAGCTCACCTTCGAGAAGACCTGGGATGTGCGGTGGCCTGCCACGGACCACCAGGGCCGCATCGTCTACGAGCTGAACGGCGAACTCCATGTCATGGATCTGCGGACCCATTCCGATAGCGCCATCTCCATCCGCGTCCCCACCGACGGCGGGGCGTCCCGCCCCTCGCGCATTTCCGTGGACAAGAACATCGAGTCCTTCGGCCTTTCTCCCAAAGGCGAGCGGGCCCTCTTCGTGGCCCGGGGCGATGTGCTCACGGCCCCCATCGAGAAGGGGCCCGTGCGCAACCTCACCAACAGTTCCCGCGCCCACGACAAGTTCGCGGCCTGGTCCCCGGACGGCAAGAAGATCGCATTCGTCTCCGACATGAGTGGAGAAGAGCAGATCTATGTCTTGGACCAGGACGGCAGCTCCAAACCCGAAGCCCTGACCTCCTCGCTCCAGGCGGCCATCACCGGTCCCCCGCGCTGGAGTCCCGATGGCAAGCGCCTGGCCTTTTCCGACAAGGACGGCAAGGTCTACGTGCTCTCCGTGGCCGACAAGAAGCTCGCGCAGGTGGCGGACGACGAGTACGACGGCGTGGGGGACTATGCCTGGTCCCCGGACAGCCAATTCCTGGCGTTCTCGCTGGGGAACGCCAACCGCTTCAATTCCATCCATGTCTGGAGCCTCGCCGAGGGCAAGCTCCACCGGGTGGGCGGCGACCTGTTCAACGCCACCGAGCCCGTATGGGATCCCGAAGGCAAATACCTCTACTTCTTGTCGGAGCGGGATTTCGCGCCCCAGATCTCCGATCTGGAATGGAATTTCGCCGGCAACCGGCGCACCGGTATCTTCGCCCTGGCCCTGCGGAAGGACGTGGCCGATCCCTTCCCGCCCGAGAGCGATGAGGTGGGCGCCGACAAGAAGGACGATAAAAAAGAGGACAAGAAGGACGAGAAGAAAGACGAGCCCAAGAAGCCCGTGGAACCCATGCGCATCGACTGGGAAGGGCTCGATCAGCGGGTGGCCCGGGTGCCCGTCCCGGCGGACAACCTGAACAGCCTGGAAGCGGTGAAGGGAAACCTGGTCTACACCAAGGCCGGTGCCTTCTTCTACGGCCGGGACAGCTACGCCAAGCCGAGCCTCTGGATCTTCGACCTGAAAAAGCGCAAGGAGAGCGAACTGGCGGCGGACATCCAGGGCTTCGCGCTGTCCCAGGACGGCCTGAAGGCTTTAGTCCGCCAGCAGTCCGGGTTCATCGAAGTTGACGTGAAGTCCGATGCCAAGGACAAGAAAACCGTGTCCACCAAGGAACTTTATGCGGACCGCGTGCCCCAGGCGGAGTGGGCCGAGGTCTACGACGAAGTCTGGCGGCGCTACCGTGATTTCTTTTATGTGCATAATATGCACGGATATGACTGGAAGGCGCTCAAGGAGCAGTACCGCCCCTGGCTCCAGCACGTCACCCACCGCTCGGATCTCACCTACCTGCTCACGGAGCTGATCTCCGAACTCAGCATCGGCCACACCTATGTGGAAGGCGGCGATTTCCTGCTGCCGGAACGGGCGAAGGTCGGGCTGCCTGGGGCGCGCCTGGAATTCGACGAGGCCGCCGGACGCTACCGCATCGCCAAGATCTATGCCGGCCAGAACGCGGAGGCGAAATACCGGTCCCCGCTCACGGAAGTCGGTGTGGACGCGCGGGAAGGGGACTACCTGCTGGCCATCGACGGCGTGGAGTTGAAAGCCAACGAGGATCCCTACAAGCTCCTCCGCAACAAGACTTTTTCGGTGGCCCTCACCGTGAACAGCAAGCCCGCCTTCGAAGGCGCGCGGAAGATCGCGTACAAGCCCGTGGAGAGCGAGGCCTCGTTGCGCTACCTGGAATTCGTGCAGGACGCCAAAGCCAAGGTGGAGCGCATGAGCGGCGGCAAGGTGGGCTACCTGCACATTCCCGACATGGGCGCGCCGGGCATCTACGAATTCATCAAGTGGTTCTATCCGCAGATCCGGAAGGAAGGCCTGGTGGTGGATGTGCGCGCCAACGGGGGCGGGAACGTCTCGCAAATGATCATCGAGCGCCTGGGCCGCAAATTGCTGGGCACGCGCTTCGGCTACCGGTCGGACCATCCCGCGACCTACCCCAACGAGGTGTTCTTCGGCCATCAGGTGGCGCTCACCAGCGAGACCAGCGCCTCCGACGGCGACATCTTCCCCTACCGCTTCCGCTTCGCGGGCATCGGCCCCCTCATCGGCAAGCGCACCTGGGGCGGCGTCGTGGGCATCTCGAACACAG
The DNA here is from genome assembly GCA_016720465.1 of Holophagaceae bacterium. Taxonomy (NCBI): domain Bacteria; kingdom Pseudomonadati; phylum Acidobacteriota; class Holophagae; order Holophagales; family Holophagaceae; species Holophagaceae bacterium. The sequence continues at coordinate 1,320,288 of JADKKO010000004.1, forward strand.
GCCCCCTGGTCGACGGGGGCACGGTGTTCGTGCCCCAGCAGGGCACCAACGCCCCCACCGGCGAATGGATCATCGAAGGCGAGGGCGTCAGTCCCGACATCGAGGTGGAGGATGAGCCCGCCCTGGCCCTGCAGGGCCGCGATCCCCAACTGGAACGCGGGGTCCAGGAAGTCCTGAAGAAGATCAAGGAAGAGCCCAAGATCCTGCCCACGCGGCCCAAGGACCCGGTGAAGACGAAGTAGTCGAAAGGATGAGATGGCGGGGCCATGGGGCGCGGCGCGCTTCCCAGGCCCCGCCACCTAGGTGTCATACCAAGTTGCGTTCATTCATATTTGAAACAAATTCACCGCCAAGACAAGATTTTCCGGATTATCCCCCAACTTCAGCCGAGGAAGCGTGCCCGCGAAGGGCCGCGAAGTCGCTGCGCTCTGGCGAAGGGCCGCGAAAAGCGAATTCAACGCGGTATCGCTTCGCGAGGCGCGTAGCGCCTGTGGGCCGAAGGCCCGCAAATTCAGGCGGCCCGGCGACGGGCTCGCACCAAGGTGTGATCCGCGCCGGGCCGCCTGACGTCCATCCGCGAGGCTCGTCCATGATGAACCTCCTGGTCGCCTAAGCGCTGGTGTGGCAAAAGAGATCCTGATTACGAAGCAAGTTCAGCTACCTATTTTTCACGATTAAAAACTCATCCACAGATTCCCAAGTGTCGTCGGCCCGGAAGGAGCAATCTTCCCCCTCCAGCTGTCAGGCGCAGTGCGCCTTCCTGCTTACTTCGTTCGCAGAGCTGGAGCCTCTCTGCTCCGCATGGGCCAACCGGTTTTCAGGGCGGCGGCGGCCTCGCGCCTTTGGTGCGGAAACGCCGCCGCCCTGAAAACCCGCACGACGAAGTCGCGCGGCCCCGGCCGGGCCGGGGCGGCCCATGCTCCCTACCAAGAGCGAACTTCTTTTCTCCACTTTTCGTGTCATTCAATCTGTGTAATCGGTGGAATCTGTGGATTCATGGCCCTTTTCACCTGGTTGGTGTCAAGCGATTTCAGGCTGAGATTTGTGGGTAATCAGGAAAGAGATTTCGCGGCCCTTCCTTCACCCCTTTTCGGCATCAGCATAGTTAATACGCGGGACATGGCGACTATTCGCGGCCCTTCGCGGGATGCTTTTTCCAGCTAAGGCATCACACTCTGTCCGCCACATCCTGGAGCTGCGCCCAAAGAGCTTCCACGTCATGCCGCTCGGTGCCCTCGGCGCCGATGCTGACGCGGATCATCTTCTTGCCCTTCAGGACCGAGGGGGTGAGATAGGCGCGGCCGCCCTGGTTGATGGCGTCGGCGATGGCCATGTTGTGGGCCCGGATCAATGCTTCGTCCTTCATGCCCTTGGGCACGTGGCGGATGCACAGGGTCTGCAGGGGCACCGGGGCCAATCGCTCCCAGTCCGGGGCTTCATCCACCCGATCCTTCAGCCACCCCGCGTTGGCGATGTCCCGGCGGAGCCTGGCCTGCAAGCCTTCCACGCCCTGGTCCCTCAGGACGAACCAGAGCTTGAGCGAGCGGAAGCGGCGGCCCAGCGGGATGCCCCAGTCGCGGAAATTCTTCACTTCGTCATCCTGCGCGGTGCGGAGATAGCTGGGATTGGTGCCCATGACGCGGATCAGGTGCTGGGGATCCTTTGCATAATATGCAGACAAGTCGAAGCCCGTGCCCAGCCACTTGTGGGGGTTCAGCACGATGGAATCGGCGGCTTCGACGCCCTCCCACATCCAGCGGCACTCCGGCAGGATCATGGCGCTGCCCGCCATGGCTGCGTCCACATGGAGCCAAAGCCGGTACTTTTGCGCGATGTCCGCGAGCTGCCGCAGGGGGTCCACAGCGGTGGTGGCGGTGGTGCCGACGCAGGCCACGAGCGCGCAGGGCCGCTTGCCCATGGCGACGTCCTCCTGGATGGCCTTGAGCAGGGAATCCACCCGCAGAGCGTGGTCCTTGTCCGTTTCGATGAGGCGGAGATTGGCTTTTCCGAACCCCGCCAACAACGAGGCCTTCTCGATGGAGCTGTGGCTCTGGTCCGAGGCGTAGACCACCAGCTTCGACGCGCCGCCCTGCAAGCCATTGCGGACCTGGCCGAAATTGCTGGTCTTCTCCCGGGCGCAGATCAGCGCGCAGAGCGTGGCGGTGCTGGCGGTGTCGTGGATGACGCCGGTGAAGGCCTCGCTGAGGCCAAGCATCTGGCGCAGCCAATCCATGACGACCTCTTCGACTTCCGTGGCGGCGGGGCTGGTCTGCCAGCTCATGCCCTGCACGCCGAGGCCCGAGGCCACGATGTCCGCCAGGATCGAGGCGTAGCTTGTGTTGCTGGGGAAGTACGCGAAGAAGCCTGGATGGTTCCAGTGGGTGATGCCCGGCAGGACCGTGGCATCCAGATCCTGCAGAATGCCGCCCAGGCCCTCTCCGCGCAGCGGCGGCGATTTGGGCAGTTTGGCGCGGATCTCGCCAGGCTGGGCGGGGCTCATCACCGGAAACAAAGGCAGGCTGGCGCGATAGTCCGCCACCCAGTCAATGAATCGATGGCCCAGGCTCCGGAATTCGTCGTTGTTCATGGTTTCCCATTATCTATCGAAATAAAAGGAACCGCGAAAAACGCGAAAGTACGCGAAAAAACCTTGGTGCGGCAGTTGCCAAATGTTTATCAAGGAAATGTCCGCGCCCTGATAACCAGGGACAAGGATTTCGCACGATCCAAACCCGGAAACATTCGCGCATCATTTCGCGTGAATTCGCGCCTTTCGCGGTTCTTGTTTTTATTTGAACGGATTCCGCTCGGGCGCCGTATCGGGTTCGGGCATGAAATTCAAGAAACCCCTCACCACCGCATTCATGGCGGGGATGCGGTGGCGCACATAGCAGCGCAGGGGGACGGGCTGGGCGCCGAGCTGGGCCTTGGGCTGCAGGGCGGTGCGGCCCAGGGAGAGCCACCGGGCCTTCATCCCGATGGCATCTTCGATGGTGCATTGCAACAGGCGGAGGTAGATGGGGGTCCCCTGTGCCGCGGCCTCCTTGTCGAAGCCGATGTAGTAGCCTACAGCGCCATCCTGATCCTTCAGCGTCGTGATGAAACCCACCGGCTCGCCGCCGAGGCCGCGGGCGATGCGGGTGCGGAATCCAGCGCCGAAGGTTTCCGCCAGGGCCGGGATGAAGTCCGGATTCAACGAGATGAGCCGCAATTTCTGCTGGTCGTGGACCTGGTGGTAGAGCCCGTGGATGAGGTCCCGGTGGGCCTTCACGCCCTCCGCATCAAGGACTTCCAGGGTGCAACCGGCCTCGCTGAAATCCTTCATCACCTTCTTGGCGGCATTGCGGTAGCCGCTGCGCAGATCCTTCAGATAGTCCTCGAAAGAACCCCATTTGGGGTCCACATGGAACACCATGTTGGGTTCCGTTTCCAAGGGGCGGTAATTGAATCGCGAGAGCGGGCCTGCGCTGGCAGCCACCTCGCCGTCCAGGTCCTTGATCATGACCAGGCCGGTATCTCCGAAGAGCTTGTCCGCGCGGCGGATGCGGTAGAGGGCTTCGGCAACCGCGGGCCAGACCTCCGAAGGGTCGGCCTCCTTCGCGGAGGCCACGCCGTGGAAGCCCCAGGACAGCAGGTTTCCGCAGACGAGGATGCGCTCCTTCACCCTCGCCAGGGAGGCCCGGGCGGCTTTCTGGATATCCGGCCGCGGCACCGCGTCGCCCCGCACTTCGACCGCCTGGGCCACCACCGCCGCCAGCGGTTTTCCGTCCTTGTAGATCAGCGCGTAGTGCATGCGGAGGTTGGCCGGGGCGTTGGCTTCCAGCACCTCCAGGTATTTGCGGCTGAAATAGACGGATTCATCCGCCGTCAGGCGATCCCAGTGGTCTGGCCTCAGCATGGCCACGCTGTCGAAGAGCGCGAACTGGAAGCCTGACGGGCGGTGGCGTTCTTGATGGTTTGAAACAGATTCCTTCACGCGGCGCACGGTCTTCTTCACCCGGTCGAGCACAGGCATGGAGGCTCCGAAAACTCCCAGTGTAGGGCCTGTGGATGATGCGGTGAATCCCGGCGGGCGATGCGTCAAGGTCCAGGGCCTCGAGGATTGCGGATGGGGCGGAACCGCTTTCCTGCATCAAGGGATTCCGCCCCGCGCCCCACCGGACATCCGGAGTTTTTTGACGATGACCCGGCCGGTCGATCGGCCTCACTGAAGGCGGAAGACGATGCTCAATTTGAAACGGGCCTTCGCGGCCTGGCCATCCACCTTGACGGGCTTGAATCGCCATTCCTTCGCATACTCGGCCGCGCTCGATCGCAATGCCTCGGGGCCTTCCACGGCCTCTGCCGATTCCGGAATGCCATCCTTGCCGATGAGGAGGGAGACCACCACCTTGCCCTGGATGCCCTGTTTCTTGGCTTCGGCGGGGTACGCCAGCGTCTCGGGGCGGTGGAGGATCTTGACTTGGGCGAACTCCATGTTGGCGATGCCATCCTTGTCGATTTTGGGTTTGGAGGCAGCGCTAGGCGCTTTGCGCGGAGCTTTGGCGGTTTTGCTGGATTCCTGTTGGACGGCGAAGGTGGCGGCGCCGAGGAAGGTGGCCCCCACGAGCAGCAGGGCCAAGCCGCGGAGAGACGGCAGAGGCACATCCTGGGGGCGCATGAGACGGAAGATTCGGTGCATAAGAGGTCCTTTGGCGGCTGCGAGAGCCGGTTCTGGTTCGGGATAGGGGGTCTGCCGGAGGCGCTCGAGGGCGGAAAGCCCTTCGGCCAGGATCATGGGATCGCCGCAAAGGGTGGCCGCTACGTCATCGCAGCAGTGCTCCCGCAATTCCCGGATCTGGCGGGAGAGCCACCAGGCGGCAGGGTGGAAGAAAAGGAAGGACTCCGCCAAGGTCTGGAGGAGGTTGATCAAATAGTCCCCGCGATGGATGTGCGCCAGCTCATGGGCCAGCACAGCCTCCAGGGCTTCGGGGGAAAGATGCAGCAGGGCGGAACTCGGCACCAGGATGATGGGCCTCAACCATCCGATCACCAGGGGCGTTTCAGCCCGCAGGCTCGTCAAAATGCGGACGGTGCGGGAGAGCTTCAGTGATTGGGCCAGACGCCCGCACGTGGTGGCCAGAGCCTCGGGGGCCGGACTCGCCTGGGCCAAATAGGTCCGCTCGAGCCACAGCATGCCGCCACCGAAGCGGAGGAGCATGGCCGCAGCCCCCGCGCACCAGGCCAGAGCGAGCCAGGGGGCGGATGTCCGGACGGCATTCAGGAATGCCACCCCACCGCCCCTAATAGTCAAGGACGGAAGGATCGCACCGCCATCCACGAGCGCGCCCTGGACGGTTTGATGGACGCCCCATAGCCAGCCGAAGGTTGCCATGGGCAGGATCGCCATGGCGAGGAAGCAGAGGCAAGCCCAGAGGTAGCGGCTCTGCGCGCTGCGATGGCGGAGGCAGAAGAGGCCCACCCACGCCACCAGGCCCACGAGGGCCAATTCCCAAAAAGCGTGGAAGACCGCGAGGCCCAGGCGCTGAAGCATGAGATTCGAGAGCAATCCGCTCATGACCGCTCCTTCTTCAAACGCTTCAGGAAAGCCTGGATTTCGTCCAGTTCACGCTCATCGGCTTTCGTCGACGAGATCGCGCGCATCACGAGCGATGCGGCGCTTCCATCGAAAGCCTTGTCCATCAGTTCCTTCAAGAGGAAGGACTGGGTGCGTTCTTCCTCCTGGGCGGCCTGGTAGATATGGGTCCGCGCGGACTCATCCCTCACCACCAGGCCTTTCACCGCCATGATCTGCATGAGCTTCATGACGGTGGTGTAACCCATGTCCCGGTCCTTCGAAAGTTCGGTGAGCACGTCCCGGACTGTGGAGGGGCCACGCTTCCAGAGCACCCGCAGGATGGCGAGCTCACCATCGGACGGACGGATCGGAGCGTTGGACACTAGGGTCTCCTGAGGAATCTGGGACCATATTACGAACCCATTCGCAGATGTCAACGAACCGCTTCGCATTTTTACTTCGCCATGGCAAATGACCCTTTTAGGGTCATCGGGTCATCGCCGTGTCACGGCGTTTCAATACCCAGACGCATTCAAAGGATTAAAAACAACCACAGATTCACACAGATTCACTGGTGGCCAGTGCCGTCAACTTTAGAACCCTCCCCCTTTCCGATCCACATGGGCCCAGCGGTTTTCAGGGCGGCGGCGCTTCCACACCAGTGGCCTGAGGCCGCCGCCGCCCTGAAAACCCGCGCGACGAAGCCGCGCGGCCCCGGCCAAGCCGTGACGGCCCATGCTCCATGCCACGCGCGATCACCAGAGACGCCCCAAGAGCTTTTTAAATCTGTGGAATCTGCGGAATCTGTGGTTCCCAATTTTTTCAACGCAATTCGGTATCAGAACCTGAAATCGGATTCGCGTTCATTCGCGTAATTTCGCGGTTCCAATTTTTTTTGAACTGACCGCGCCCGCCCTACTCGTACCGTAGCGCTTCGATGGGATTCTGCCGGGCGGCCTTCACGGCGGGCCAGAGGCCGAAGACCAGGCCAACGGCGGTGCTGACGCCGAAGCCCAGCAGGACACTCCAGAACGGCGCGGCGGCGGGGAAGTCGAAGATCACCTTCACCAGCATGGGAATGCCCAGGCCAACCACGATTCCGATGGCGCCGCCGATGCCGGTGAGGCTCACGGCCTCCACCAGGAACTGCATGGCGATGTCATTGCGGGTGGCGCCCAGGGCCTTCCGCACACCGATCTCGCGGGTGCGCTCGGTGACGGTCACCAGCATGATGTTCATCACGCCGACGCCGCCCACCAGCAGGGCGATGCTGGCGATGAGGATCATGGCGCCCGCGATGCCCGACGTGATCTGGTTGAAGCTCTTCAACTGGGCTTCGCTGGTGAAGATGGCGAAATCGTTGGGCTCGCTCGCTTTCAGGCCGCGGCGGGCGCGGAGGATGGCCACCTCCTGGTCGGTCATCTCCTGGATCTTGGTCGGGTCCTTGGGCACCGTGGCGATGTGGATGGTGTCCCCATGTCCGTTCTTCACCTGGGGCCACATGGAATCGAAGGTGCTGATGGGCATCAGCAGGATATTGTCCGCATCGCCGCCGAAGAGGCTCCCTTTCTTCTCCAGCAGGCCCACCACGCGGAAGGGGACGCCATTGATGAAGACTTCGCGGTTGATGGGGTCCTTCTTCTGGAATAGCGTTTCAGCGGTTTCAGGGCCGATGACGCAGGTCCGGCTGGCGTGGATCAGGTCGGCGTCCACCAGGAACCGCCCGTCCTGGACGAAGGAGTTGTTGCCAGGCGCATAGTCGGGATTGGTGCCGCAGATGGTGGGTCCGTTGGCCTCCTTGCCCGATGCGTTCTTCACGGAGGCGGTCGCGATGCCGGGACCGAAAAGGTACCGCTCCTGGCTCACGGCCATGGCGAGGGTGCCCAGCCGTTTCAGGGCCTCCGCATCTTCGATGGTGAGATCCCTGCGTTTGCGCTGCTCCTCGGGGACCGGCCCGCCGCCGCCGAAGCGCGGCTCGTATTTCTGGAACTGGACGAGCGTGGTTCCGAAGGAAGAAAAACTCTCGGTCACCGCGTTGTTGAAGCCCACCACGAAGCTCACCATGGAGATGACCGTCGCCACTCCCGCCACGATTCCCAGCAGCGTCAGGAAGCTGCGCAGCTTCTGGGAAACCATGGACCGGAACGCGAACTTCACGTTCTCCGGGCCGATGGAGCGAAGGGTTTTGGGTTTTATCCGCGAGGCCATGGTGTCTGCTGTCTCCGTTCACTCAGCTCGAAGCGCGTCGATGACGGGCAGGTTGGAGGCCCGGTAGGCCGGGAGGAAGCCCGCAGCGATGCCCACCAGGGTCGAGAGTGTCACGCCCATCAGGACGATGCCCGCGGTGATTTCGGCGGGGAAGCCCGTGGCCAGCTTGACGAGCATGGCCGCGGCGGCCCCGAGCAGCACGCCGATGACGCCGCCGAAGGCCGAAAGCAGCGCGGCTTCCAGCAGGAACTGGCGGCGGATGTCGCGCTTCCGGGCGCCCATCGCCAGCCGGACGCCGATTTCCTGGGTGCGCTCCACCACGCTCACCAGCATGATGTTCATGATCACGATGCCGCCGACGCCCAGCGACACGCTGCTCACGAGCATCAGCAGGATGAACGCCACGCGGCTGATGGCTTTCCAGAGCTCCTGCAGGTTTTCCTGGGTCAGGATGCCGAAAGGATCCGGCGAGTTGTAGCTGGTGTGGCGCATGGCCCTGAAGGTGGCCCGCACCTCGTCGATGGATTCGTCGATGCCCGCGACGCCGCCCTGGGCCTTGATGTGCATCTCCAGGCTGTCCCGGGGTTTCATGTAGTTCTTCCGGTAGACCTGGATCGGTATGTAGATGCGCTGGTCCTGGTTGAAGCCGATGCTGCGGCCCTGCCGGGGCATGTGCCCGATGACCTGGAAGGGAAGGCCCTTGATCAGGATCGTGTGGCCGATGGGGTCCACGCCGGGAAACAGCTCGTCCCGGGTGTCGGCGCCGATGACGGCCACGTACTGGGCGGCGGTGTTCTCCGCTTCCGAGAAATAGCCGCCGGCCTCGTAGTCCAGGTTGAACAGGCGGCCGAAATTCGGCGTCGTCCCGATCACGCGGATGTCCGGCAGGCGCTTGTCGCCGCGGTTCACGGCCATGGCGCTGCCCGAGGCCGCGCTCACCTCGGCGGCGTGGCGGAGGGTCCCGCCGCTGATGCGCTCGTACTCCTGCCAGGTGATGGGCGGGCGCTTGATGGCCTGGATGAATTCCTCCCGGCTGCGGATGATGCCGAACTTCGTCACGATGTAGACATCCGGCGAAAGGACGATGATCTTGTCCTTCACGTAGGTGTTCAGCCCCGTGATGATCCCCACCACGGCCACGATGGTGCTGACGCCGATGATGATGCCCAGCAGCGTGAGGAAGCTGCGCAGCTTGTGGGCGCGGATGGCGCGGAGCGCCACGCGGATCAGTTCACGGGGGTTCATGCGGCGGAGCCCTAATCCTTCTTCTTCTTGTCGTCTTCCGGCTTCTTGGACTTGTCGATGTGCACTTCGTCGCCGTTTTTCAGATCGCGCAGGATGCGGTTTGGACCCTTGATGAGCGTTTCACCGCCCTTGAGTCCGGAGACGACTTCCACATTGAGGTCGCCCATGAGGCCGGTCTTCACGGCAACGAACTTGGCCTTCCCGGCTTCCATCAGGAACACGCCCTCCTCTTCCTTGGCGGCCCCGGGCGCTGCCTTCTCGCCGGGTTTCGGCTTGATGTCGCGCATCACCAGCGCCTGGAAAGGCACCGCGACCGCATTGTCCTTCGAGCCGGTGTAGATGTCCGCCTGGGCGCTGAGGCCCGGCTTGATGGTGATGGGCGGATTCTTGATCCAGACCTTCACCTTGAATTTGATGGCCTCGTTCTGGCTCAGCGAAAGCATGGGGCTGCCGCCCACTTCGGTCACCTCGCCCTGGAAGGTCTGCCCGGGATAGGCGTCGATATGGACCGAGGCGGTCTGGCCGGTTCTCACATTGGGGATCGAGGCTTCGTCCACTTCCATCTCGGCTTCGACCTTGCTCATGTCGGAAACGGTGATGAGCACGGTGCCGGCGCTATTCTGGACTCCCATGACCGCGGTCTCGCCCACCTCGATGCGCCGGGCGGTCACCACGCCATCCATGGGGCTGTTGATGGTGGCGTAGTTGAGGCCCACCTTGGCTTCGCGCACGCCCGCCTTCGCCTGGTCCACCCGGCGCTGGGATGACTGCACGGCGGACTGGGCCGTGGACATGGCGGTGCGGGTCTGCTCGAACTCCGCCTGGGAAATGATGCCGGCCTTGCGGTTGGCGTCGGCCCGCGCAAAGTCGGATTTGGCCTGGCTGAACCGCGCCTGGCTGGAAGCGAGGTCGCTCTCGGCGGCTTCCACTCCGGCCTGCAAGCCTTGGGTGCTGGCCTGGGAGCGGCTGGGATCGATCTCCAGGAGGAATTGCCCGGCCTTCACCGCGTCGCCTTCCTTGACCGCAAGCCTGGTGACGCGGCCCATCACGTTGGCTGAGATGTCCACCTTCTTGACGGCCTGGACCTTGCCATTGGCGCTGACCTTGGATTGCAGGTTTTCCTTGCCCACGGTGGAGACCTGCACCGGGTTTCCCTTCTCGCGGCGCGTGAGCGCTCCGATACTGACGAGGGCCACGAGGGCCACGCCACCACCGATGAAGAACAATTTTTTCCGATTCATATCAAAGGCCTCCCCGAACGGGCATTTGGGCTTCGGATTTGGCAGGGAAGGCGTTTAGGGCCCATGAGGGAAATAATCGATGTTTTTCTGGCTGGCTCGCCAGGCGGCAGTCCCCGCAGGGGTAGAAGGGTTTGGCCACCACGGATTGGCGCCGCCCTGGATGAAGTTGCCGCTTGACGGAAAGACATAGATAGAATTCAATTTCATTTAGTGTTTCTTCCTATGGTGGAGTGGTCTTGAGTCGGATGTCGCGCCTTAGCTGGGTCCTCGCGCTGCCATGGTTGCTTGGCGCAGCTCCGGCCGCGAGTCCGGCCTCTGCGGCCGCGGCGGCTGTTTCCGCTGGGGGGCTCACGGGGACCGTGAAGGATGACAAGAGGCGGCCCATCAAGGGAGCTTCGCTCCTCATCGAGAACAAGGTCAGCGGCTACCGGCAGTCCGCGAAGACCGACGCGGAGGGCCGCTTCGCCTTCTACAACATCCCCTTCAACGAGTACCACCTGGAGACCCGGGCTCCCGGCATGGCGCCGCAGCACCGCAACCTCGAAGTCCACACGAAGCTGCCTCAAAAGCTGGATCTGGTGCTGCTCGAAGGCCAGATGACCGTGGTGGTCGAGGATAAGAGTTCCCTGGTGGAGGACCACGCGGCTTCCCATCTCCATGTGGACCAAAGCCTGATCGACAAGATCCCCGCCGCCTCCCAGAGCCGGGCCATGGAAAGCGTCCTGCTGGCCACGCCGGGTTTCATCGCCGATGAGAACGGCCGGTTCCATTTCAAGGGAAGCCATGGCCAGGTGACCTATGTCATCGATGGCGTTCCGGTCAGCGACCAGGTCGGGGCCTCATCCTCCAATGGCCTGGATGCGTCTCATATCGAAAACATGGAAGTGGTCACCGGCGGCATCTCCGCGGAATTCGGCGGCAAGCCCGCCGCGGTGGTGAACATGACCACCAAGACCGGCCTTGGCCAGCCGGGCCTCGCGGGCGACGCAGCCTTCGGCCTGTCGAGGTTTTCCGCGCGGGAGGCCAGCCTCAGCCTGAGGGGTGGCACGGACGCTTTCGGCTATTTCGTGGCCGGCTCGGTTTCGGCCTCCGAGCGGTTCCTCGACCCGGTGAGCTTCGAGAATCTGCACAACCAGGGCACCGCGCAACGGCTTTTCACGCGTTTCGATTGGCTGCTGTCGGCCAAGGACACACTCAGGTTTTCCATCAGCGGCGGCCATTCGGACCGCGACGTGGTGAATCTGCCGAGCCAGCAGCTGCGCGGCCAGGACCAGCGGGCCGCATCCCGCGACGCGAATTTCAGCCTGACCTGGGCCCATCTCATCGACGACAGCCGCAGCCTGGAAACCACCCTGTTTTCTCGCCATGCGACCTCTGAGCTGCGCCCCACCGCTGAGCTCTCCCCGGGCTTCGGCGCCGGGGGCGCCGACTTCCCCATCTGGATCCACCAGCGCCGCAGCCTCGACAATCTGGGCATCCAGGCGGCCTACACCCAAAAGATCGGCGAGACCACCCTGAAGGCCGGCCTCAGCCACATCACCTATCCCATCCATGAAAATTTCCGATTTGCCATCCGGGATCCGGACCAGGTGACCGACCCCGCCGACCCGCTGTTTCCCTTCACGCCAGCGGGCGGAGGCAATATCTTCACCTTCGACGACAAGGTCACCCCGGCCTTCTCGTCGGCCTATGCGCAAAGCGAATGGCATACCGGCCCCTGGTTCCTCACAGCAGGCCTCAGGTTGGACCGCTACACCCAGCGGAATTTCGCTTCGACGGCGCTACAGCCCCGCCTGGGCCTTTCGTACCGGGTGGAGGCCACCAGCACGGTCTTCCGTGCCTCCTACGACCGGCTCATGATCACGCCGGAGAACGAGAACCTCGCGCTTTCCCTGAGCCAGCAGGCGCGGGACCTCGGCGCCTTGGCGGGAACCCCCGCGGTGCCATTGAAACCGGAACTGCAGAACAGCTTCACCTATGGCGTGGAGCAGCAGATCGGCCAAGTGGGCCGCGTGAGCCTGGAATATTGGGAGAAGCGATCCGAAAATGCGGCGGACAATGAACAGTTCTTCGACACGGGGATCCAATTCCCCATCGCCGCGGCCAGTGGCATCTTCCACGGCGTGAACCTGCGATTGGATCTGGTCCCGGCAAAGGGCTTTTCCGCCTACTTGAGCCTTGGCAAAACGCGCGCGCTCTTCGTGACGCCCGCCGTGGGCGGCCTCTTGCTGGATGCCCCGGACGAGCCTGGTGTGCGCTTCCTGATCGACCACGACCAGAAACTCGCCGCGCAGCTCGGCCTCCGCTTCGAGCGGAACGATTGGTATGCGCAGTCCCTCGTCCGCTACGATTCAGGCCTGGTGGCGAAGGATCCCATCGAAGCCGCCGGCAACCGGGACCTGGAGTTCGGCATTCCCTTCGTGCGCTACGACGATGCGGACGGCGTGTGGCGCGTGAGGCCCCGCACGACCTGGGACTTGAGCCTCGGCGGGACCTTCAAGCTGGGTGGAAAAGCCGCCCTGCAGGTGAGCCTGGATCTGCTCAATGCCTTCGATGAGAAAGGGCTCTACAACTTCCTGAGCACCTTCGGCGGGACTCACGTCATCCCTCCCCGTACGCTGGCTCTCCATCTGAAGTGCAGATTCTGAGGCCCTACTTCGAGGCCCTCCTGAGGGGGTGCTCGAAGCTCACATAGAAGAGCACCGCGCGGTCCCCCCTGCTGGGGCCTGTCCCGATTGGGAAGGCAATGCCGGGGACGATCTGCAGCCCGCCGGGGAAGTTGCGGGCCCAACGCAGCCCGGGGCTGATGAAGAAGCTGTTCGCAGGAACCTTTAGGCCCGGGCCGCGTACCGATTCGCCGCGGATGTAGGCGATTTCCAGCATCAGATTGAAAGTCGGCGAAACCTGCCAGATGACGCTTTGGCCCGCATTGATGGCCGTGAGATCGGCCTTGTGCCCCTCCCTGTCTTTGGCGTTGGGCGTGTGGGTCGCGCCCAGGTTGAAGTGCGCCACCGCGCGGGGACCCAGCACCACGCTGAGAGGCAGGTTCACCTGGTAGCCCACTGCGCCGGAACCCCGGCCTTGGTCCTCGCGCCCAGTGGGCAGCAGCAGCGAAAACCTCGGCGAAAACGCGATCCTCGCGTTTCCGTCCCCCAGCATCTGGTAGCGGTAGTTCAGGGCGATGTCGCCGGCGCCGCCTCGACTGTCCGGCGCCGACCGGACGCGCTGCCAGGGCAGGGTATAGCTGAGCTGGTGCTTCAGGCCGCCCACCGGCCATTCCTGGGTGAAGGAATAGATCCAGTCCCGGCTCTGCCGGTAGCGGATGAAGCTGCTGATGTGCTGGATGACGCCGTCCTCTTGGTTGTAGGCCTCCTCGATGAGAAACGAATTGTCCTGGATCACCCCGGCTTTCATTTGCGGCGGTTCCTGGGCAGCCAGGCACAGTCCAAGGAGGGCGGCGCTGAAGCGTGGGTTTGGAAAGTCGGCAGACATCAGGAACTCCGTTGCAACAAAGACTCAATAAATCCAACTTCACCAGTCTGGCCAGGCCCTAAGGTGACGGGAGTCACGCTTCCATTTGCAGTCTTCTTGGGATGATCAGAGGGAGTGGGCTAAGCTTGAACCCTCAGCCTCGCGTTTTGATGTACCACCCAAAAGGAGCCCTTCATGAAATCCACCAACTCCCCTTTTCGTCTCCTGGGCCTCAGCGCCCTGGCCCTCGCCCTGTCAGCCGGCGCGCTCCGCGCCGACGAAGGCATGTGGACCTTTGACAACATTCCGGCGAAAAAGATGCAAGCCAAGTACGGCTTCACCCCGGACCAGAAATGGCTGGACCATGTCCGCCTCTCGGTGGTCCGCTTCCCCGGCGGCACCGGCTCCTTCGTGAGCAAGGACGGCCTGGTGCTCACCAACCACCACGTGGGCCGCGGTTCCATCCAGCAGGTGTCGGACAAGGACCACGACTACGTGAAGAACGGGTTCTACGCGCCCGCCCGGGAGCAAGAGATCAAGGTGCCGGGCCTGATCCTCTACACGCTCACGGACATGCTGAACGTCACGGAGCGCGTGAACGGCGCCGTGAAGAAGGGCGCCACGGACAAGGAAGCCCTCAAGACCCGCCAGGTGGAACTCGGCCGCATCGTGGACGAGATGCAGAAGAAGACCGGCTTCCATTGCGAGCAGGTGGACCTCTACCAGGGCGGGGAATACTGGATCTACAGCTACAAAAAGCACGACGACGTGCGCCTGGTCTTCGCCCCCGAGGAGCAGATCGCCTTCTTCGGCGGCGATCCCGACAATTTCACCTATCCCCGCCACGACATCGATTTCTCCATCTTCCGGGTCTATGAAAAGGGGAAACCCTACACGCCGCCCGCGCACCTGAACTGGACCAACGGCGGATTGAAGACCGGCGACCTGACCTTTGTGGCGGGCCATCCCGGTTCCACGGCCCGGCTGCAGACCTACGCCCAGATGGCCTTCGCGCGGGACGTCTCTTCTCCCACCCAGCTCAAAGGACTCGCGCGGCGCATCAAGGTGCTCGAGGAGTACGCGACGCGGGGCCCCGAGAACGCCCGGCAGGTGAACACCCAGATCTTCGGTCTCCAGAATGGCCAGAAGGCCATCACGGGCTACTGGTCGGGGCTCAAGGACAAGGAGGCCATGGCCAGGATCGAGAAGGCCGAGAAGGAACTGCGGGCCAAGGTCGACGCGGATCCGAAGCTCGCCTATGCCAAAGGGGCCTGGGCCAAGATCGAGGCCGCCGAAGCCGTCCAGAAGGCCATGTTCAAGGATTTGTCCTTCGTGAACACGAGGGGATCCTCGCTCCTGGGCGCCGCGCTCACGCTGGTGCGCATGCCCGCGGAAGCGGCCTTGCCGGATGAAAAACGGCTGCCGGAATTCAAAGATGCCCGCCTGCCTTCCATGAAGATGCAGATGGGCATCAAGCGGCCCTTCTACAAAGAGCTGGAGATCGCCCAGTTCACCGATGGCTTGAAGGAAGCGCAGGAGCAGCTCGGCGCCAACCACCCCTTCGTGAAGGCGATGCTGGGCGGCAAGAGCCCCGCTGAGGTGGCCAAGGCCGCGGTGGAAGGCTCCAAGCTGAGCGATCCGGATGCCCGCAAGGCATTGATGGAAGGCGGCCAGAAGGCCATCGACGCCAGCACTGATTCCATGATCCTGCTGGCCAAGAAACTCGATCCCCTGGGCCGCGCCACCCGCAAGAACCAGGAAGAAAAAGTGGGCGCAGTGATCGAGGAGCAGGGCGGCCGCATCGCCCGGGCCCGTTTCGCCGTGTATGGCAAGGAAACCTATCCCGACGCCACCTTCACGCTGCGCCTCACCTATGGCGACGTGCGCAGCTATGGAGCCAACGGCACCCTGGTGCAGCCGTTCACCACCATGGCCGGCCTCTACGACCGCGCCTGGGGATGGGGCGCGACGGCCGAGCGCGGAGCCTGGGCTCTGCCTTCCAAGTGGGTGGAGCACCAGAAGGACGTGGACATGGCCACGCCGTTGGACTTCATCCATACCGTGGACATCATCGGCGGCAATTCCGGTTCGCCGGTGGTGGACAAGAAGGGCGAGCTCGTGGGCCTGATCTTCGATGGCAACATCGAGAGCCTGCCCGGCCGCTACTTCTACGATGAAAAGGTGAACCGCGGCGTGAGCGTCGACGCCAGGGCCATCATGGAATCCCTCAAGAAGGTCTACGGCGCCGGCGCGCTGGCGGACGAATTGGCCGGGAAATAGATTCCGCCGACCCAAAGAAAGGGCCGCGAAAGCGGCCCTTTCTTTGGTCATGAAACAGCTACCAACCCTCCAGGCAACGAAGTAAAAACAGCTTTGCAACGGCAAAATTTTGGCCGCGCTGATGCTGATACTCCGGTCGCCATCCGATTGATGCGACTGCCACGGTCCTGGCCGATTCGATGCGGAAAGGCTCGCCCGCTTGATCATGGATGGCGGTACCCTCGGTCCCGTGCTGTTGCAAAGCTTTCAGGTGCGGGGGTTGATAAGGAGGGCACCGGCCTTCCGGAAGGATTGTCATGGAAGCTGTGTTCAATCTTGAAGCGTATCTCGCACGGATCGGTTACCGCGGCAGGCTGGATGCGACCGCCGAGTCCTTGCATGGCCTCCACTTGGCCCATGCCGTTTCCATCCCCTTCGAGAATCTGGACATCCAGATGGGACTGCCCATCCATCTGGATCTGGCCTCGCTGCAAGACAAGATGGTGCACCGCAGACGCGGCGGTTACTGCTTTGAACAGAACACCCTTTTCCAGGCCGCGTTGAAGGCTGTCGGCTTCAACCCGAGGCCTTGCGAAGCCAGGGTCCGTTTTGGCAACGTCGTGGACACGGCCCGCACGCACATGCTGCTGCTGGTCGGCGTCGGGAGCACTGAATTCCTATGCGATGTGGGCTTCGGGGGAGAGGGCCTGCTGCATCCCGTGCCGATGGATGGTGCTGAGCATGCCCAGTTCCTGGCCACCTACCGGGTTGTCCCCGAAGGAAACCTCCAGGTGTTGCAATGCCTGCAACCGGAGGGTTGGTTTGATCTTTACGCCTTCGTGCCCGAAGCTCGCGAGCCCATCGATTTCGAAGTGGCCAATTGGTACACCAGCACCCATCCGCAGTCCCGGTTCGTGACAACGTTGACGGCCCAGCTGCCGACACCCGAGGCTCGATATGTCTTGCGGAACCGTACCTTGGTGACCAACCGGGGATCCGTGCCCGAAATCCGCGAACTGGAGGACGCCGAGCTGTTCGAGGTGCTCAAAAACCGATTCGGATTGGAAGTGGTTCCCGGAACGAGACTGCGCGCTTTGGAATGAGCGCTTCGACAGCTTCCTTACTCCTTCGGCCGCATGAATTCCTCGAAAGGACCGTATCCCTTCAATCCCTCGAAAGCCACATCCAGATGGCGCACGTTGCCCAGGGATTGGCCCTCGGCGGTGGCCTCCCGCAGCAGCGTGAGCGCCTGCTCCTTCTCTCCGAGCCGGCACGCGATGCGGGCCCGGAGGAGGGAGACGAGGCCGAACTGATCCTTGCGGGGCAGCCGGGCGAGCTGCGCCATGACGCCCCGGGCTTCTGCGGCCCGCCCCAGATCCGCTTGGACGATGCCGAGGCGGCCAAGGGCCGGGAGGGATGATGGATGCCTGCGCAGGATCGCCTGCGCGGCCGCCAGGCATTCCGGCAGCCGGTCCGCGAAGTAGAGGCTTTCCATGCGGAAGGCATGCAGGGGTTCGGCCTTGGTTCCGGAGTCGGTTCCGGCGTCGAGTTTGCGCTGGATGGAGTGGAGGGTCTCCTGGGCGAGGCGCGCGGAAGCATCCCGGTGCCCATGGATCCGGAGATCCTGGGCCACCCTCAGGGCGGATTCCGGATCAAGGGTGATCAGCTCCCGCCCCAAGGCCTCCGCTTCCCCTGCGCGGCCCAGGCCCGCGGCGGCCCAGGCGCGGTGGGCCTTCAGCTTGGTGTTTTCGGGATAGACCGCCAGGTATTTGCCGCTGGACTCCAATTCCTGGCCGTACTGCCCGAGCAGGTGGTGGGCCCAGGCCAGGATGGCGCCCATGTCGGAACCGATGGGGACCCGGGCGTTCACCAGCTTCTCCCACCGGATGGGACGGGTGGCCGCGGCCACCGCTTCGGTGCAATGGTTCGTGAAGAAGGCGGTGTAGGCATGCTGGTGGTTCACCAGCGGGCTCCCGGGGGCCAGCCGGCTCGCTTCCCGGATGGGGCCGAGCGCGGCCTCGCTGTGCCCCTCCATCAGGGCGCGGACGTTCTCCACCATACAACGGTCCAGGGTGCCCATCCGGCCCAGGGATTGGTCCAGCAGCGCGAATTGGGCCCGCACGCCGTCGAAATCCCCCTGCTCGGACCGGATGAAGGCGATGGGAAGGCGGCCCACCATTAGGTCTGGGTCAAGCTGGATGGCCTTCTCGAACCGCTCTTCGGCCCCGGGCCTGGAATTCCAGTACAGCTCCCAGCCCACGAGCCACTCCCGGTAGGCCGGGAATTTCGGAGGGATCGCGATGCGCTCCGGATCCAGGTAGGGATCCAGGATCCTGCCCGCGACCCCGCTGGCCATGCGCTGCGCAACCGCGCCGAAGACCTCGTCGGGCTGGCTCCGCGGGCCCCGTTCGGGTTTGACGAGGGCGACCACCTTCATGAGCTTCGCGTCGAAGAGCTGAGCCTGGACCTGCAATTCGCCGCCGTTGGCCTGGAAGGCGCCGCTGACGACCAGCCCCGCGCCGGTCCGCTCCGCCAAGGCTTTGAGCGCCCTGGGATCGGCCGGTTCTTCCGGATTCGACTGGGGCAAGGAGGCGATGAGGGGCGCGGTTTCCGCGGTGCCGGTCTGGGCGATGGCCTCCGAAATGCGTTCCGCCGCCAGGCGCCCGAGCAGATCCTGGGCCGGATCCCCCGTGCGGTTCGCGAACAGGGCGACCGCCACTTTGTTTTCCTGGAGCGCCACGGGTTTGCGCCAGCGCTGGACCAGTTGAAATCCGGCCCCCGCGAGCAGCAGCGTCGCGGCCCCCGCCGCTCCGCCCCATATCCATCTCCGGGCCACCCTGGGGCGAGGGTTGGATGCGGTCCGATCCCGCGACCGCCAGGGACTGGCTGGAAGCGTGGCGGTGGCGTCGCTTTCCAGGGCCAGAAGATCCTGGCGGAAGCTCTCCGCCTTGGCATAGCGATGCTGCGGGTCCTTTTGCAGGGCCTTGGCCAGGATCGTGTCCAGGGATGGG
Source organism: Holophagaceae bacterium (assembly GCA_016720465.1). Classification (NCBI taxonomy): domain Bacteria; kingdom Pseudomonadati; phylum Acidobacteriota; class Holophagae; order Holophagales; family Holophagaceae; species Holophagaceae bacterium. The sequence continues at coordinate 1,339,280 of JADKKO010000004.1, forward strand.
GGCAGGCCCGGCACCACGGAAGAAGGCGGGTCGGGTTCCGCGTGGAGGATGGCCGCCAGCGTGGCCTCGATGCCATCTCCGGTGAAGGCCGGGCGGTTGGTGAGCATCTGGTAGAACACCATGCCCGCGGCCCAGAGATCGCTCCTGGGATCCACGGGCTTTCCGACCACCTGCTCGGGGCTCAGGTACTGGGCGGTGCCCATCACGATGCCGGTGCGGGTCAGGCCTTCCGCGCCCACGGCCTTGGCCAGGCCGAAGTCGACGACCTTGATGTCATCCCCGTCGCCCACCATGACGTTCGCCGGCTTCATGTCGCGGTGCACAAGGCCCCGGCTGTGGGCGTGGCCCAGGGCTGCGAGTATCTGCAACTCGATCCGCACGGCCCTTTCCCAGGGAAGCGGTCCCTGGTGCAGGCATTCCCGGAGGCTCTTGCCCTCGCACAGAGCCATCACGATGAAGAGGCCTCCCTCCGGCGTCTCCTCGATGGCATGGATGGCGCAGATATTGGGGTGATCCAGCCCCGACGCATGCCTGGCCTCCTGGATGAAGCGTTTCCGGGCTTCCTCGTTGGCCGTGGCCTCGGCTGGCAGCAGCTTGAGCGCCACCTGCCGCCCCAGCTTGAGGTCCTCGGCTTGGTAGACCACGCCCATGCCGCCTTCGCCGAGTTTCGCGAGGATCCGGTAGTGCGAAAGGGTTTGTCCGATCATGGGAGGCAGCGCTGGCCCCAGGGATACGCCCTGGATGCCGGGCGGTCAAGCATTGTTGGATGGGCGGCGCCCGGTATCGCGATCAGGGATCCTAATACCCAGTTGCGTTCTGTAGTGTAGAAAGGACTCACCGCCAAGACGCCAAGACCGCCAAGGGCACTCGTGATGTGCCAGCTTCGCGGCTAGAATTCAGACGGCCCGGCGACGGCCTCACGCACCAGGTGATCCGCGCCGGGCCGTCTGAATTTGCGGGCTGTGAGCCCGCAGGCGCTATGCGCCCCCGCGAAGCGATTTCGAGCTCAAATCAAGGGTGGTGGAGTTTCGCTTTCTTGGCGCTCTTGGCGCTCTTGGCGTCTTGGCGGTGAATTCTTTCTTTTTGAATGCAATTTTGTATAACAGACTCTCCCGAGGAGCCGTTCACACCTTCCGTTGGCGGAGGTAATGGCGGCGGGCCTTCGCCCGGTTGCCGCAGCTCGCCATGGAACACCATCGGCGCTTCCCGGTGCGGCTGCGGTCCAGGAACAACCAGGTGCAATCGCCCGCTTCACACTCCCGGACCAAGCCGATTTCGGAGGACGTCAGGAGCCGGGCCGCGGCCCGGACGATGGGCCAGAGCACGGAATCCAGCCGCACGGGGCCGCCGCTGTCCATGGCCCAGGCCAGATCCTCCCCCAGGTTCCTGATCTCGAGGTTGGGAAAGGCGGACCGGATGGAACGGTTGACCCGCGCCAGATCCTCGGGATCCACCACCGTGCCGCCGGCCTGGGACGAAAACAGGCCATAGAGGGATTCCCGGAACCGGCGGGCCGCCTTGAGCGCCTCAGAGGCTGAGCGGGCGTCCTGCTGGGCCGCTGCCTCCCGGGCGAGGGCCTGGCCTCCATCCATCAATTTCGCCTCGCGCGCGAATTCCACCAGGCGCGGGTAGGACCCGAGCTGATCCGTTTCGGGGCGGGCCCGGTCGGCCCAGGTATTGACGAAGTCCAGCGCAAGGTCGCCCCCGGAAAACTCGAAGGGCGAGGGGGCGGGGGGGACCGGTTCCATGGGAACAATATAACTTCTTTTTGTCTCTTGACAGGTTAGGAATGATTCCTATCCTAACCTTCTAGTTGTTGCTAAGGGGTTAATATGTCCATCGCCCTCCCGTCCGAACGAAGCATCCTGGCCGACCAGCTCGAGCGGTCCTTCCGTGGGGGGGCCTGGCATGGCGCCTCCCTCCTCGAAATCCTCGGGGGAGTTGACGCAAGCCAGGCCACCTGGCGTTTCGCCCCGGGCCTCAACACCATCCTGGAAACCGTCGAACACCTTGCATTCTGGTTCGCGGACACCGCCGGGCGGCTCGAGGGAGGAAGGCCGGATTCGAATCACCCGGACCAGAGCTGGGGGCGCCTTCACGAGGATGCTCAAGCGGACTGGGTGGCTGCGCTGGCGGCCCTCGAATCCGCCCATCGATCCCTTCGGGAGGCCATCCTCGGTCTTTCCGAGGAGGCGTTGGGCAGCGTTCCGACTGGTTCCGAATCCGATGCCCGGAGCCTGATCCTCGGAACCTTGCAGCACAGCGCCTATCATGCGGCGCAGATCCAGCTCCTGCGCCGCTTTGCCGAGGTCCGGTCCGGGAGCGCGCCATGAGTCCGGCCGCCGCGAGGGCGCTGGAGAAACTCGCAGCCCGGCGGGGCTACCTGGCTGAGCTGGCCACCCAGCGCCAGGAAACCCGCCTGCTGGATCTCATGCGTCAAGTGGATTCGGCCATCGGGGCCATCGAAGTCGGCGACTGGGGCCTGTGCGCCGTTTGCCACGATTCCATCTCCATCGATTCGATGGAGCGGGATCCGTTGCTGAAGGTCTGCTTGGAGTGCCTCTCCGAAATGGAAAGGCATGCCCTGGAACGGGATCTTCAATCCGCCGCGAAGGTGCAGCGGACCCTGCTGCCCCCCACCCGGATCGCGCGGGACGGCTGGGAGGCAGCCTACCTCTGGGAGCCCAAGGGGCTGGTGTCCGGCGACCACGTGGACCTGATCCTCCCGGAGCAACCGGGCGGCCCCTCGCATCTCATCCTGGGGGACGTGGCCGGCAAGGGGGTCGCGGCTTCCTTCCTCCAGGCCCATCTGCACGCCCTGTTCCGCGCCCTGGCCCCTGGCGGCCACACGCTTCCCGATCTTGTGGCGCGGGCGAACCAGCTTTTCGCAGACGCGACCTCCGCCACCAGCTATGCCACGCTGCTAGCCCTCCGCCTCGAGGAGTGCGGGCAGGTGGCGATGGTGAACGCCGGGCATCCCCGGCCGCTGCTCGCCGATGCCCGGGGCGTGAGGCCCGTGGAAGGTGGAGGCTTGCCATTGGGCCTATTCGGCACGTCCACGTACCTGGAGCGGACCTTCACTCTCGATCCCGGCCAGACCCTGCTGCTCTACACCGATGGGTGGACCGAAGGCGAGGCGGAGGATCAGGAATTCGGCATCGGCCGCGCCGCCGCTGTCCTCCGGCGGTCCGCCATGCTTCCACTCCCCGATCTCCTCGCGGCCTGCCGGGCCGATTTCGAACAATTCCTGGGGGGCGCGTCCCGGGGCGACGACCTCACGCTGGTGGCCCTGCGCCGTTCAGGCAAGGACACCATCCAGTGAGAAGGCATGAACAAAGCATCAAGTAAAAATAGATATCACTTTTTATCAATTAACCCTGAAAGACCTTCAATATTCACTTTGTTCAACATGCCCATGACAGCCGCCTCGTCGCGGCCCACGATCTGAATGGCAATGCACCGGGGGTTCACGGAGCTGCTGTTTTTATTCGGGATGGAAGCGGGGCTCAGGATTTTTGAGGCCGGCACCGTGAAGCGTGGATCGACGGCATCATCCGGAATCCGCATCGGATCGATCCTTCCATCGGCACCCATCCATTCCGGTGTGACCGATTCTTCCCGTGAAAATTTTGCGATGGATCGTTTTTGATCCGCTATCAAATTCTTGTGATCTTCCGCGCTGAGTGGCCCGATCTTCCAATCCCCGATGTAAACCTGCAACATGCAGGCCTTGGGATTGTTCGGCTTCTTGTCATAGGGTGGAAGGAAGATATTCCATGGATAGGCCTCGTGGATCCAACCCTGGACTCCCTTGGGGCATTTGATTATTCGTGCGGTATCCGGAATATACGGATTCGCTTCGTACCAGTTCAATTTGTTCAGACCCGGATTCACAATCAGGGTGAGATCCAAATTATCCGACCCATCCGGTCGCCGGTAATCATATTGCAGACGTATTGAATCTAATAAATAATAATATTCACCTGATAAATCATTCCGATAAGGCAACGCGGACCAACCCGGCAATTCTCCAGGGCAAGTCAATCGAATGTAGTTCATGATGGATCTGCCTTCCGCCTCCTGCTGATTCCAAAGGCGGGTCTGCCTCCATTCTTTTATGACCTTGTCCGGATCCTGTCCCCTTCCAAACCAGCAATAAAGAGTAAAAAACACATATCCGACGGGTAAGACAATAACAATGAAAAAAATTACAGAAATGATGGATCCAATAGCTATCCATTTTTTTCGATTATTGGGTTTTTCATTCGATGATTTCAAACCTGGACCTCGCAGAGCTGGAAAATCGGTGGGGAGAATCGAAGAAAGCAGAGGATTGCCGGTGGTAGGTGCCCCGATGCCCAGACGAGGGAGCTACCTGCCTGATTCTCGCAGCAATCTCTGCACCTGGCCGTCCTGGCGTGGGCTTTCCGGTCCGATACTCAGGGCCGGTTCTCATCTGGAAATCGGATTGCGTCTATGCGTTCGGGCAGCTTGTGATGGAGGACCGGGGAGGCCGATGGCTCTTCCAGCAGGGCGACCACCTCGGCACGCCCAGCATGCTGACGGATACCGACGGCGTGGTGGTCGGCCGGCAGAAAAGCCTGCCCTTCGGCGAGCGGTTCCTGGGAACGGGCGAGAAGAGCCTCCGCCGCTTCACCAACCATGAGGACGGCGCGCAATTCCCCATCTACATGCAGGCGCGCATGTACCTGCCCACCTACGGCCGCTTCGCCCAGGTGGATCCCGCCTACGACCAGGTCGCGATGGACCCCGATAGCTGGAACCTGTATAGCTACTGCACCAACAATCCGGTCACCCGAACCGATCCCGACGGCATGCGGGAGATCGGGCGAGAGGCGGATATGCGGAGCCCGTGGAAAATGGAGTTTGATTTCTGGAACTCTAATCAATGGAAAGCGGATTCCCTTGACGCTTGGGATCACGCCACGATTCAGAGATGGATGGCCAATGGGATATTTATTCGTTATGAATCTGACTGGATTATAAAAATAGGAAAGGGGGAAACGAGCGGAAAAGTTATGTGGAAGCAAAATAATTCAGACCTGCCAGTGATTGTGGAGCCAACAAACACCGAGACAGGGGCAGCAAAGAAAGATGCGTTGGTTCTCCAAGAAGAACCTGAAACCGTCACCATTTCTTTATTGTTTGATACGAAGTCGGTAAGCGGGCACCTCGGAATTGAGACACCAGACCGAATCGTCGGCTACCACCCTGACCTCGCCAATTCACCGATTACTCCGGACAGCGTAGGCCAGAAGATAATGCTTGGGCTCCAGTGGGTCAGCCCTACAAATCCCATCATTCCGGGGGTGGTGAAGAACGATAAACGAAGCGACTTCAATTATGCGCTCCCCCCGTTTACGATCACTAAGGGCCAGTACGCCGCATTGAACAAAATGATCGATGCGAACCTGAAGGGTAAGTACAACGTTCAGAATATGGGAGCAGTGAACTGTGCGGGTTGGGCTTTAGCAATGCTAAAAGGTGCTGGCATCCCCCTAGGGACTAGAACCTCTAGTGGTGCTATCAGAGAGATCCCTTACAACGCTCCAAGGATGACGCCTGGTGTTTTATGGCATGACTGGTTAGGGCGGCCATGGTGATGAGGAGACTTCTCTTGCTGATTCCTACTGTAGTGATCGCCTACTCGCTTGGGTGTGGTTTGGCCAACGAGCCCAGTGAGATAGATAGGCAGATTGCGAACGAATTTATTGGGGATCTCGAAAAATATTTGAAGGTGAATCCCCATAGTCCAACCTTTGCTCATCGAGCCAGGGCTGGGAGGTCCCTCCTACTGCAAATTGATAGGACCGCGTTTGGTGACAGGAAAGAATTTCTCGCCAAAGTGAAGGAACTAAAGGCAAGGCACGGTGTTCGTAAAATTCGCCTAGAAATTGGCGTCTTGAAATACACCCTGCTCGAGGGTGGCCCGACCGTTGTGTTGGGGCAGTCGGAGTCGCGAGGTGCTGTGAGGACAGACTTTTTTACTGAAGAGTCTCAAGACATTTAACTCCTTCTGTACGAGAAGGTCGCATCGGCGGAACCTCCGCAGTCGCGCGGGTCTTTGAAATCGTAAGTTGGTGCAAACAGGCGATGGACAGTCACTGGTCGGCCCAGAACAACCCGTAGGCTTAGCAACGACATATATTTGCGGGAATATTTGCACTATCAAATCCACCAGATAGTAGGGGAGCACCCACGTTTTCTGATGGATCTTGCATGAGGCCGATTACGAAAAGGACGACTCTGAAGTACCTCGTCGGACCTGAAAAACCTTACATGCCGATTCAAGCACCCTTCAACCGAAGTTCCATAGAGCACCAACCAGAATCCCGTTTAATTGACGGGTTATTTCATCGATTTTGGTTGTGGCATACGGACGACGGGGCCTGAAGGCCGAGGAGTTGGAAGCCTCAGGCCTGAAGAAGCGTGGGCTTTCCGGTCCGATACTCAGGCTGTTTTGATTCATCGTCAAACGAGGTATCTTGGTTCAACCGATTCCGGAGTCTTTGATGCTGAGCTGCCGTGTTTCCGCCCTGCTGCTTTCCGCCTGCGCCCTGGTGGCCCAGGACCGCGCCCCGCGCTTCGTGGGTTCGCCGGATGTGAACGGCGACCGCGTGGTGTTCACCTGGGAAGATGATCTCTGGCTGGGCTCGCTGAAGGGCGGTCCCGCGCGGCGGCTCACCACCCATCCGGGCCTGGAGACCGCGGCCCGCTTCAGCCCCGACGGCAAGTGGATCGCCTTCAGCGCCCAGTACGACGGCGGCACCCAGGCCTACGTGATGAGCGCGGAAGGCGGCGCGCCGAAGCGCCTCACCTGGGCGGGCGGCGCCACGGTGCAGGGCTGGACGCCGGACAGCCAGCAGGTTCTCTTCAAGACCATTTCCAACTACGATTTCCGGCCGGTGGAGCGGCTCTTCACCGTGGATCTCGACGGCCATGAGCCCGAGGCGCTGCCTGTGCCGCGGGGCGTGCAGGGCACCCTTTCGCCGGACGGCCAGCGCCTCGCCTACAGCACCAAGGGCGTGGTGGAGTACTACTGGAAGCGCTACAAGGGCGGCCGCCACCAGGATCTGTGGGTGGCGGATCTGAAGGCCAGGCGATTCGAAAAACTCACCGATTACGTGGGCCGCAACGGCGCGCCCATGTGGGCCAACGGGAAGGTGCTCTTCGTTTCCGACCGCGGCAGCAACGGCATCACGAACCTCTACGCCGTGGACCCCGCCACCAAGGCCGTGGAACCGCTCACGGACCTGAAGGCGTTCGATGTGCAGCAGCCCAGCACCGATGGCCGCACGGTGGTCTTCGTGCAGGGCGGCTACCTGCAGTCGCTGGATCTCGCCACCAAAGTTGTGCGCCGCGTGGAAGTGTCCACCACCACCGACGGCTGGAAGGCCGCGCCTCGTCCCTTGAATCCCAAGGACTGGATCCAATCCATGAGCCTGGCGGGGAGCACCGCCGTGTTCGAGGCCCGGGGCGAGGTCTTCCTGGTGCCCACGGACGCCACGAAACCCGCCACAAACTTGACGAAGACACCCGGCGTGCGCGAGCGTATGCCGCGCCTCTCGCCGGACGGCAAGCGCGTGGCCTACTTCAGCGATGCCAGCGGCGACTACGATCTTTATGTGCAGGCCGTGGACGGCGCGCCCGAGCGGGTTCCCACGGGCTTGAAGACCGCGCTCTACCACCTGGAATGGAGCCCCGACGGCACCAAGATCCTGTTCGGCGATAAGAGTTTTGCCATCTACGTGATGGATATGGCTACAAAAAAGCTCACTAAGGTGGATGAGTCCCACGAACTGAAGAACGATGAGTTCACCTGGGAAGTCAGCGACTACGCCTGGGCGCCGGATTCCCAGTGGATCGCCTACAGCTTCGTGGAACCCAACCGCAACAGCCGCATCTATCTCCACAACCTCGCCACCAAGCAGAAAGTGGCGCTGACCGACGATTTCTACGATTGCGTGAACCCGCGCTTCGATCTGGATGGCAGCACGCTGTACTTCCTTAGCTACAGCAATTTCCACACGAAGCTCGATCCCAGCCAGGACAACCACATCCAGTCGGCGCCGACCCAGGTCATGGCCGTGAAGCTGAAGACCGTTGAGGATAAAGGCGTCTTCCGCATCGATGCGGCGGGCCTCTCGGACCGCATCGCGCCGCTCCCCGTGAAGGCGGGCAACTTCTTCCATTTGAAGGCCGGGAAGGGCCTGGTGGGCTGGGACGAAGTCGAAGGCTGGAACGATGATGTGGTGGAAGAACTCTACGTGCCCGGCGGCGCCGACAAGTGGAAGCTGCACCTCTACGATCCCGCCGCCAAGAAGGATAAGGAGGCGGTGCTCAACGACACCCTCAGCGATTGGACCTTCGATGCCGAGGGCAAGCGGGTGATCCTGCGCAAGGGCGGAGCCTTCCATACGGGCGAAGCTTCCGCCTTGTTCGCCTCGAAGGCTCTGCCGGAGAAACTGGACCTGGAGCGCATGACCATGACCGCCGCGCCCCGCGAGGAGTGGAAGCAGATCTTCGAGGATGCCTGGCGCTGGTACCGGGACTTCTTCTACGACGTCAACATGAACGGCAATGACTGGAACGCCATCGGCGCCAAATTCCGCGCCTGGCTGCCGGACCTGAACTCCCGCCAGGAACTGAACTGGCTGCTGAGCCAGATGGTGGGCGAACTGAACGTGAGCCACACCTACGTGAGCGGGGGCGATTTCGGTCCCGCGCGGCCCCTGCCGAACCCGGTGTTCCCGGGCCTTCTGGGCGCCGACTTCAGCGCCGAGAACGGCGTCTACCGCTTCGCGAAAGTCTATGGCCCCACGCCCTATGCCCGGGATCTCAAGGCCCCGCTCGCGGATCCCGCGCCCAAGGTGAAGGAGGGCGAATACCTGCTGGCCATCGACGGGAAACCGCTGCGGGCCCCCGAGGCCATCCAGGCCCGCCTCCAGGTCGTCAAGGGCCAGAAGGTGCGGCTCACCGTGAATGGCAAACCCACCCTGGAAGGCGCCCGCACCATCGATGTGGAGCCTGCCTCCAACGACTGGAACCTGCGCTACGAGCGCTGGATCGCGAACAACATCGCCGCCGTGGACAAGGCTTCCAACGGCCAGTTCGGCTACATGCACCTGACGGCCATGGGCGACCAGAACATCGGCCAGTTCGACAAGTACTGGCACGCCTTCCGCTACAAGAAGGGCATCGTCATCGATGTGCGCGGCAACGGCGGCGGCTGGACCGAGTACTTCATGATCGACAAGCTGGAGCGCAAGCAGGTGGGCTTCAACGTGCTGCGCGGCATGGGGCCGTTCCGCTACCCGAACACGGCCTCCGACGGCCGCTATGTGTTCCTGAGCAACGAGCAGAACGGCAGCGACGGCGAGGCTTTCCTCATGCACGTGAAGGCGCGCAACCTCGGCACCATCGTGGGTGTGCCGAGCTGGGGCGGCCTGGTGGGCATCATCAACGCCCAGCGCACCCTGGACGGCGGCACCGTGCACCAGAGCAACAACGCCTTCTACGGCCGCGAAGGAAAGTGGTGGGTGGAGAACCACGGCGCCGACCCGGACATCACCGTGGAGAACGATCCCGCCAGCGCCCTGCAAGGCCACGACCGCCAGCTCGAAGTGGGCATCGAGACCCTGCTGAAGCAGTTGAAGGAGAACCCCACGCCGGCCTTCCCGCCGGTGCCGGCGTATCCGAAGCGGTGAGCTCGGATAGCCGGGGAAGAAGCTTGAAGTGAGACAAGGAAAGGGCCGCGACAGCGGCCCTTTCCTATGAGTTTGGACAATCAGGGTGATCAGAGAATGGGGTTCGTGAAGGCAGGTGATCACACGGACAACCCAATATCTTTGTCCCCGTGAATCCCCGGCGAAAAAGCTTTTCCAGCCGGGGATGGACGGGGATGAAAACAAAAATACGGGAAATTTAAAATACGAACCACCCAAATGGCCATGCTGATGGTGAAGCTGCCTGATTTAAGCCAGCAGGTTGGTTCGTGCTTCGTGTGATTGCTACATCAGAAATTCTGTAATTAAAATTTGGCCACAAAGGGGCACAAAGTACGCAAAGAAGTTCTTTGTGACCTTTGTGCCCCTTTGTGGCTAATTTTCATTTTTTGTGATGCTCCGATGATGGATCGAGTCTAATGTCGTTCCCGGTCATTCGCGAAATTAGCCTTTTGATCAAGAACAATTTCAAATGTTGCTGTAGTGGAGATAATTTTCATCAGCGATCAAGGAGAAGGCAATGAGTACTTCGAGCAGATCAATTTGGGAAACATTGCTCCAAGTTCTGAATGAATTCTCCGACAGGCCTAACTTCCTTCATAAAGAAACAGTGCTAGATAACATGGCCGAACGGATTCACTTAGATAGAGATGCCCAGGGACGTGAAGTACTCGCAATCTGGGATGACCTATTTCGCTTGGGGATCATCGGGACTGGCTACAGTTTGCAAGACCCAAACCCACCGCGCTACCACTTGACCGACCGCGGTAGGCGAACCCTTTCAAACTTGAGCCGGGATCCCGCCAACCCCGATGGCTACCTTGCCACGTTGAGGGCCGCTGGCTCACTCTCCGCCGTTGCTGAATCCTATATTTCAGAGGCAGTCGAGACCTACAACCGTACTTGCTACAAGGCGGCAGCGGTAATGGTTGGCTGTGCGAGCGAGGCATTGATTCTGGAACTTCGCGATGTGGTTATCGCTCGACTTGCTGTTCATGGACGCAAGCCCGCAAAAGGACTCCTGGACTGGCGAGCAAAGATGGTTCTCGATTCGGTAGCCGCTGAACTGTCATTGCATGACGAATCTATGCCTGTGAAATTGCGTGAGGCATTCCACTACAATTGGCCCCCGTTTCTACAACAAATCAGGGCCGGTCGGAATGATTCGGGTCATCCGAGCAGTGTCGCCCCAATATCAACCGAGACCGTCCATGCTTCGTTGCTCATCTTCCCTGAGTTGCTCAAGTTGACCTCAGATCTCATGAAGTGGATTACCGCGTCTATGCCGTAGATCTCTGCACTGCACAATCGGACAACTCAACCAAGCAGCCAGAAAAGATCTAAAGAGAGACATGAAAGAACCCCATCGAAGGGGGGCTGGGCTCGACGATTGCGCTACCCTTTCGTCCACACAATACCCATTGCTTCAAGTCGGATTAAGTGTTCAGGGCTGAGGTTGCCCTGCTTTCGAGCCATCTACAGTTTACAAAACAACGCACCTAATGATGGGGTGCGCGTGGTGGACGAAAGCCCTTTGTAGACGGCGCGCAGCCTGGCTCCGTTCGCCATCACGCCGCAGGAGCAGCAGTTCTTCCTGCAGGCCGAACGGCTGGGCAACCATGCGGTGGATCTGGCTTTCACCGATGCGTTGCTGCAGGCTCTTGATTCGCCCCGGTCGCTTAACCCCGAGGCCCTGCGGCCGAGGGTACGGCCCGTGAGCGGGAAAGGCCCTTCCTGATGGACTACCCGGCCCTCAGCGCGGGTTCGAACAACTCCGCCTCGAACCTTTGGACGCAGCTCGTGAACCTCAGTCCTTCCGAAAGAAAGGCCACGGCTTTTTCCTGCACGTCCTTGGCTTTCAGGATGCGGCGATGGCCCAATCCCTCGGTGCGGCGCAATTCCGCGCCAGGCCAGGAGGCGGCGATGGCCGCGCCCTCTGAAAAGGGCACATCTCCGTCATCGGCATCGTGGATGACCTGAAGCGCGAGGCGCATCCGCGGGGCGAGGGCGGGCACTTCCAACTGGTCCCAGGTGAAGCCGAAGCGGTCCGCGAAACGGCGGCAGAATTCGGGAGCCTGGGCGTCTGGCAGGCCCAGGAAGGCGAGGAACTGCTCATAGTAGGCGCGGGCCCTTGCGGGAGGCGCGATGAAGCAAGCCTTTTCGATCCGCGCTCCCCGCGAGAGGGCCACCGCGGCCGCGGCGCAGCCCAGGGAATGGGCCACGATTCCGTGCACCGGACCCATGCCCAGGATCACGGTTTCCAGGGCCGAAGCGAAGTGGATGATCGACGCCTGCCTGCCGCCGCTGGCTCCGTGGGCGGGGCCGTCGAAGGCGACCACCCGGTAGCCCGCGTCCACCAACGGGGCGATGAAGCCGCGCAGTTGGCCCGCGCGCCCGCCCCATCCGTGCAGCAGGATCACCGTCGGGGCTGTGCCCTGTTTGGGGCCCCAGGCCCAGGCCGCCAGATGGCTGCCTTCGAAGGGCACGCGGAAGGCCCGCCCCGTGGCCAGCGCGTCCGCCTCGGCCGCCGGAATGGGATGTCTGGGCGGCGTGAGGAAGAGCATTTCCGCGAGCTGCGCGGCCAGGGGCGTGGAGAGGGCCCGGACGCCTCGAAAGGCGTGGCGCATCAGGTGGAACCTCAAGGGCATGGCTCTTCTCGTTTTCTTCATCATGCCCTCCGGCCCAGGCGGCGCAGGATCCGCACTGCCAGGCTGTGCCTGCGCTGGGGCAGCGGCTCGCCCAGGGCCCGGGCGGCGTTGTCCAGGGCATCCTCCACGCAGGCGTCGTGGAGCCAGCGGAGCGCCAACGGCCAGGTGAGGCGCATGCCGCCTTTCACATCGGCCTGGATGGTGTGGCTCAGGCGGGAGCGTCCTTCGCCGACCGCCTCGATGTCGAAGCCGTGCCAGCCGATGAAGCCCTCCGGCGCGGTGAACCGGAACCGCAGCGACCGGCCCGGATCGAAGGAATCCACCACGTAGCGGATGGGGCCGTGGCCGCCCGCGGCGCCGGGCCGCAAGGGGCCGTCGAAGCGCATGGGAGGCCAGCGGTGGCTGGGCCAGAGGCGGTCCTCGGCGGTCCCCAGCTTGTCGAGCAAGGCGGCCAGGCGCGCGGTGTCCACGGGGTATTCGCGGCTATGGATGTTCGTGACCATGCTTTGCCTCCCGGCGATTCAGCGCAGTTGGAACCGGGTGCCGACCGGCGCGTAGAGCTTCAGGCGGTCCCGGATGGCCTTGCGGGCGAAGGTGAAGACGATGGCGTCCCGCTGCAGTTGGTAGGCGTTGTTGGCGCCCATGGCCAGGCTGTTGAATTCCCAGGCCAACTGGCGGGGGTCGGCCTTCCGGTCGAGTTCGCCGAGCTCCTTGGCCTCCTTCACCAGCCGCGCCAGGGAATCCACCCATTCCGCCATGCAGGCGGCCACCTGATCCTTCACCGGCCCGGGCCGGCTATCGAATTCCGCGCTCACGGCGGTGAAGAAGCAGCCGCCCCGGAACACCTCGCGCTCCGCGTAGTCCAGCCAGGTGGCGATCACCGAGCAGAGCCGCGGCAGCCCCTTCCGCGCCTTCAAGCCCGGCACCATCACTTCCTGGGCGAAGAAATCCCGGGCTGCCTGGATGGTGGCGAGCTGCAGCTCCTCCTTCGATCCGAAATGCGCGAACAGCCCGCTCTTGCTCAGGTCCAGCGCCTCCGCCAGGCTCCCGATGGTGAGGCCATCCAGGCCTTCCACCGAAGCGATGTCCATGGCCTTGGCCAGGATCGCCTCCCGGGTGTGGCTGCCCTTGCGGATGCGGGGTCCGGCTGCGGTCGTAGCGCTCATGATTAAAAAATAGAACGATCGTTCGTACTGTCAAGAAAAAAATTACCTGATGGTCCCCCAACTTAAGCCAGTCATTTTTAAGGTTCTTCACGGAATGGTGTTTTTAAGACGCCACGGTGCCTGCTCTTAACGGAAGCAGTCGCTACGTGCCACTTCCCGCATATCCGTGAAGAGCCATTTTTAAAGATCAAAAACCCAGCCACAGATTCCACAGATTCCACAGATCTTCAAGTGCCGTCGGCCCGGAAGGAGCAATTTTTCCCCTCCAGCTATCAGGCGCAGTGCGTCTTCCTGCTTACTTTGTTCGCAGAGCTGGAACCTCTCTGCTCCGCATGGACCAACCGGTTTTCAGGGGGGCGGCCCATGCTACCTGCCGGGAGCGAGCCTCATTTCTCCACTGTTCGCGGTTTTCAATCTGTGGAATCTGTGGAATCTGTGGATTCTTAGTCCATTTCTCCCATCGTTGCCAATCCATTCCAGGCTGAGGTTCGGGGATGATCAGGAAAGATCAATGGCAGAAAGCGCCCCTTCGTGTTCCGCGCCTCGAAGAGGGAATGTGCTCTCCAAGGCGCCGCCACACTATATTGTTTGGATGATCCCGACCGCGAACGCCTGCTGCCTGAGAGGCCGGCAGCAAACACACCAACCTATGAGGGTTCGATCTTGAATATTCTGGGGCCAGCTTCAGAAGCGGAAATGGTCGGGGCTTTCCTTCAGGGTGAAATTGATTCACCTCGATTCCAGGACTACATCCTCCCAAACCTGGATGCCGCGCCAAGGGGCCGCGCCCTGATCGACCAGCCAGACTTCAACGACGGCGGAGAGAACGACTATCGGGCGTCGCTGCTGGAAGCCGGCCGAGGGTATGAACGGCGATCCTTGCTCTTCGCGGGTTTCCCCCATGATGTGGTTTGGAGCAGAGCCCTGTTGGCGGAGCCCGACTTCGAAACCGTCAAGTACGGGAAATGGGCCCCCTGGATCCAGTATTCCGACGGCACCCGCTGGACCAGGCGCGCCGCCGAGAACTTCAGGCAGGGCAAATTACGAGGCGAAACGGTCCAGGACATCGTTGGGACCCTTCGACGGCTGGCCGCCGGCGAACGGCTCGCTCCGATCATCATGGTCGGGAAGTCTCTATGCGCGACGGAATTCGTCCTGCTGGAAGGCCATGTGCGATCCACCGCGTTCCTATTGGCGGGCGGGAGCCCGATGGAGGCACTGGTCGGGGTCTCGCCGGACATCCCTAATTGGCTTCCGTACTAGGAAGGAAGGGGCCTCAAGCTATCCGGGTGCCGGACAGGGACACGCTCCAGCACGCTGCCCCCTTTGTGGGGGGCGGAATCGGGTTTCAGGCTTTGCCGGCCATTCACGGGGTGAGCACGAACCAATTCGGGAAGGCACCGGTTGTCGTGAACGTCTCTCCTGAGCAGGAGAGGGGATCGCTGTCGCGGGTGGTGCGCGCGAGGATGAAGTTGCCGCGGGCCTTCGCGCCCCGGGCGAGGTAGGACGCGAAGAGCGTGTCGCTCACCAGGTCGAACCAGGATACGTAACGCATGCCATAGGGCGTCTGCACGCGCACGGCGATATCGAAGTCGTGGGCTACCTCAGCCAGGTCTGGGTACTCAAGGCGCGCGTGCCCGATCGGGTCGCCGGCCGCGAGGACGGTCCCCGGCACGAGCGCAGCGGAGGCGAGATCGATGTGGAAGAGGATGAACGTGAACTCGGGATGCAGGGTCGAACGGATTTGGAGCTGCTTGTTCTGGAGGCCGACGCTGGCGCCATGGCCCTCCGGATCGACGCGGACCACGATTCCGTTCACGGGGGAGCGGACCGGAACCGTCCCGTTCACGCGGTAGGCGGGGAAGGGCGCGAAGTAGTGCTTCATGCTGCGGCAGGTCTCGCAACCGTCGGAGTAGTCATGGCCGGCGGCCGAGCGGAACAGGGAGATCTCCTGGATCTTCGCCAGGTCGGTGAAGTCCGTGTCGACGAAACGGATCGTCGTTGGCGCGTCGCAGGCGCGCGCGCAGTCCGGGACGAGGGTGGACGGTTCCATGCGCCAGGCGCCGGTGCTTCCGGGGAGGGTCAAGGTTCCAACGAGGTTTGCGCCGTTCGGATGGCCGGTCACCAGGATGATCTCCCCCCCGCCGAAGTCGAACGTGATGGTCAGGATCCCGGCGGTATAGTCACCCGTCCCAAGAGGCCAACGTGCGTTGCAGGAAACCTCCGCCGTGAGCGCGGTCCCCGTCTGGACGAGATGCATCGGCATCACCTGGTCGTCCAGATCGCCGGCCAGGAGCGCGAAGGACCACTGTCCCGTGAGATTCGCAGGGCCCACCGTCACCACCAGGATTCCTTCGGCTGAGGCCGCGCCCCTGCTGTCCGTGGCGACGGCCCGCAAGGTGAAGGAGCCTGCGGTCGCCGAGGCGAAGTTCAGCGTGCTGCCCGTGATGGCAGCCCCGCTCGTGCTCGTGGCGTAGGTGATGGCATCCCCTTCAAGGTCTGTGGACGCCAAGGCGTACGTGCCCGTCTGGCCCGCGTTCAGGGTTGCGGGACCCGTGATCGTTGGCGCGCTTGGGGCGCTGTTGATGACGACAGTCACCGTCACGGCGGCGGTCGCGGGTGTTCCGGTCCCTGTGACCGTAAGCGTAAAGGTCCGGGTCGCGGCAAGGACTCCGGTTGAAACGGGGGTCCCGCTGAGGACGGATCCAATCCCCTGATCGATGGTTCCAGAGCCGCCGGAAAACACTGCCTTCAGCGAGGTGCTTGTCCCCGCAGAGATGGAAGCCTGGGCTGAGGTGAAGCTGCCGATGGAGGGGGCTGGAACGGGGGGATCCGAGGGCGTTCCACCGCCTCCGCAGAAGGTCAATCCAAGGGCGAGAAGCACACCCAGAATCATGGAAGGGCAGCGGGAATAGCAGGAGAATCGCATCACTCACCTCGAATCACGAATCCGGAAAACGTCCACCTTGATGGTGCGAATTCCGTGAATGGCAAATTCAATCGCCCCAAGAGGGGTGTGGGGATTCCGGAGTTGTTAACAAGGGAGTGCGCCCATCATACCCAGCTGGAACCCTGATGGGAGGCGACTGATTCTTAGGCCCGGCCGGCCGGGCCGCCGCCTACCTAGAACTCGCTGCCTTCCTCATTTCTGGTGGCGCCGGGAGATGGCGATAACGCTCCCTGGCTTCTCATCCAGATTGCCGGGACAGCAAAAGCGGCAGCAATCCCTTTGCCTTGATAGACTCAATCCGTCGGGAGTGGCCCAACGGGTTTGCGATCGAAAAAGGGATCGCCTGGAGCGTCGCGTGTTTGGAAGGACTTCAGAAGGCAGCACTGGACGGCTTGTGCAGCTCTGCGCGGGCTATTTCCTGTTCTATGTGGCCACGGGACTCATCGTGAAATTCTTCACTGGCAGCGTGGACGGCGCCGCGCCGCGCATGAACGACATGGCCTTCCTGGCCTACAACACCTTCGGGGCCAACCTCACCTGCCTGATCCCCGTGCTGGTGCTGGGCTGGTGGCGGATGGACAGCATCCGGCCCATCCGCGTGGGCCCCTGGGAGATCCCTTCGGAATTGCTGTACATCGTTCCCAGCGGGGTCTGCACCGCGGTGGTCATCCCCACGACCACGCTGATGTACACCCTGCCGATCTCCGTGATGGTGGCCATGGTCATCATGCGGGCCAGCGTCATCGTCATCGGCCGCGTGGTGGATGGCGTGCAGATCGCGCAAGGGATTCTGACTAAAAAAGTCTACTGGGAGGAGAACGCCGCCGTGGCCTTCGCGGTGCTGGCGGCCAGCATCGAGCTGATGGGCAGCAATGGGAGCAAGGGCGGGAGCTTCGACTTCATCCACAACCGCGCGGCCGTGGTCATACTGACGAGTTATATCGTTGCCTACGCCATCCGCATCTACATCATGAACTACTACAAGAACACCCGGCCCAAGGGCGTGCCCTTGAACAACCGCGCCTTCTTCGCCACGGAACAGATCGCGGCCTCCATCGCCATGGTGGCCATCGCCACGTTCGTGTTCTTCTCCCCTCGTTTCATCTCCGGGTGGGGAGAACTGCGCCAGGTCGCGGATTTTGTCACATCCATCCAGTCGCCCTTGCCCACGTGGTTGTGGGCCTCGCTGTCCGGCGTGGCCTTCGGCATCGTGGCTTTCTTCAGCGTCTTCATCTTCATGTTCAAAGGCCGCACCGCCACGTTCACGGGGCTGGTGAACCGGCTCACGTCCCTGGTGGCGGGCACCACCGCCACGCTGCTGGGCTGGGTTTTCTTCGGCAGCAAGTTCCCGACCTTGCAGAACTGGGTGAGCCTCGGCTTCGTGCTGGTGGCGGTGGCCTTCCTGACCCGCGCCGAACGCAAGCGGGCCGAGGAACTCAAGGCGGCCAAGGAAATCTGATCCAACGCTGGATTTATTCAGACTGCTTACTGCCAGATTTCCCTTTGTCTCGCGTATCGGCGCTGTGCCAATTTTCCACGATTGAAAGGGACTCGGCATCAAAGGGGTCGCAGCTGCTCGGCGAGCGACCGGGTCTTTTCGGTGAGGACCGTTCCCGTGTGAAGCGTGGACTTGGGCTCGATGAGCAGGACGTGGCATTCCTCCTCTGCGATCGGATTGTGCCGGACACCCTTGGGGACGACGAACATCTCTCCTTCCGCAAGATCCACCGGGCCGTCTTCCAGCTCGATGCGGAGGGACCCTTTGAGGACGAGGAACAGCTCATCTTCATGCTCGTGGCTGTGCCAGGCCAAAGCGCCGTGGAGCTTGGCGGCCTTGACGTAGACATTCTCGATTTCGGCGATGACGCGGGGCGACCAGAGTTCCGTGAGGGCCGCGGCGACGCGCTGCGGAGAGGTGACGGGGTTCATGCGATCTCCTTGGAGGCGAGGGTGGCCGTGGCGAGGGGGGCCGGGACGGAGGGCAGCGCCCCGTAGGTCATCCGCCGCCAAAGCCATTCGGCGGGGCCCATGGGAAAGCGGGCGAGCCAGGCGTGGCTGCTCCAGGCCTGGAGGGCGAAGAAGGCGGTCCCGCCGAAGATGCACGCACTGACGGACACTTGGCCATAGAGCCCCAAGCCGTAGCCGTTGAACACGAGGGTGCAGACCGCGGACTGAAGCAGGTACTGGGTGAGGGCCATGCGGCCCAGGGGCGCGAGCAGACCCAGCCTTGCGCGCCACCAAGGCCGCCGCAGCAGGAGCAGGATGCCCGCGGCGTAGCCGACGGTGAGGGCGGGCCGGGCAAAGAATGCGGTCAGCTTGATCAGCACACGGAAGGGCCGCGGAATCCCAGCCACCGCCGCGTGCAGCGCTTCCTGGGGCACCAGGTTGGCCAGGAACCCCAGGAGGAAGCAGCTGTAGAACAGAAGGCGCAACGCGCGCAGATGCTTTTCGGGTTCCGCGAGGAAGCCCTTCTTCCAGAAATACACGCCCAGGATGAAGAAGGGCAGCAGTGCGGGAAGCCGGTTCGTCAGCCGCATGGGCCCGATGACCTGCAGCATCTCCCAGCTCCGGAATTTCAAGGCCTCGAGCCAGGAACCCGCGCCGTAGTGCTGCAGCCCCATGCGGTAGAAACCCGCCGGATCCTGCTCCAGCCGTCCGAGCAGCGGCAGGAAGGGCAGGGCGATGAGCAGGGAGACGAGGAGGAGCAGGGGGATGGACCAGAGGATCCGGCCTGGGCGGAGCCGGAGGAAGGGCAGCACCATGAGGCTGATGAGGGCGTAGTCCAGCAGGATGTCCACGTTCCAGAGCAGGAAGCTGTGGGCCAGGCCGAAGAGGGCCAGGGCGCCCACCCTTCGCAGGGCGAAGGCCGTGTAGGCGCGCCCCGACCGATCGGCGCTTTCCAGCTGGATGGCGAGGCCCACACCGAAGAGCAGCCCCAGAAGCGCGGCCGCCTTGCCTTCCAGGAAGGTATGGCGGAGGAAGGACAGGACCTCTCCTCCCCAGCCCATGGGATAAGGCAGCTTGGCTTGCAGGGCCCAGCTGGCGCCGCTGAACTCGTCGAGATTCACGAGAAGCACCCCCAGGAGGGCCAGCCCCCGCAGTACGTCCAGCGCGAGGAGGCGCGCGCCGGGGGCGACGGGCTGGAGATTCTGGTCGATGAGGGTCAAGACGCCTCCGGGGTTGCGGCGGCCTCGACCCTCCATGGGGGAATGGGGACGCAATGGTTTGGGCTTCGGGCAAGGAGGGATCTAGCGGGAGGCCACTGGAGTACGGCGTTTCACGGAGGTTCTTGCCGGGGGACCAAGCAGCAGGGCGGCCAGGCGCTTGGCCCGGAAGGCGGGTTCGGCCGATCCTACACGGACCGCTGAAACGACCGCGCCGTCGAAGAGCTGCAGCAGGTCAGGCGCATATTCATCACTGAAGCCAGCGGCCCGGAGCAGGCGCCCGAGGTAATCCTGGAACAGCGCCTTGTGTTTCGCTGAAGCCTGGTGGACCAGGTCTTCCCGGTTCGGGATCTCCGCCATCGTGTTGATGAATGCGCAGCCGCGGTAATCCTGGGTGGCGAAGCGCAGGGCCAGCGCATCGAAGACCGCAAGGGGCCGATCCGATGGATCCGGAGCCAGGCGAAGGACCTCCGCTTCGAACCAACTCCTGATTTGCTCGTCCCGCCGCTCCAGGAACGCCAACACCAGGCCTTCCTTCGATTTGAAATGGCGATAGAAGCTCATGCGCGCGACTTCGGCCTGGGCGATGATCGCGTCCACGCCCACCGCCTGGATCCCCTTTTTGTAGAAAAGGTTTGAGGCCACCTCAAGAATCCGTTCCCGCACCTGGCTCATGATTGGTTCTCTCCGAAATGAAAAGATATAGAACGATCGGTCTCATTTCAAGAAAAACCTCCGGACGGGACAATGGTGGGCATCGATCCTTATCTCATCGAAGAGCAAGGCTCGATTGAAGGATCGATAAACGGAACTGTTTCATTTGACCAGGTCCACCCGAAGCGGTTTCGGCCCAGAACTAAGTCCAGAGGCCCGGTATTTACAGCAGCTCTGTGGTGACCCAGGCACCTTTTTTACGTCATTTTGAAAAGTCCGTCATCTCCCGGCGCTCAGCTGATCGAAGGCGGCTTTCAGCTCGCCGTGGATGGCCTGCACATCGGCCGCTTTCCAGAGCTTCGGATCCTCGCGGACGAAGGTGGTGAGGTCCTTCCGGTTGTCGAAGCGGGCCACGGGCAGGTGGTAGACCTTCGTGGCGTAGCGGCCGCCTTCCTGGACGATGCGCTCCACGCGGATCGTGCCGGGGCGGTCGCTCTGTTCCATCAGCCAGGCCATGTCGTCGCAGCCGTACTGGCCCAGCATCACTTCCATGGGCACGCTGTGGTTGAGGATGCTGCCCTGGCCGTCGGGGAGGCCGCGCTCGATGTTCTTCCGGCGGCTTTCGGCGGGATCGACCCACACATAGAGCACGACGGCCTTCTCCAGGATTTCCGGTGACAGGGTCTGGAACGAGGAATCGTAGCCATGGGGCGGGGTCAGCGGAAAAGCCGATCCGTGGGCGCCGCCCCGGGCGGCCTCGATGACCAGCGTGCGGCCCGTCTTGTCCTGGGCGTTCTGGCGGTTGAGGACATCCAGTTCCCGCCTGCATTCGGCTTCCATGGCTTCGGCCATGCGCACGCGGATGCGGTGGGGAACCTCGCCGAGGGGCTGGGGCAGATCGAACTTCGCATGGGCCGAATCCAGCCGGTCGAACAGGTGCTGGGCGGCGCTGGGCACCTCGATCTGGCGGCTGGCCACGAGATTGGCGTAGTCCTCGTTCAACAGTTCGATGAGCACCGCCCAGGTCCAGTCGTCTTGAAAGGGCCGGTTCGGCCCATGGTAGTAGGCGTAGCCGAGGCCGTTGGCCTTCAGCTCATCGTCGATGCGGTGCATGAGGTGGACGTAGGGGTAATCGTCCAACTGAAGCGTCGGCCCCATGTGGAAATCATTGCGGCACTGGTCCGGCGTGAGGCTCGCCAGGTAGCGGCGCACCTCCGATTTGCCCGAGGCGGGCAGGGCGAAGAGAAGGACTGTGTCGAGAAGCTGGCTCATGTGATTCATCCTAATGTTGTTCCGTCAATTCAGCCACGAAGCCGCACGAAGGGCACGAATAGAGAATTTCGTGTGCTGTTCGTGTCTCTTCGTGGCTTCCATCGCTTCAAGGTTCATCACCCGCACTGCAGGTGGCGGTTCACAAGCTGGCGCAGGGCATCGGCGTTGCCGAAGAGCTTTTCGCTCAGGTGCTGGTCATCGAAGGCTTGGAGATTCTGGACCAGCGAATCGATGAGCCCCGCCGGGAACACGCCGCCTGCTTCGTAGCGGTCGCGGTCACGCTTCAGGCAAGCGCCGGCTTCGAAACAGGAGGCTGGAAGCTGCTTGAGCCCTTGCACTTTCGCGGCGTCCGCCCGGACGAAAAGCTGTTCGGCGATCTTCAACGCATCCGGATGTTCCAGGCCGTAGCGCGCGGCCACGGCCAGGCCCGCCAGGAGCAGGTGGATGTTCGCGGAACCGTCGGGACTGCGGATCTCCACGGTCTGGTTGTTCTCGAAACGGCCCGTGCCAGGACCTTCTAGAGGGTTGGCGTCCCGCTGCATCTTGTCGCCCACGCCCACCCAGCCCAGGGGCACGCGCACCAGCACCGAACGGTTGCGGTCGCCCCAGCAGATGCTCGTGGGAGCCTCCTGGTGCGGCACCAGACGCAGGAAGGAGGTCGGGACCGTATTTCCAAATGCCGTGAGCGACTCGGAGCACATCAGGTAGCCCGCGATCACCTTCCTGGCGGTGTCCGTCAGGCCGTTTTCATCGGCCATCAGGTTCACGCCGTCCTTGACCAGGCGGCTATGGATATGGAGGCCGCTGCCGGCCTGGCCCACGATGATCTTGGGGGCGAAAGTGACTTCCAGGCCGTGCTTGTAAGCCACTTCCCGCAGCGCCCATTTGGCCGTCACGAGCTGATCGGCCGCGTCCTCGATGGGCACCGGCAGGAACTCGATCTCGTGCTGCACCATCTCCAGATCGCCGGAGATGATGTTGCCCACCTCGGCGTGGCCGTACTTGATCATGCCGCCCATCTCGCTGATCACCTGCATGGCCTCGCGCCGCACCAGGCCCCATTTCGAGAAGGGGTGGGATTCGTGGTAGCCCTTCTGTTCCACGATGGGATAGATGCGGTCCACTTCGGAAAACAGGTAGTATTCCAGCTCGCCCAGGGCTTCCAGCGTGGCGCCAGTCTTAGTTTTCAGTTCGCACTGGGCCTTGCGCAGAATGTATTCCGGCGCGCTCTCCAGTGGGTCGCCCTGGTTGTTGTAGAAGGAGCAGATGAAGTCGAGGGTGGGCACTTCGCTGAAGGGGTTCACGAAGGCCGTGCGGTACCGCGGCACCACGTAGAGGTCGCTGGAATCGGCGGAGACGAAGGAGAAGAGGCTGGAGCCATCCACCCGCTCGCCCATGGAGAGCACTTTGTCGAGATGCGCCTTGCTGTTGATGACGAAGTTCAGCTTCTTGAGGCGGCCATCCCCTGCCACGTAGCGGAAATTGAACATGCGGATGTCGTTTTCTTTGATGAAGCGGATGATGTCCTGCTTGGTGAACTCCGCCGCAGGCTTCCCCAGGGCGCGCACGAGCTTGTTGGGGCTGAGGGCGATGGCATCGTTCATGGGGGTTCCTCTCGATTCCGTTCAGTCAAGGCCGGTGGAAGCTGCGCCAAGGTCGCGCACGGAGGCCTGCTGATCCCTTCTTGCCCAAGCGGATGGCATCGCCCTTCACCGGTTCAAAACGGCGGGCGGGACTCCCCGTTGGGCGAGGATGGGATCCAGCACGGATGGGTGCTCATAGCGGCAACGGCCAGGCTCGCAATGGCGGAGACCTTCAGAGGAGTACTTCGCGTACCCGTCGGCGAAGATGGTGACCACGGTCTTGCACCTGCCCTGGAGCTGTTTGGCGGCGAGGAAGTTGGCGCCGGAGGAGATGCCTACACAGAACCCGTGGGTCTCACCGAGCCACTTCGCGGCCTCCCGCGCATCGTCGCCGGGGATCCGGATGACCTCGCTGATGATGGGATTCAATCCTCCCAGGCCATCACCGGCGATCGCAGGGATGAACCCGTCGCCGATGCCGTAGATGGGGTGGGGTCCGGCGGGGCCGCCGCTCATGACCGCCGATTCAGTGGGTTCGACAGCCACCACGAGGACTCGCGGATTCGCTTCACGGATCGCCTGCGCCACGCCGACCAGGGTTCCGCCGGTGCCCACGCCCGCCACAAAGGCATTGGGAAGTCCCATGCCTTCCGCCTCAAGCTGCGCCAGGATTTCCCTTCCGGTGGTTTCCCGGTGGCAGTCCACGTTCAAGGGATTCGCAAACTGGTCTGAAGTGAAGGCGCCCCGTTCCGCCACGATCCGGTCGCGCACCGCCGCAGCCTCGGCGAAGCTGCCTTCCTTCGAAGAAAGCACCAGTTCGGCGCCGAGGGCCCGGATCACGTCCTTGCGCTCTTCCGTCATGTTCTCCGGCATTACGATCGTGACTTTATAGCCCCTGGCCCGGCCGAAATAGGCCAGGGCGATGCCGGTGTTGCCGCTGGTCGCTTCAATGATCTCCATGCCGGGCCTGAGCAGGCCGAGTTCCTCGCTTCTTTCAATGATGTAGCGGGCGATCCGGTCCTTCACGCTCCCGGTCGGATTGGTGCATTCCAGCTTGGCCCAGATCCCGTCCACAAGGATGAGCGGCGTCCTGCCCACCTCGGTCATGCGCTGATCCATCGGATGCCCCCCGCCATGCCAAACCACTGAAGGAGATTGGAGAAGCCGCCGCACGAAGGGTGGCTCCACAAGTCTGAGGCCTCCCTGGGTTATGGATGCGGGGTTGTGACGATTCGCACCCCCCGGCGCAGGGAACGGGACGAGGTTCCGTTCGGGAGTGGATTCTGTTTTTTCACAGGTGTTCCCTTGCCAATCGGGCCCCGCTGGATCATCCTTCCAGAACTTTTTGAGGAGGAACCATGCGTCTGCCCGCCCTGTTTTTTGCTTTTTCGACCATCCTGGGCGCCCAGGAACCGCCCATGCCCAAACCGACCCCCCACCACCTGGCCATGAAGTCCTTGGAAGGCACCTGGGATGCGGTGGTGAAGATGCACATGGCGCCCGGAAAGCCCCCCATGGAATCCAAGGGTGTTGAAGTGAACAAGCTGGTTCTGGGCGGGCTGTGGATCCAGTCGGAGTTCACCTCTGAGATGATGGGCGCACCCTTCGAGGGGCGCGGGCTGTTCGGCTACGACCCCGCCACGCACAAGCATGTGGGCACCTGGGTGGATTCCATGACCACCTCCATGGCGCTTTCCACGGGCACCTGCAAGAACGAGTGCAAGGAGATGACCTGCTTCTTCAAGGCTCCAGGGATGGACGGGAAGCCGGCCACGTTCAAGGAAGTCAGCGTCGAGAAGGATGCCGACCACCGCACCATGGCCATGTTCATCAAGGGCAAGGACGGAGCCTACCACCTCAATATGGAAATCGAGTACACGCGGAGGAAGTGAATATCGGCGGGTTGCGCCGGCTCGCCGGTCGGATGCTGGCGTTCGCCGATTCCAGGTTCACCCCCGCAACCGGGGGCTTTACCTTGAAAAGGTCATCGCCGGAGTCCCCATGCAAACCATTGCCCTTTCCATCCTTCACCGCTCCAAGGCCGCCCGGGTGGCCTTCGGATTAGCCGTCATCGGGCTCCCTTCGGCCGCCCAGGCCAAGGAACAGGTGCTTCTTTCCTTGAAGGACGCCAGGGGAACAGAAGTCCAATCCTCGGGGTTCTCGCTCCCCAAGGCCATGAAGATCCATGTCTATGCCAAAGGCGGGAGCGTTGAAGAGGAACCCTACTTCGCCTATGGCTGGATCCTCGACGCCGCCACCCGCGAAGTCGTGTGGCAGATGGATGGCCGCACGGCTCGTGCGGAGGGGGTCTATCAGGTGGCGGACGCCTACCTCGACCTCCCGCAAGGCAGCTACGAGGCCTACTACACGCATCATGCGTATGGGCAAATGGGTTCGTTTTTCATGTCTTCGCCCCGGAACCTGGACCGCCGGCCAAGAAAAACCGGCGCGGACCAAGAGTATTCCCATGGGAAGTGGCTGCACCGGTTGTTCAGCGGCGGATCCAGAGGGCCTGGCGCCTGGGAGCGCCGTGTCGGGAACTATGGGATGGAGATCTACCTGCCCGCCCAGGAAGCGGGTTTGGCGCAGACCTTCAAAGCGCCCCTGAACTGGAAGAACGAATTCATTGCCCTGGTTCCGGACAAGGACCGCGGCCGCTGGAATGCTTCCTTCCATGCCCGCCGGGCCGTGACCCTGCATGTCTACGCGCAGGGGGAATACGCCGGGGATCATGAATTCGCAGATTACGGCTGGATCCTCGACGCCCGCACCCGGCGCCCGGTCTGGACGATGACCTCAGAGAAGGCCCAGTACGGGGGCGGCGAGAAAAAGAACCGCCGGCAGGTGGAGACCCTACAGCTTCCGCCCGGGGATTACATCGCCACCTATGTGACGGATGGTTCCCATTCCCCCTCCGACTGGAATGCGGCGCCGCCCTGCGATCCCCTCCGCTACGGACTGGTGCTCGCCCTACCCAAGGAGGGCGACCGGTCCCAGGTGGAGCTGGTGGCCGCCCCTGAGACGCCGCCGGTGCTCGCGGAACTGGTGCGCGTGGGAAACCACCAGAACGAGCGCAAGCCTTTCACCCTTTCGGTTCGGGCCAAGGTGCGCGTCTATGCCATCGGCGAGGGCCATGACGATGAGCTGGCGGACACGGCCTGGATCGAGGACGGCCAGGGCAAGGCCGTCTGGTCCATGTCGGCCAAGAACACCCTGCACGCCGGCGGCGCAGAAAAAAACCGCGTGGCGGATGAAGTGCTGGATCTACCCAAGGGTTCCTACACCCTCCGAGTCCGCACCGATGGCTCCCATGCCTACTCCCGGTGGAACGATTCAGCCCCCTGGGATGCTGAGCGCTACGGCGCGACGGTGTACGCGGTGAAATAGGGGTTACAGGCAAAGATCGCGATAGGCGCTGGCTGTGGATGGGTCTGATAATATTTTTAAATAATTTGAATTAGTGATCAAATTTTATGACTAATATCACTTGGCCTCAGGCATCTGCGTTCCCCAGTAATATTTATCAAAAAATGGTTTGAAATCTTTCTTTGTAATGAAGTTCAACAAGCCGATGACATCCTCTGTGCTGCCGAATTTCCAATTGAAGCTCTTCTGGTAGGACTTCAAGAAGGTTGCGAAGGCTTTTTCTCCGACCTCCTGATGCAGGCAGTACAGGAGGTAGGCGCTCTTGTCATATAAAATTCCGCTCCTCGATCGGAAATCAGTGGCCCCGTCCTTGCTGGAAATGCGGTTCACCAGGGGAATGCTCGAAGCGTCGGCATAGTGGCTGGCATTCTCCCGCCATGTTTTGACCATGGACTGATAGTAGCTTTCGCCCCTGGCGTACCGGATGCACAAGGCGGCGCAGTACTCGGCGAAACCCTCGGTGATCCACTGTTCCTCATAGGAGGGCATCTTCACGGCATGGCCCCAGTAGGCGTGGGCGACTTCATGGGCAATCCTTGCGTTGATGCCACCAGAGAAGATCTTGGTCAGCGTGGATGATGTCTGGTCGAAGGCCTCGTTCGTGATGAACATCATCCCGGCGGGCGCCTGGCCGAAACCCCACTGGTTGATCTGGATGACGGTGTATTGCTTGAACGGGAAAGGGCCCAGGATCGGCTGGTAATATTTGATGAATTCCCGCGTGAGTTTCAATAGCTTCTTCTCGTTTCCACCCTGGTGCGCGTATGTCGCCAGACGGATGCTGAGGCCGTCCTGGGTCTCCTCGAAGAGGTTGTAGGCGCCCGCCATGGCCACAAAGAATTGGATGGGTTTGTCGCACCGGGTCTCGAGGATCTGGAAGTCGCCATCCTCCTTCAAGGAGACGATTTCACCGGATGCGAAGGGGGTATAGGGCTTTTTCACGCGTAACTTGCATGTCGCGGTATAAAACTGTCCTCCGAGTTCCGGCTGGGGGAACCAGCTGTTGACGCCTAGCTGCCAAAAGTTGTCTCCCCCCGGGTGGATCAGATCCCCTTCGATCTCGAATCGGATCTTGGTGGGCGTGGTGGTGGAAACCGGTTCGGGGAAGACTACCAGAAGCCCGTCCCGGTCATGGTGGAAGGGCAATGGCCTTCCCTTTCCATCGGTCACCTTGAGCAGCTTGACCGCGTGCCTTCTCGGAACAGCGTGCCAGTAATCCCAATATTCGCTCTCTAAATTGAATAACAGCGCGCGCTGCCCCGGAATGTGCGAAATGACGCTTTCTTCGGCTGCTATCCGCACCTTCTCCTGGTCATCAGTCCCAATATCGAAGTGGACATCCGTCAAGCTGAAGGGGACTGGGTTCCCTCTGAGCCGGGTCCAGCCGATGGGCTGGGAGGATATCTGGGTGGAAGGAAGTGAATCGTCAACCATCCCTGAGGAGCGAAGCACCCACAAATCTTCCGTGTGGTCGCGGACCTCATCGTAGCTGTACGCCCAGTGCCCGTCTCCACCCGTCATCTCCACCCAGGCCATGGGCTTGGTCCCGCTTCCCAGGTGGGAGAAGGCTGCGGAATGCACCCGGCTCAATCCGGTGGCTTTGTCGAAGATGCCTCGGAGCTCCGCAAAACCGTTCGTAAGATTGTGGGCTTGCTCTTCGCGAATGGCGGGTTGGGGCAGGGCGTTGAGGTAGACCGCCATGTTCGTGAACTTCACCTCCACCTGGGGGCCGGAGGCCCATTTGCAAGGAGTTGTCTTCTTCCATGTGTTCGCTTTCAGATTGGTCGCCAGGACCGCCCACTCCGCCATGTCCTCTGAGCAATATTGGAGAACGCCCTTCCCCTGGAAATAAAATCCGAGGAGGGAGTCCTTGTGCTTGATCGGGGCGGCGCTGCCTTCCTCGAAGAAGAAGCGGGCATGGCCGACCTTCCATTCGCGCTTTTCCACCCAGCACCCTTTGTCAGAGAGGCCGCAGAGCAGGATGTCCTGGATCTCAGGGGCGGTAG
The DNA here is from genome assembly GCA_016720465.1 of Holophagaceae bacterium. Lineage (NCBI taxonomy): Bacteria > Pseudomonadati > Acidobacteriota > Holophagae > Holophagales > Holophagaceae > Holophagaceae bacterium. The sequence goes on from JADKKO010000004.1 coordinate 1,367,895, forward strand.
GACGTTGCGCGGGCGCGATATCTCCAGAGAGATGGGCGGTGGCGAGCAGCGCGAGACAGGCCGGCAATAGTTTCTTGAGCATCCCGGGTCCCCCATGTGGTTGAGCCACTGATCATATCCCTTCGGAGAACCTCGGCAACAGAGTCTGCAACCCATCGGAACCACCTTTGGCCGCGACGGCGGTGCCTCCACGCGCCCTGGTGGCCGTCCATTGAAAGCGCCATTTCAACGTGTGGAAAGGTACCCAAACCGTCCCAGGGTGACCAAAGTCTCAATCCAGCCGTGATGGGGCCACCTCCGATCAGAATTGGAGTTGAGCGCCAGGATTCCCATGCACATGGGGCCACGCCTGAATCACCTTTCGCTGCCCCGTCGGAGGTTCCATGCAAGCAACGAGCGAGATGGTCTTTGGAGGCAGTTTCCTGCTGGCTCCCATCGGCAGCCAGCCCCAGTTCACGCCCGAAGAACTCAGCGAGGACGCCCGCGCCATCGGCCAGGCCGCGCGGGATTTCGTGGAGGGCGAAGTCATCCCGCGGGATGCCGACATCGACAAGCTCGATCCCGGATTGTCCAAGGAATTGCTCCGCAAGGCCGGTGAGCTGGGCCTGCTGAGCCTGGAGATTCCCGAGGCCTACGACGGCATGGACCTCGACAAGATCTCCGGCCTGCTGGTGCTGGAAGAACTCGGCCGCCAAGCTTCCTTTTCCGTCACCTACAGCGCCCACACCGGCATCGGTACGCTGCCCATCGTCTACTTCGGGAATGAAGCTCAGAAGGCCAAGTACCTGCCGAGGCTCGGCAGCGGCGAATGGGCGGCGGCCTATGCGCTCACGGAACCCGGCGCGGGCAGCGACGCCATGAATTCCAAGACCGTGGCCGCCCTGGATGGCGACGCCTGGGTGCTGAACGGCGCCAAGATGTGGATCACCAATGCGGGCTTCGCCGATGTCTTCGTGGTCTTCGCCAAGGTGGACGGCCGCAAGTTCAGCGCTTTTATCGTGGAAAAGGGCGATCCGGGCTTCACCATCGCCGCCGAGGAACGCAAGCTCGGCATCAAGGGCTCCAGCACCCGCGCGCTCGCTTTCGACAACTGCCGCATCCCCAAGGACCGGCTGCTGGGCGAACTTGGCAAGGGCCACCGCATCGCCTTCGGCATCCTGGCCATCGGCCGCTTCAAGCTTGGGGCGGGCTGCAACGGCATGGCCAAGGAAGTGTTGAAGTACACGCTGAAATACACTGCCGAGCGCATGCAGTTCGGCAGGACCATCAACAGCTTCGGCATGATCCGGAAATTCCTGGCGGACATGGGCATCCGCATCTTCGTGGCCGAGAGCATGAACTTCCGCACCATCGGCTACATCAACGAGGGCATGCGCGAGATCGGCTGGGACCGGCCCGATGCCGCCAAGCAGAAGCTGGAGATCATGGACGAGTTCCAACTGGAAGCTTCCATCATGAAGGTATGGGACAGCGAGGCCCTGGGCCTCATCGCCGACGAGGCGGTGCAATGCTTCGGCGGCTACGGCTTCAGCGCCGAGTATCCGCCCGAGAAGATCTACCGGGACAACCGCATCAACCGCATCTTCGAGGGCACCAACGAGATCAACCGCCTCATCATTGCGGGCCAGGTCTTCAAGAAGGTCGGCAATGGCACGCTGGTCCTCCGCATGGACACGGCGGATGTTCCTGGATTGGGCTCCGGGCCCCTCGCCAAAGCCGAGCAGGCGGTCGAACTGGCCAAGCGCCAGGCCCAGTACGCCATCCAGGCCTGCCTGGAGGTCAAGGGCCAGAAGCTCATCGAGAACCAGGAAGCCGCCGGCCGCGCCGCCGATCTGGTCACCGAGATCTACACCATGGAATCCGCCGTGGTGCGCGCCGCCAAGATGATGGACACCGGCCATCGCTGGGCCCAACTGGCCAAGGATTGCGCCGAAGCCCACGTCAACGAAGGCTGTGGCAAGGTGCGGAACCTGTCCCGGCTGCTGCTCGCGGAGGTGCTGGAGGGAATCGCGCTGGAAAGAGCCCTGGCCGACTCGAGAACTTTCGATCTCCATGTGCCCATGGCCGGGTCAAAGCTCAGGGACCGCATCGCGTCGCAGCTCATTGAGAAAGGCGGCTATCCCATCGAGGCTTTCTGAAGGGTTCGGTGGTGCGTCTATCCCCCGATGGCGCCCAGGGGGAAGCGGGCCAGAACACGGTAGTCCACCAAACCGCCCTGCGGCACGGATTGCACCAGCGCGAAATCGGTGATCCGCCACCTCACTGGCTGCAATCCGTCCAATTCGGAATCCGTGCGCCTAGCGTTGCGCAGGAGCGTGATGTGGGGCTTGTATTCACGCCGGTCAAAATCGAAGCCGTGCCGGGCCAGGCTTTGCTCAAGCGCGCTTGCCAACTGCACCAATGGCGGCGGCACGTGGCCAGGCGCAGCGTACACGATATGGTTGTGCCCCCAGTAATGAGCCGAATCAAAACACAGATCGAAACCCTCCGCGCTGGCCTCCAGCGCTGCCATCCGCAATGGCTCCAACCGGACCTGCTCGATTCCGCCGATGAACACCAGCGTTGAATGCAGGGTTGCAACGCGCATGGTTCGCCCGCCGTACAGCTGTTTCAGCGGCTCCTGCCACGCGGCCAAGGCTTCGCGCTCGGCGGCGGTCGGCCACAGGGCGAAGAAAACCCTCAGGGCCGGGGAATGGGGTGGGCAGCTCATACCACCAGCAATTTATCCCATGTGGGAAAGTCCAGGCCGCCGGCTGCGGCAAATTGGGGCTTTAATATCTCCTCGGCCCAGGTGCAACAAGCCCCGCGCCTTTGAATGGGAGCGCTCGCATGAGCCCCCTATTAACAGCGAAGATCTGCTGGATGAGCGGCACGGGAAATTCCTTGCGCCTCGCACATGGCTTCGCCGCCTGCGTTGAAGAGAAGGGCGGCGAAATCCACTTGGAGCAGATCGCCCCCAACTCATCGCCAACATGCGAGGCCTCCTGGCTCGCCGTGTTCTTCCCCACCCACGGCTTCACCACGCCCTGGCCCGTGCTCCGATGGGCCTGGTCGCTGCAGCCCGGGAAGGGGATTTCTGCGGCGGTGGTCAGCGCGCGGGCCGGGTGGTGGATGGGAACCTGCCTGCGCGGCCTGACCGGAAGCGCGCCCTTCATTCCCGCCCTGCTGCTGGCGCTGAAAGGCTACCGGGTGCGGGGGATCCTCTCGGTCGACATGCCCTCGAATTGGATCCTGGTCCACCCGGGTTTGAACGCAGTCCATGCCGCGCATTTCCTGGAGCGCGGGCATCAGAAAATCAGGGCTTTCACCCAGGATCTCCTCGCCGGGAGCCGGCGGCTCTGGAGCCTGGACAACCTGTTCGAATGCCTCTCCGGCATGGTCCTGCTTCCGGTTTCAGTCGGGTATCTGCTCTACGGACGCCCGCTCTTCGCCAAGCTCTTCTTCGCGAACGAGCGATGCAACGGCTGCGGCGTCTGCGCCGCCCACTGCCCCGAGGGAGCCATCCGCATGACCGGCTCCACGCCCAGGCCCTACTGGACCCTCCATTGCGAGAGCTGCATGAGATGCATGAACCTGTGCCCCCTCCGTGCGGTGGAAGCAGGCCAATCCCTGGGGGTGCTTCTGAACCTGGCCGCCGGGCTTCCCCTCATCGGCTGGCTGCTGGCCCGCATCGCCCCCCGCTGGCCTTGGCTCGCCTGGCTGGACACCGGCTTTCCCCGGTTCGCCTTGAACTACGGGTGGTACCTCGCCGCGCTGATCCTGGTCTACTTCCTGGTCTTCCAGGCGATGCGGTGGCGCCCCCTGCGGCTCCTTTTCTCCTTCACCACGCTCACGCGGTGGTTCAGGCGCTATCGCGAACCGTCCACGGGCCCGCGGGACCTCCCTGGGAGATGGGACTAGACTGCGCCATGGGCCGCAAGGCTCTGGGCGGGGCTATGATGCACGTAGACCTATCCCGGTGACTCCCATGCTGACGATCTCGGAATCGCGACTCTCCCCGCGGCATACCATCGCCTTGGTGATGGCGGGCGGGCGCGGCAAACGCTTGATGGATCTCACGGACCACTATTCGAAGCCCGGCCTCGATTTCGGCGGCAAGTACCGCATCATCGACTTCACCCTGTCGAACTGCGTGAATTCGGGCTTCCGGCGGATCATGGTGCTGACGCAATACAATTCGCACCGCCTGCTGCAGCATCTCCAGCTTGGATGGACCTTTCTGGCAGGCAACCTCAACGAATACGTCCATGTGCTGCCGGCCCACCAGAGCATGGACAAGAACGCCTGGTACAGCGGCACCGCGGACGCGGTGTATCAGAACATCGGCAGCATCCAGTCGGCCAATCCCAAGACCGTGCTGATCCTCGCGGGCGACCACGTCTACCGCATGGACTACAAGATCTTCCTCCAGGACCATCTCAACAACAAAGCGGACATGACCATCGCCTGCCTGGAGGTGCCGCGGCTGGCGGCCCGGGGCTTCGGCATCGCCCAGGTGGACGGCGAGGACCGCATCATCTCCTTCGTGGAGAAGCCCGAGGATCCGCCCGCGGTCCCCGGCAAGCCCGACCGGGCCTTCGCGTCCATGGGCATCTACCTCTTCAACGCGGAATTCCTCTACAAGGCCCTCCAGCGGGATGCCGAGGATCCGGATTCGGGCCACGATTTCGGCAAGGACATCATCCCCAAGCTCGTGCATGAGGCCAGCATCTTCGCCCATCGCTTCGAGCGGAGCTGCATTCCGAACGAAGGGCACCCGGAACCCTACTGGCGGGATGTGGGCGGCGTGGATTCCTACTGGGAAGCCAACATGGACCTGACCACGGTGCATCCGGCCCTGAACCTCTACGACACGGCCTGGCCCATCACCACGCACCAGGAGCAATTGCCGCCCGCGAAATTCGTCCATGCCGGCGAGATGCGGAACGGAGTGGCTCTTTCCAGCCTGGTGTCCGGCGGCTGCATCATTTCCGGCGCCCACGTGCACCATTCCCTGCTCTCCAGCCGCGTTTCCATCCACTCCCATGCCCGACTCGACGGAGCGCTGGTGCTGCCGGACTGCGACATCGGACGCAAGGCACGGTTGAAGCGCTGCATCCTGGCGCGGGGCTGCCGCATCCCCAACGGCCTGGTGGTGGGCGAGGACCCCGAGGAGGACGCGCGCCGTTTCGTCCGCACCGCCGGAGGCGTCACCCTCATCTCCCAACCGATGCTGGACCGGCTGAGCCGGCCGGAGCGCTGATTTTTGGACATCCTGTTCGTCGCGTCCGAATTGTTTCCCTATGCCAAAGTCGGCGGCCTGGGGGATGTGATGGCGGCCCTCCCCCGGGCCCTGCGCGCGCTGGGCGCGGATGTGCGGCTCTTGCTGCCGGCCTATCCGGCCCTTCGCGCCCTGGGGATCCAGCGCGAGGCGGCCGCATTCCCGGATCTCATGGGAGGCGGTCCGGCCAGGATCCTCCGGGCCGAGGCCCCCGGATTGCCGCTCTACCTGTTCGATCAACCGACCTTCTTCGATCGCCCCGGCGGTCCCTACGACCACCCCGAGGACATCGCCCGCCGGTTCGCGGGCTTGGCCTGGGCGGCCGCCCACCTGGGCCGGACGGGGGATGCCGAAGGCTGGCGGCCCCAGGTTCTCCACGGCCACGACTGGCCCGCGGGCCTCGTGCCGGCCTACGTGATCCACGGTGGCGGCCCGCGGCCCGCCACGGTGATGACCATCCACAACATAGCGTTCCAGGGCCGTTTCCCGGCTGCGTCGATGGATGGACTCTGGCTTCCGAGGCAGGCCTTCGTTCCCCCGGGTGGCGAACTCCGTGACGACATCAGTTTCCTCGAAGCCGGCCTCCGCCTCGCAGACCGTCTCAGCACCGTAAGCCCCACCTATGCGCGCGAGATCCAACAGACCGGCGGGCATGGGCTCGAAGGCCTCCTGGCGCGCCGGAACGAGCCGGTGGCCGGGATCCGCAACGGTGTGGACCGGGAAGTCTGGAATCCGGCGAAAGATCCGCATCTCGTCAGCCGGTACGACCTGAAGCATCCGGCCCGGAGAGCGCCGAACCGCCAGGATTTCCAGCGGCGGATGGGCCTGCAGGAGGATCCGGGCGCGCCCCTCTTCGTGTCCGTGAGCCGCCTGGACCCGCTCAAGGGCCTTGATCTGATGCTGGACAACGTGGACCATCTGGTGGCCAGAGGCGCCCAGCTCGCGCTGTTGGGCCAGGGCGAGCCCCTCATCGAAGCGGCCTTCCTGCAGGCGGCCCAGCGCCACCCCGGCCGCGTGGCGGTGTTCATCGGCTATGAAGAGGCTCTGGCCCACAAGGCGTTCGCCGCGGCGGACGTGCTGCTGGTGCCCTCGCGCGAGGAACCCTGCGGCCTCACCCAGCTTTACGCCCAGGCTTATGGCGCGCTTCCCCTGGTTCGGCGCACCGGGGGCCTGGCGGACACCGTGGTGGGCGTTTCGCCGGAAACCCTGGCGGACGGGACCGCCACCGGCTTCCAGTTCGATGCGGCCAACGGATGGGCCCTGGGGGAAGCCATCAACTACGCCCTGGACCTGTTCAAGGATTCCGCCACCTGGCGGCAGATCCAGCGGCGGGGCATGGCGGCGGAATTCGGCTGGGCGGGGCCGGCCCGGGCCTACCTCGAACTTTATGCAAGCATTCCGTTGAAGGACGCCTGATATGGATATCCGCACCCACTGGCACGCAATCGAAAGGCATCCCATGGGGGGCTGGTGGAAGGTGGTGGATGCGGCCCTGCCTTCCCTGGATTCAGACCGGCGGCTGCTCTGGTGCGGCATCGGCGGCTCCCTGCTGCCCTCCGACACCTTGGTGCGGGCTTTCGGTGGGGCCCGCACCTCCCGGAACTGGGTACCCCTGGCTTCGCCTGAACCGGCACCGGATTTTCAACTTGAGCCCGGCGACCAATTGGTCTTCGCCTCCAAGAGCGGCAAGACCCTGGAACTCTGGACTTGGATCTCGCGGCTGCGCGCGCTGCCGGGCTTTGATGACCTTGCCGCGCCGATCCTCATCACCCAGGACGACGCGAATCCGCTCGCCGCCTGGGGCCGGTCGAATGGCTGCCGCATCCTGCCAATCCCGGTGGAAGTGGGCGGCCGTTTCTCGGCTTTCACGCCCATTGGAACGTTGCCCCTGGCCTGGATGGGATGTGACGCATCAGCCTTTCTGCGGGGCGGCCGCGAGGTCATCGCCCAGGTCGAAGCGGACCACGGACCCTGGCGCGACCGTATCGCCGCCACCGTGGACCTGCTGCTGCATGCGTATCTGCGTGGCGTCTCCGAGTGGGTACTGCTGCCCTACGCCATGCGCCTCGACAGCCTTTCAGCGTGGTGGGTGCAGCTCCTTGCGGAATCCCTGGGGAAGGTGGCCAAGGATGGCGCCCGCCGGGGCATCACGCCCATCCGCGCCGTGGGGCCCGTGGATCAGCACAGCCAGTTGCAGCGGTGGATGGCGGGCCCCAGGAACCTCGGCGTGATCGTGATGACCGTAGATGGGACCGCCACGCCGGAACGGCTGGATCCTCCGCCGGGATCGCCGTACCCGGGCCTGGCGGGACTTCAGGGCTCGGAGATCCTCCGCGCCCAGGCCGAAGGCACCGCCGAGGCGCTGGAGGCCGCCGGTGTGCCCGTTCTGCGGTGGTCCATACCAGAACTGAACGAACTGGAACTGGGCGCCTTCATGATGGCCTGGCAGGCCATCGTGGGAATCCTGGGATTCGCCCTTGAAATTGACCCCTTCGATCAGCCGGAGGTGGAGGACGGAAAGCGGCGCACGTTCAAACGGCTGGGACTGGGATAGGCCGTGGGCGTTAGGCTTTAGGCTTTGGGCTGTGGGCGGTGGGTTATAGGCCCTCGACTCTCGACTCTCGACTTTTCAACTTTTCAACTTCTCAACCTTTCGACTCACGGCGGCGGCATCTGGCAGCTGCTGCCGATGGCGGCGGGCAGGTAGAGGTGCTGGACGTAATCCTGGACCATGCGGTCGGCGTTGAAGCGCCAGGCCAGGGTGCGGATGGAATGCTTCTGGCGCTCCACCCAGCGGCAGGGCACGCCAGCGGCATTGCGGCTGCCGTAGTACATCGGCACCACCTCCTCTTCCAGCACGCGGAAGAGGTCCTCGGCGTCGCGCTGGTCCTGGATAACCTGGTCCGCATGGGTCTCGCCGGTGCCGATGGCGAAGCCGTTCTCTCCGTCATAAGCTTCGGCCCACCAGCCGTCCCGCACCGAGATGTGCAGGCCGCCGTTGAGCACCACCTTCATGCCGCTGGTTCCGCAGGCCTCCAAGGGGCGCTGGGGATTGTTGAGCCAGGCATCGATGCCCTGGTAGAGCATCCGCCCCACGTGGATGTTGTAGTTCTCGATGAAGAGGATCCGGTGGCGGAAGCGGGGATCCTCCAGGAGCTTTCCCACCTTCTGGATGAGGGATTTGCCGGTGTGGTCCGCCGGATGCGCCCGTCCCGAGAAGAGCAGGTTCACCGGCCGCTCGGGGTGGTTCACCAGGCGGTCCAGGCGGTCCAGATCGGAAAAGAGCAGGTCGGGCCGCTTGTAGGGGACGAAACGGCGGGCGAAGCCGAGCGTGAGGGCCTCCGGATCCAGGGGTGCCGGATCGATCTCGGGGAGGCCGATGCGCGCGCGCATGTCGGCGTTGCGTTTCCGGACGAAGCGGATGGTCCGGGCCTTCAGGACCTGCTTGGTTTCCCAGATCTCCGCAGAGGAAACGGACAGGATGTTCGACCAGGTGCCAGGGCGGGTCAGGGCGCCCTGGTAATCCACGCCGAGGTGGGACTCGTAGAGGTGGTTCATTTCGGGGGCCAGCCAGGTGGGCAGGTGGACACCGTTGGTGACATGGCCGATGGGCACTGCATCCTCCCGCTGGCCGGGATAGAGGTGGTTCCACATCTTGCGGGACACCACCCCGTGCAGGGCCGAGACTCCGTTTGCCCGCCGGGACAACTTGAGCGCCAGCACCGTGGGAAGGAAGGGCGAGGCGTGGTCGTGGGGGTCCACCCGCCCCAGGCCCATGACCTCCTCAAGGGGCAGTTTCAGGCCTTCGGCTAGAGGCTGCAGGTGCTCCGCCGCCAAGTCCGCGGGGAACCGATCATGGCCCGCGTCCACGGGGGTATGGGTGGTGAAGACGGTGGCGGAAGCCACCTCCTGCAAGGCCTGGCGCGGATCCATGCCGTCCGCCTGGATGCGGTGCCGCGCCCGTTCCAGCAGGGCGAAGGCGGAATGGCCCTCGTTGAGGTGGAAGACGCTGGCGGTGATTCCGAGGGCGCGCAGGGCCCGGGCGCCTCCCACGCCCAGCAGCAGTTCCTGCTCGATGCGCATGCGCTGGTCGCCGCCGTAGAGCCGGGCCGTGAGCGCCGCATCCTTGGGATCGTTTCGTTCGACGCGGGTGTCCAGGAGGATGAGGCGGATGCGGCCCACCTGGACTTCGAAGACCGCCGCATGCACAGTGCGGCCCGGCAGCTCGACCGAAACCTGCACCGGTTCGCCGTGGCGGTCCTGGGCGTGGACCAGGGGCAGATCCGCGAGATCGCAGGGTTCCACCACGTCCCGCTGCCACAGGTCGGCGTCCAGCACCTGGCTCGTGTAGCCCTCGTGGTAGAGCAGGCCCACGCCCACCAGGGGGACGCCCAGGTCCGAGGCGGCTTTCAGGTGGTCGCCCGCCAGAATGCCCAGGCCGCCGGAATAGATGGGCAGGGATTCGTGGATGCCGAATTCCATGCAGAAGTAGGCGATGGGGCGCGACCGCATGGCTCCTGCGTGGGTGAGGCCCCACGTCGTGACGGGCGTGAGGTATTCATGCAACTGCCGCAGAGCCCGGTCGGCCCGGGCAGGTATGTCCACATCCGCCGCGCGCTGGTCCACCTCCTCGGGTTCGATCTGCTTGAGCATCGAGATGGGGTTCAGGTGGGCCCGGTGGTACAGGTCCACGTCCAGATCCCTGAAGATGGTCCGCACCTCGGGTTTCCAGGTCCACCACAGGTTCTGGGTGAGCTGTTGCAGCTTGGGAATGAGCTTTTCCATGACGGTCCTAAGAAAGGCGCGGAAGCGGAGGTGGTCCGGGTTTCAGGAAGATGGCCGCCAGGGGCGGCAGGGTAAGGTTCAGGGACTGCGGGAAACCGTGGGCGGGGATGGGTTCGGTTTCCACGAGACCGGTGTTGCCGAGGTTCCGGCCGCCGTAGTGGGCGGAATCCGTGTTCAGCAGCTCGGCGTAGACGCCTGGCGCCGGCACGCCGACGCGGTAGCCGTTCCGGGGGCGGGCCGTGAAGTTGAAGGCGACGGCCACGAAATTTCCCGGATCGGAGGCCCTGCGCAAGAGCGTCAGCACGCTGTTGAACCGGTCCCGGCAATCGATCCAGGAGAAGCCGCCGGGCTCGCAATCCCCCTCGTGCAGGGCCGGATCGCGGCGGTAGATCCCGTTGAGGTCGCGCAACAGGTCATGGATGCCCTTGTGCGCGGGCTCATCGAGCAGTTCCCAGTCCAGGGCCGTGTCGTGGTTCCATTCCCGCCCTTGCGCGAATTCGCCGCCCATGAAGAGCAGCTTCTTGCCGCCGTGGGCGAAGAGCCAGGCATAGAGCAGGCGCAGGTTCGCCATCCGTTCCCAGGGTTCGCCCGGCATGCGTCCGAAGATGCTCCGCTTTTCGTGGACCACCTCATCGTGGGAGAGTGGCAGCACATAGTTCTCCGCATCGTGGTAGAGCATGGAGAACGTGATCTCGTCGTGGTGGTGGGGCCGCGCCATCATGCCGTGGCCCAGGTAGCGCAGTGTGTCGTGCATCCAGCCCATGTCCCACTTGAATCCGAAGCCCAGGCCGCCCTGGTCGGTGGGACGCGAGACGCCGGGCCAGGCGGTGGATTCCTCGGCCACCGTGAAGGTGTCCGGAAATTGGGCGTAGACCACCTCGTTCAGACGGCGCAGGAAGGCCACGGCTTCGAGATTTTCCCTGCCTCCTTCCCGGTTGGGGATCCACTGCCCGGCCTCGCGGCTGTAGTCCAGGTAGAGCATGGAGGCCACCGCATCCACTCTCAGGCCGTCCGCGTGGTATTGGTCGAGCCAGAAGAGGGCGTTCGAGATGAGGTAGTTCTGGACCTCGATCCTTCCGTAGTTGTAGATCAGCGTGCCCCAGTCCGCGTGGCGTCCCTGGCGCGGATCCGCGTGCTCATACAGATGGGTGCCGTCGAACCGGACCAGGCCGTGGGCGTCCTCGGGGAAGTGGGCGGGCACCCAGTCCAGGATGACGCCGATGCCTGCCTGGTGCAGGATGTCCACGAAGGCCTTGAAGTCCTCGGGCCCGCCGAAGCGGCTGGTGGGCGCGAACATGCCGAGCGGCTGGTAGCCCCAGGAGGGATCGTAGGGGTGCTCCATCACCGGCAGCAATTGCACGTGGGTGAACCCCAGCCAGCCCGCGTAGGGCGCCAGGTCCGCGGCGATCTCGCGGTAGTTCATGAAGGCACCATCGGGCCGCCGGCGCCAGGATCCCAGATGCAGTTCGTAGATGCTCATGGGCGCCGCATGGGACTTCCGCTGCCGGCGCTGCTCCATCCACGCGCTGTCCCCCCAACCGTAAGGGGGAAGGCCATGGACGATGGAGGCCGTTCCCGGGGCGCGCTCGCAGCGGAAGGCGAAGGGATCGGCCTTGAGGGGTTGCAGGGTTCCGTCCGGGCCATGCAGTTCGAACTTGTAGAGCGCGCCAGGAGCTAGGCCCGGCACGAAGGTCTCCCAGAACCCGTTGGCTCCTACGGAAGCCAGCGGATGACGTCGGCCATCCCACCCGTTGAAATCCCCCACGACGCTCACGGACCGCGCATTGGGCGCCCAGACCGTGAAGCTGACGCCCTCGGACCCATCGGCGGCCTTGGGATGGGCTCCCAATTTCCGGTAAGCCCACAGGTGCCGCCCCTCGCCCAGCAGGTGCAGATCCAGGTCGCCCAAGGTGGAGGCGGAGCGGGAGGGGTCCATGGCCCATTCTAGGCTGCGATGCCCGCGGGGGGGCCGCCGGATGCGGACCAGCGGAAATTCCGCCCTGCGGAACCATGCAGAGGCTGCATTCAAGAGGCCACCGGTCCGGTCAGAATGGGGCGGGGCGAAACGATGCAATGCCCTTTCCTGGAGAGCCGATTGACCGACCTAGACACCCACTACCGCGCCTGCAATCTCTGCGAAGCCATCTGCGGCCTGGAGATCGCTCTGGATGGAGACAAGGTCGTGAGCATCAAGGGGGACCGGGCGGACCCATTCAGCCGAGGCCACATCTGCCCCAAGGCCGTCGCGCTCATGGATATCCAAAATGACCCGGATCGCCTGCGCGGTCCGGTCAAGCGGATCGGCAAGGGTGCCCAAAGCGAATGGATCGGCATCGGCTGGGACCAAGCCATCAAGCTCGTTTCCACCCGCATCGCGGAGATCCACCGCCTCCACGGTCCCGATGCCATTGCCAGTTACCAGGGCAATCCCAGCGTGCACAACTACGGGTTGATGACCCATGCCAGTCATTTCCTCGGGTCCCTGAAAACCAGGAACCGGTTTTCCGCCACATCCACGGATCAGCTTCCGCATCAACTGGTGTGCTTCTGGATGTACGGCCACCAGCTCCTGGTGCCGGTTCCGGACATCGACCATACCGGCCACATGCTCATGCTCGGCGCCAACCCCATGGCTTCCAACGGCAGCATGATGACCGTGCCGGATGTGGCAAACCGGCTGAAAGCAGTCCAACAGCGCGGCGGCAAACTCGTCGTGATCGACCCGCGTCGCACCGAGACAGCCCTCGTGGCCGACGAGCATCACTTCATCCGGCCCGGCAGCGATGCGGCCTTCTTGTTCGCCTTGCTCCATACGATATTCGAAGAGGATCTGGCCCGGCCCGGCCGCTTGTCTCCGATGCTCGAGGATCTCGACCTAGTGCGCGGCGCTATCAAGGAGTTCACCCCCGAAACTGCTGCGCGCGCGACCGGCATCGGAGCCGATGCCATCCGCCGCATGGCGCGCGAGTTCGCGGCAGCGCCTCGCGCCGCGTGCTACGGCCGGCTGGGCGTTTCCGCCCAACAGCACGGCACATTGTGTCAATGGGCCATCCAGTTGCTCAATATCGTCACGGGAAACCTCGACCGCGTCGGCGGGTCCTTGGTCACCACGCCGGCGGTGGATGTGCTTGCAGGAACCAGGCCCGGCAGCCACGGCCGATGGGTAAGCCGCGTGCGGCGGCTGCCTGAGGTGAACGGGGAGCTGCCCGCCTCGGCCATGGCCGAGGAAATGCTCACTCCGGGGGCCGGGCAGGTGAAGGCGTTCATCACCATCGCCGGCAATCCCGTGCTTTCCACGCCCAACGGACCGCAGCTCGAACTTGCTTTGAACGGGCTCGATTTCATGGTGTCGCTGGACATGTACATCAATGAGACCACGCGCTTCGCCGATGTCATCCTGCCTTCGACCTCGGCCCTGGAACATGATCACTATGATTTGATTTTCAACCTGCTCGCGGTGCGGAACGTCGCCCGCTACAATTCCCCGGCGCTGCCAAAACCAGAAGGTTCGCTGCACGATTGGGAAATCCTGGAAAGGCTTGGCAATGCCCTTGCACTGGAACTTGGACAGGATCCCAGGCCCATGCTCGCGCCCCGCGACCTGCTCGATTTCGGCCTGCAAACCGGGCCTTGCGGGAACGCGAGCCCGCACAAGCTCTCGCTGAAAAAACTGGAGGACAATCCGCATGGCATCGACCTGGGCCCGCTCGCACCGAGTTTCCCTGAGCGCCTGATGACCGAAGGCCAAGCCATCCATTGCGCGCCTCGGGAACTGATGGAGGCCCTGAGCCGATCCAAGGCCGTGCTCCTCGCCGAAGCGCCGCCGGACCAGATCGTGTTGATCGGCCGGCGCCATGTCCGCAGCAACAATTCATGGATGCACAATTCCGACCGGCTGGTGCGGGGCCGGGATCGCTCCGCGATGCTGGCGCATCCCGATGACCTGGCGCGGTTCGGCCTCCAACCGGGGGAAAACGCCCGAGTGGCCTCGCGGACCGGCGAGGTTCTCATCGAGGCGCAGCCATCGCAAGACATCATGCGGGGCGTGGTGAGCATCCCCCACGGTTGGGGCCACCATCGCGAGGGGATCCGCATGGAGATCGCTGCGCGGCACGCCGGGGTCAGCGCGAACGACCTCACGGACGACCAGGCGATGGATGTGGTATCCGGAAATGCCGCGCTGAACGGGGTGGTGGTGAGGGTTGAAAAACCTGGCTAGCGGGAGCTGTGCCCGCCGACCATCCGGTCAATTCATCAGCCGCATGGGTGACAGTTCATGTTCGTCGCGCTGCAGGTACAGCTCTGCGGCGAGCCTTCCCACCGCGAGGCCCGTGGTCATGCCGTGGCCTCCCAGGCCGGCGACCCAGAACAAATTCGGATTGATGGGATCCCAGCCTAGAACGAAGCGCCGGTCCGGCGCGAAGGTGCGGAGGCCGCTCCAGGCGCGGGTGATGCCATGATCCGTGAGGCCCGGCGCCAGCTCGTGCATGGAATCCGCGAGTCGCTCGAAGGCTTTCGGATCGGCATCGGGCTGTTGGCCCCTGGGGGGCAAGGACACCTCGTCCTCGTCGCAGGGACACATGAGCAGACCGCCGCTTTCGGCTTTCAGATACAGCGGGCGGTCCACCCACCAGGCGTAGGGCCGGCTCGAATCATGGGGCTGGTCGCTCCAGGCCAGGTGGCGTCTTAAGGGACGGAAGGGGATCGCGAGCCCGCCCGCCCTGCGTCCCAGTCCGCCCGCCCAGGCCCCGGCTGCGTTGATGATCGTGTCGGTCTGGATGGGGCCTTCGGAGGTTTCCACCCGGAATCCCGTGTCTGCCTTTTCGATGCCGTGGACTTCGCAGCCGTACCGCAATTCCACACCGGCCTCCCGGGCGCCCCCGGCGCAGAGACCCAGCAGGCCGTGCACATCGATGGCCCCATCGGAGGGGACCGAGAGATGGGCGGCCGCACGGCAGCCTTCAAGGCCCGCTCCAGCGTGGCGTTCACTGTCGATGCCCACGTCCCTGGCCTCCGCTTCGATGGCGTCCAAGGCCGAAACCTCGGCCGCCAGGAGCAGGCCTCCGGTGGTGGTCAACAGGCCGGCTTCCGCCAGGCGGTTCCTGCCCTCCACTGCCAGCCGCGTGTGTTCCCGCCGTCCTGTCAATTGGCGCGCGATGCCCGCGTTGTGCCCCGAGGCATAGAAGCCCGGCAGCAGTTCGCGATCCACCAGCAGAATGCGCTGGGCGCGTGGGGCACGGCTCCTGGCGAGATGGAAGGCCGTGGCGAGTCCGGCGATTCCGCTTCCCACCACCAGGATGTCCCACCGTTCCGCCAAGGCCATGGATCCATGATGACAGGGGCCGCCGGCGGGCATGGCCGAGCTCGGAGATATTGACTGCGGCCACGGCAATGATCATACTATTACCCACCCCAGGTGGGGAGGGATAACGGAGACGGCCATGATCACCATCGAAATCAAGGGCATGACTTGCGGCCACTGCGTCAGCGCGGTCAGGGACGCGCTCCAGGGCGTCCCGGGGGTCGAGAAAGTGCTCGACGTGAGCCTGCAATCGGGGAACGCCATGGTCGAGGGTTCGGCGGATCCCTCGGCCCTGGTGAAGGCCGTGGAGGAAGAGGGCTACAAGGCTTCGGTGCGCTCGTGACGGCCGTGAAAGGCCACGCGCATCACGGCTTGAAGCTCGACCTGGCCGTGCGGGCGGACGCCAAGCGGCGCCTGCAATCCATCCGCGGCCACGTGGAAGGGATCCTCCGGATGCTGGAAGAAGATGGCGCCTACTGCGTGGATGTCCTCAAACAGATCAAGGCCGTGGAGGGCGCCCTGGGCCGCGTGGGGGATCTCGTGCTGCGAAGCCACCTGGCTGAACATGTGGTGACCGCCGCGGCGCGGGGGGACGAAGCGCGCATGGTGGATGAATTGATGGAACTGCTCAAGTACCGATGAGGGCCGGATGGACACACGCACCTTTCGAATTGAAGGCATGACCTGCGCCTCCTGCGTGCGGCGCGTGGAGAAGGCGCTGCAGGCGGTGCCCGGCGTGTCCAGCGCCACGGTGAACCTGGCCAGCGAGGAAGCCCTGGTCGCAAGCGAGGGCGTTCCACCCGAAAGACTCGCGCAGGCCCTGGCGGAGCGGGGCTACGCGTTGGTGGTGGATCCGGCCGGCGACGAAAAAAACCGGGAGCTGCGCGAGGCCCTGATGCGGACCCTCCTGGCCTGGGCCTTCACGCTGCCGCTTTTTGTTTCCATGGCGCCCGGGCTGACGCTCCATCTGGACTGGCGGCTCCAGGCGCTGCTCAGCGCGGTCGTGGTCTTCGCGGCGGGCGGCGGCTTTTTCAAAAGGGCCGCGCTCCAGCTGCTCCATGGCGAGACCACCATGGATACGCTGGTGGCCCTGGGCGCGGGCGTTTCCTGGGGCTTCGGGCTGGTGGAGGGCCTACGCGGGGAGCATCACCTCACCTTTGAAACCGCCGGTGCCCTGGTGGCTTTTTTGCTGCTCGGCAAGTACCTGGAGGCCCGCGCCAAGGTGCACACCGGGGACAGCCTGACGTCGCTGTTGGAGCTCGCGCCTTCGATGGCCCTGAGACTGGATGGTGATGGCCATGAAGAAGAAATTCCGGTTTCAATGCTGAAGTCCGGCGACCGTGTCCGGGTCCGGCCCGGCTCCGCCATCCCCGTGGATGGCCTGGTGCTGGACGGCGCGGCGGACGTGGAAGAAGCCTTGCTCACGGGCGAGCCGCTGCCGGTGCCCAGGCAGGCGGGCGATGCGGTCATCGCAGGCGCCTTGGTGCATGGGGGCAGCCTGGACATCGAAGTCCGGGCCGCGGGCCGGGATACCTGGCTTGCGAAACTCGCCCGGCAGGTGGGCGAAGCACGGGCGTCGAAGGCGACGGTCCAGGCGCTCGCCGACCGCATCAGCGCAGTCTTCGTGCCCGTGATCCTGGTGCTGGCGGCGCTCACGTTCGCCGCATGGTGGCTGCACACAGGCGACATCTCCGTGGCCTGGCGGCCCGCGGTGACGGTGCTGGTCATCGCCTGTCCTTGCGCGCTGGGACTTGCCACGCCCGTGGCGTTGACCACGGCCCTGGGCACGGCGGCCCGGAACGGCCTGCTGGTGCGCGATGCGGCGGCCTTCGAACGGTTGGGTTCCATCACTGACCTCGCCTTCGACAAGACCGGCACGCTCACCCTCGGCAAGCCCCTGCTGCGGGAGACGCGCCTTCTTTCCGAGGATGGAAGCGATCTGCTGCGCCTGGCGGCAGCCCTGGAGCGGGATTCCGAACATCCCCTGGCCAAGGGCATCCGGGACGCAGCGAAAGGCCTGGTTCTGCCGACGGTCGCGGATTTCCGCGCCCATCCGGGCGGAGGCGTATCGGGCCTCATCGAAGGCCGCTCCTTCAGGCTTGGCAACGCCGCGTTCATCGGCATCGATTTTCCGGAAGTGCAGTCCGATGCGACGGCGGTGGGGCTCGCGGCCGACACCAGATTGTTGGGCCTGCTCATCCTCGCCGACGCCGTGCGGACAGATGCTCTGGCGACCGTGCAGGCGCTGCAGGCCGATGGCTTGCGCCTTCATCTCTTCAGTGGCGACCGTCCCGAACCAGTGCTGAAACTGGCGAGGGAACTGGGCATCCCCGAGTCGCTCGGCGGATGCACGCCGGGCCTCAAACAATCCCGCATCGCCGAATTGCAGCAGCAAGGCCGCGTCGTGGCCTTCGTCGGGGACGGCGTGAACGATGCCCCCGCCCTGGCCCAGGCCGATGCGGGCCTCAGCCTGCCGGGGCTCGAAGCGGCTCAGGGCGCGGCGCCCCTGAACCTGCTGCGGGAGGGCCTGGAACCCCTGCTCAGCGCGCGGCGCCTGGCCCGGAAAACTCAAGTCATCATCCGCCAGAACCTGGGCTGGGCTTTCGGCTACAACCTGCTGCTGGTGCCCCTCGCCGCCTTCGGCCAGCTGGAACGCTTCGGTGGACCCATGCTCGCGGGCGCCGCCATGGGTCTCAGTTCCTTCACGGTCGTGCTCAACGCGCTGCGGCTGAAGAAGGCGTAACGAACCTTGCTTTCCTTCCGCGCACTACTGGCTGCCAAGGTCCCCAGGGTTCTGGGGCCTTTCCAGGAGATTGAATGCATCTAATCATCCGCGCTATAAGCCTTGCCAGCGTTCTGCCGCTAGCCGCACAGACTCCCGCTCCAAATCCGTATCCGACGGTGATTCAGAATGGGAGATTTGAAGAGGGCAACCTTGGCCAAACCCCCAAGGGCTGGTTGTGCCCGAAAACCTCAATGGATGCTGGCTTCCGAAGCGAACTTGCAGAGGATTCGGCGCTTCCCGGAAAGCGCTGCGCCGTCCTTTTCCGCGACAGCGGCAGTGGAAGTTTCGGGAACATGATGCAGATGCTCGATGCGACGCCTTACCGGGGCAAGAGGATCCGCCTGAAGGGGCAGCTGCGCGTGGACACGAAGAATGATCCAAGGGCGCAAGGACAGGCCTGGTTGCGTGTGGATTGTCCAAATCAGAAGACGGGCTTTTTCGACAACATGGGTGACCGGCCTGTCTCCTCGGCGAAATGGTCGCCGGTGGAGATTGTCGGGGATGTGGCTAAGGATGCGGAACACCTCGCTCTCGGGGTCATGCTGCCGTCCGAAAACGGAAAGCTCTGGATCGCGCCTTTCTCTATGGAAATTCTTGGCGACACCCCCACCATGCAAGTGGAAGGACCCAAGGCGCTGACACCTCGCGGACTCCAGAACCTCGCCGCTTTCACCAAGGCTATGAACTACGTCCGCTTCTTCCATCCGAGCGACCAGGTGGCCAAGGCGGACTGGAACCAGTTGGCGGCTGCGGGCGTGCATGCCACGGAGGGAGCAACCTCAACCTCAGATCTGGCCGGTCGCCTACAGACATTTTTCGCTCCCTACGCTCCAGGCGCGCAGTTTCTTGCCGCGGATCAGAAGCCACAATCCCCCATCCAACCCCAATCCGCGGCGTTCCTGGTGCGGTGGTACCACATTGGCTTTGGCCAGAATCAATCCAACTCTGCCTACAAGAGCAAACGGGAATTCATTCCCATCTCCGAACGCCTTGAGAAAGGCTGGATGGATCCCCTTCCCATCGCGTCCCTGGACTTGGCGGATGGTTTGAAGATGGCGCTCCCATCGGTCTGTTTCGCGAACGCCAATAAGTTGACATTGCCCAAAACCGTGGGTGGACCCAATGAAACGAAAGGGACCCCAATGCCGGAACCTACCGCCGGGAGTTCTGGCAGCGGAGACGACCGCGCCACGCGGTTGGGGGACGTGGCCTTGGCATGGGGCATATTTCAGCACTTCTTCCCCTACTTCGACGTGGTGAAGGTTGATTGGAACGATCAGCTCGATAAAACGTTGCAGGCGGCTGCTCTGGATACGGGTTCGGAAGCCTTTTTGCACACCTTGCGTTCTTTCACGGCCACGTTGAAGGATGGACATGTGAGAGTGTCCTCGCAAGCGAGGGATTCTGAAGCGATCCCCTCCCTTAGCTTGGGATTGGTGGAGGGGTTGCCACTGGTTCAATTCGCGGGAGACAGCGCGAAGGCCATTCCACTAGGGAGCCGGATCTTCTCTATTGACGACGAGCTTGCTGAAAAGCGGATGGCGCGCCTGGCTGCCGAGATCTCAGCCCCCACTGAGGGCTGGATGAACACGCGACTGGCCCGGGAATTACTCGCCGGGAACAACGGTTCCAAAGTCAAAGTGGGTTACCTGACCACCACGGGATCGCGCGGCGAGGCGATTCTTGTTCGCGATACGAATCCGTGGGCGCTGCCCAAGGGCCGGGTGCCGGACAATTTGGCCGAGATCCGGCCGGGCATTTTTTATTTCGATCTGAACCGTGCTTCCGACAAGGATTTCGAGGAGGCTTTGCCGAAGCTCGCTGAAGCCAGGGGTGTCATCTTCGACTTGCGTGGATATCCGAAGATGGGGCCTGTCTTCCTGCAGCACCTTTCAGACAAGCCACTGAAGAGCGCTGGCTGGAACATCCCATTGGTGACGCAACCGGATGGCAAGGGGTGGGAATGGAGGAAATCCAACTGGAACCTCAAACCCAAGACACCGCGCATCAGGGGCAGGGTGGTCTTCCTCACTGGTGGCGAAGCCATCAGTTATGCAGAAAGCTGCATGGGCATCGTGGAGGCCTACAAGCTAGCGGAAATTGTCGGCGAGCCCACAGCCGGGACCAATGGAAACGTGAATCTCATCAAACTGCCCGGTGGATACGCGATCGCCTGGACCGGCATGAAAGTGCTGAAGCATGACGGGAGCCGGCATCACGGCATCGGCATTCTGCCAACAGTGCCTGTGAAGCCTACGCAAGCTGGGCTTGCCGAGGGCCGCGACGAAGTGCTGGAAAAAGGAATCGAAGTTATTTCTAGGTGATCCTGAAAATACAAACCCCAGAATTTCATAGACACTGACTCCATGGCTTTTTCTCCCTTCGAAGGCGTGCTGCTGGATGATCCGCGGGAACCCATTCCGGGGGCGCTGGCGGTGCTGCTCCACTTGCGCGTGGAACGGCAGCTGGCGATGGCCCAGCGGCGGGCCAGGCTGCCGCGGGAGGCGGTCCTGGACCGCTCCAAAGCTTGCCAGGAGCTGCTGCGCCAGGGACTGCTGCCTGGCCAGGTCCGCCAGCTCGCGGGGCAGGGGCTGCGGTTGGGTTCCGCCTCGGATGCGCACAGCCTGGTTTCCCTGCTGGAGCATGTCGACGCCTACCTGGAGGCCGTGGATGCGGCTGGATTTCTGGAGCCTTATCGCGCCCTGTGGGAAGCCGCGGAACGGCAACAGGGCGGCGGCCGGGGCTTTTGGGTGGAACGCGCGGTGGAGGATGGCCCGCTGCTGGCGCGGCTCGACGACCTGGCGCCGCCGCGGTTGCGTGCGCTCATGGCGATGCCCGGGGCCGGCACCGTGCGGTTCCAGCTGGCCACGGAGCGGGGCAGCGGCGCCAGGGGGCTCTTCGACCGCAGGGCTCCGCATCTCGTGGATCAATTGCTGCCCAATCTCGAAACCGCCGCATCGGACCTGGAGCATTTTGAAATTGAAACGCCGGTCGGTTGGGCCGAGAATCCCTGGGGATCCGCGCTGGATGGGCTGTTCGAAGGACCGCTGAAGCTCGATGAGGAGGCAGGGCGGTATTGCCAGCGCGGCCTGCTGCCCACGCCCTTTGCAGTGCTGCGCGCCGCGGTGGAACAGGCCGCGGCCTGGGTCGAAGCGGGAATCGAACCGCATCGGATCACGCTCATCCATCCGGATCCCGAATCCATCGGCGATTTCCTCCACGGCCTGCTGCAAGCCGAAGGGTTGGGCCTGGCTTCGGTTCCCGGCCGCAGCCTGGATCGCGTGGGTCCCTGGACATCCTTGCTTGGCTTGTTCGAAGGCCTGCTGGCCGAGGATCCCCAGTCCATGGCCGAAGGCCTCCTGGCTGCGGAGAGCGGCACTTGGCGGGATCTGGCGGAGGGCCTGATGGCGTTGGACCAGACCGGCGCCGCAGCGATCAGGACGGTTCCGGCCCACGCCGGCATCGCGGAGCCTTGGGGCCGGATCCTGTCCCTGCGCACCCGCCGGGAGGCCCCCGGGGCTTGGGCCGAGATCCTTCAGCGCCAAGGCCTGGGCTTGGGCCTGGTGCGCAGCGGGGATGATTTCTACGGCATCATCGGATTGCTGAAGGAAGCCTGGGGCCAGGAGCGTGGACCCTGGACGCTGGCGGACATGCTCGATGCGCTGCGGGCCTTCCTGGAGGTGGGCACCGAGGCCCCGCAACGCGGCAGTGATGGGGGCATCCCTTTGATTTCACCCTCCGCCTTGCTTAAGGGCTGGCAGGGGGCCCAGGCCACCCTGCTGCTGGACCTCGGGGAAGGGTCCTGGCCCGCTCAGATGCATCCGCCCGCGGACCTGGATTGGGACCGCCGCGCGGCCATCAACACCGCGCTGCGGGCGGCCCCTCAACACGGCGGTTTTCCTCCGGCGCTCCAGGCATTCTGGCTACCCAGAGCCGAAATGGATGAGCGCCTGCCACGGTCCTTCCACCGCGATGCGTTCGCGTTCAACACGGCCCTCGCGCTCACCCGGGAGCGCCTGGTGGCCTTGAGTTCCGCCACCGATGCAGAAGGGCAGGGACGGTCCCAGGGGATTTTCTGGAAAGCCCTCGAAGGCGCCGGGGAATGGCGCTTGGATCCGTCGCGTTCTTTTACGGGGCTCCGCCATCGCTGGGACAGCGGGGCTGGCGCTTTGGACGGGCTGGCGTCGGAGCGGCAGTCAAACCTATGCGTCCAGGATCCGGGAGCCTTCCCGGCGCTGCATGTCCACGCCCCGGAGGCCGATTGGACTCCGGGCTGGTGGATGGAGGGTGGGAGCGAAGACCGGCCCCTCTCGCCCACGCGGCTGGAATCGCTGGCGCGCTGCCCATTCCGCGTGTTGGCGGAACGGGGCCTGGGGCTATCGAGCTGGAGGCCCGGGAAGCGGACCGCGCTGGACGTGGGCACCGTGGCCCACGCGCTCATGCAGCGGATGCTGGAGGGATTGGAGGACGCGGCCCACTGGCCCGAGGCCTTCCAGGCGCGGCACGCCCTGCTGCGGAAGGATGCCTGGACCCTGGAATCCCTGCTCCAGAACCGGTGGGAAGGGGACTCGGAGGCCATCCTCTCGGCCCTGCGCGAGCCGCCATCTCCTCGGGACCGCGAGCGGCTCAAACTTGCGATGGAAGCGTTGATCCCAGGCCTTGCGGAAGGTCTGGCATGGGACCTTGCCCAGGAGGGTCCGACCAAGGCGGAATGCGAATGCCTGGGGCTGGAGGACGGCGAGGACGGTTGGAAGCGCTCCCTCCTGGGGTTGGAATTGGAGATCGCCGCCCAGGACGTGGGACCGGAGCTGGGGCTCGATGGGCCGCTCTGGATCCGCGGCCAGGTGGATCGGCTGGAACGCTGGGCGCAGGGCGCGGATGGGCGCCCTTGTTTCCTGCGGGTGGTGGACTACAAGACCAGCAGCCGCGCGCATCTCGCGGAGTACCAAAAAGACGGCGGCCTGCTGGGCCCGCACCTGCAGCTGCCCCTCTACCAATGGCTGGTGGAGCGCTCCTTTGGAATGCCGGCGACCGCCCTGTTGTGGCCCCTGAAAGAGAGTGGATCCGTCCTTCCGGCGATGTTCGCTGCAAGCGATGAAGAACGCCGCAGCGCCTTGAAAGCGCATGTGAAGCTGCTGGTGGAGCGGGCCAGGGCCGGAGATTTTCCAGCGGTCGCCGGAAACCATTGCGGCACGTGCGCGCTCTCGGCTTTGTGCGGCCGGCCCGTGGATGTGGAAGACGCGGAAGCCGGCGACATGGCTGAAACCGCCGAAGCGGGCGCGATCCCGGCGGCCAGCGGGGCGGAAGCATGAGCCGGCTGCCAGCGCTGAACCTCGCGGATCCGGCCTTGGCCGCAGGACTGCCGGGCCGGTCCCTGGCGATCTCGGCCGGCGCCGGCAGCGGCAAGACCTTCACCCTTGTGGCACTGGTGCTGGGTTTCCTCGGCCGCGATGGCGCCCGGGCCTTCGAGGTCATGGCCACCACCTTCGGCCGGGAGTCCGCCGCGGATCTGAAGGCGCGCATCCTGGGACCCCTCGATAAGCTTGCGCAGTGGGACTGGGACCGCTGGAATGAAGCCCTGGCAGGCCTTCGCACAGGCTGGGAGGCGTGGGACGCGGTGATGGCGGCTGCGCTTGCGCCCGGAGAAATCGCGCTGGCCGCGCGCCAGTGGTCCACCGAAGGCCGGTGGCCGGACTGGGCTTCAACTCCTGAGAAAGCCCGCGCCCACTGGATCCGCACGCGGCGCGAGGCCGAAAGCCTGGAAGTCTCCACGGTCCATGGCGTGGCCCTGGACATCCTGCGCCGCGCCGGCCAGGCCGGTGCGGACCTCCTTACGGCTGATGATCCCCGGATGGTGGCGCTGCTCCGGCGCGCCGGGCGCGAAGTTCTGGAGCTTCCCGTCTCCCATCGAGACCACGGGGCCGCGCGGAAGCTCCTGGGATGGCTGGAGGGCGAGGAGGCCGGCGAGCCCCGCTGGCAGCGCATCAGCGAAGCCTTCGACGCCCATACGGATGCCCTCGGGACTTGGCGCGAGGACACGGACACCGGGGAGACCGCGGACGCTTTCTGGGCGGCGGCTGGCGAATGGGTGGAGGCCTACCGTCCCTTCGGCGAAACCCCGATCAGGGCCGCGAAGGTCACCAAAAAAGGGCAGCCCCACGGGAATTTCATCAGGCATGGATTGAAAAAAATGGCCCCGGCTCCGCCGGCGGATGCACCGCGGCTTGGATGGCTGCGATTCGCAGAGTCGCTGGCAGCAAGTTTTCCGAAGGATGATGGCGAATTTCCAGCCCAGTACCTGTCGGAGGAATTCCTGGAGGCGATGGCCCCCTTGGGCGGAGCGTTGCCGGATCTGCTCGAACATTGGCTGAGCCTCCTGCTGGAGCAGGTGTTCCGCCGCTTCCTCGCCCTGAAGGAGGACCGGCGATGGTTGAGCTACGGGGATCTGGTCCGCCGGGCCCACGCGCATCTGCGGGCGGTTCCGCCCGGACGCCATCCCAGGCTCCTGCTGGTGGATGAATTCCAGGACATCAATCCCGTGCAAGAGGTCTTCCTGGACGCCTTGGACGCAGAGGCCACCGTGGTGGTGGGCGATCCCAAGCAGGCCATCTACGGATTTCGCGGCGGTGTCGCTGAACTGCTGAAGCAGCGCATCGGCAAGGCTGCGGCCCATGGACTGGCCTTCCGCCTGCCGCGCAACCATCGCTCCACGGCGCCGGTGGTGAAGGTGGCCAACACCTTTGCGCAGGACATCGTGCCCCTGCTGGATGCTGGCGCCGCGGACCCGGACGGCGTGCAGGACGACACCGGAACCGCGCGCGGCGAGGCGATGGTGGCGCTGGCGAGGGTGGATTCCGAGCATCCCAAGGCCGCGGATCTCCCCGCCGCGGCGGCCTGGATCGCGGCCCTCGCCGGCGAAACGGGATGGCAGGGCCTCGGCATGAAGGAACTGGCCTGTGCCGGCCCGCGCAGGAGGGCGCTGCTGCTGCCGGGGCGGAACGGCCTGCCGGCCCTCCGGCGCGCGCTCCAGCGGCGGGGCGTGGAACCGCTGGTGCAGACCCGCGACGGATTCTGGGAGAGCCCCGGGGTACGGCTGGTGATGGCCCTGTTGGAATGCCTCGCGCATCCGGAGCGCCCTCTGCCGCTCTTCGCCGTGCTGCGAAGTCCTTGGATTGGCGCCACGGACCGGGAACTGCTGGAACAGGCGGAGCGGTTGCGGGGCGGGCTGCGGGATTCCAGCGCGGCGGCCCTGTCTCCGCCTCAGATGGATGGCATCCGGTGGCTTCAGGGTCTGCGGGGATTGTCCGCGCAGCGCGTGGCTGCCGAAGGCCTGGCGCGTACGGGCTTGCTGGAGTCCATCGCTTCGACGGAAGTGCATGGACGCCTGGAGCCCGAACGGGCGCGCCGCAATCTGGATCAATTCCTGGGCCTGCTCCCCTCCCTTCCGTCGGATGTCTCCTCGGCCTTCTCGGAACTGGACCGCCTGCGGGCGCGGCCCCGGGGTGACGCCCCCGCGGAGGGCGCCGCCGCGAACCTGCTCATCCAGACGGTCCATGCCTCCAAGGGCCTCGAATACGAAGATGTGCTCTTGCCGATGCTGAATTACTCCGTGAAGGGGATTCGCAAAGGGGAAGTCGGAAGGGGTGCCCGGCAGCACCTCCTGCTCGGTTGGAAGCTCGGGAAGCTCCAGGCCTCCGGCTACCGGCGGCTCAAGCAGGAGGAGGACGCCCGGGTGCGGCGCGAAGGGCTGAACCTCATGTACGTGGCCTTGACGAGGGCCCGGCACCGGATGGTGCTGTTGCAGCAATGGAGCTGGGATCCGGCGGCTGGCGCGTTCCAGGCGCCGCCCCCGGCATCGAAGCGCAAAGAGGAAAAGAAGGCATCCAACTGGCAGCACATCGCGTCCGAATTCGCGG
Organism: Holophagaceae bacterium; assembly: GCA_016720465.1. Classification (NCBI taxonomy): domain Bacteria; kingdom Pseudomonadati; phylum Acidobacteriota; class Holophagae; order Holophagales; family Holophagaceae; species Holophagaceae bacterium. The sequence goes on from JADKKO010000004.1 coordinate 1,393,943, forward strand.
CGCGCCTGCCGGACCTCCCGTGCTTCGATGCGCCTCCCGCGCAGCATGGTTCGGCTGCTTCCGAGCCCCGGGCGCCCCGCCAGGCGCCCGGCCATACCAGGCCTCCATCGATTTCCGGAATTCTGGTCCCGTCCGGGGATTCCCCGGAGCGATCGGACCGCAAACGCCAGGGCACCGCGCTCCATGGCCTATTGCGCGACGTCCTCGTGCGGCATGCGATTGATCCTGAAGCCGCCGAAGCCCACCTGCGGGCGAATCCGGCGGTGGCCCGCTGGCCCCAGGCCGCGGACCAGGTCCGGAGGTTTTTAGCGGCGCTCCAGATCCAGGGCTGGGAACGGTTCCCGCGCCGCACGGAATTTCCGCTGCCGGATGCGCGCGGTCCGGGCCGCACAGGCTTCGCGGACTTGGTGATCTGGGAGCCCGACCGCGCGGACCCTGACCGCATCCATCTGGTGGACTTCAAACTCGCGGAGGGTTTCGGGGAATTTGAGCTGGAAGCCTACCGGGTCCAGCTTGGCGGTTACCGCCAGGCCTTGGCGCGCCTGCATCCGGGCATCGAGGTCCGCGCCTGGCTCTACGCCATCGAAGGCGGGCGGTTCATGGAAGCCTGAGCCTTGGCTCCCGGCGGAAATCAGTCCTTCGCCGGTTCCGTGGGGCGCCTCCGGCAGCCGTGCACATCGTCGAACAGGGCCTGGATGCGGGGGAGATCCTCTTCCAGGTTCCCGCTCGGATGGAATAACGGCATCAGCCGGACCGCATGCTCCCGGAAGTCGAAACCCACGGGCAGGATCGGCACGCCGGCTTTGGTCGCAATCTGGTAGAAGCCGGATTTCCATTGGCTCACGCCCTTGCGGGTGCCCTCCGGCGCCAGGGCGAGCATGAGCGCCGGAGCCGTTTCGAAGGCCTTCACGCATTCTCCAACCACCCCATGGCTGGCACTGCGGTCCACGGGGATGCCGCCCATCCAGCGCAGGAATTTCGTGAACGGGGGCCTGAAGATGGAATGCTTGCCAAGCCAGGAAACCCGCAGCTCGACGGCGAAGACCACCGCGACGCCCAACGTGAAATCCCAGTTGGAGGTATGGGGCGCCACGATGACGACGTACTTGAGGTCGGCGGGGAAACGGCCTTCGATCCGCCAACCGGACAAGCGCAGGTACGTCCGCCCGATGGCCCTCCACAACCAGCCCCTGGGCTGCCGGAAGACCGCCGGGGTGATCTGGTTGTCCGGAAGTTGCCGCAAGTGTTTCCTCGTGAGAGAGGTCCAGTCTGGCGCGCCGCCATTCCGGGTGGGTCGTGTTCCTGGAGGCTCGCCATCTGGCGGTGGAGGTTGGAGCGCTCCATGGTGAGCGCCATCAGGGTTGCATTTGCGGCGATCCGTGGTGGGGAGGCATGGTCGGCATCTTGGTGCCGAGATGGCTGAAGTGGCGGCCGTAGGCGCTCATCATCTCCTTGCAGGCGCTGAGGAGGTAGCGGCGTTTGAACCCGTCGGGGAGGGCCCGGATTTCCGGGATCTTTTTCGAGTAGAAATCCATGTAGCACTTCCCGAGGGCGATGCTGACCTCCTCGAGGGTCATGGCGTAGGGCTCGATGATGGGCGTGGCCAGGTTGTACTTCGAATAGTCATGGACGCGCACCCGGTGCTTCATCTCCTCGTAAAGGGGGGTGAAGGGCATCGGCGTGAGCACCGGGAACACCGCGATGTCGGGGCTCATGCGGAGCGCCACTTCGATGGTCCTGTCGATGGACTCCCAGGTCTCCGATGGATGCCCGATCATGAACGAGGCTTCGGTCACCATGCCATGCTCCTGGGCCAGGCGGATCGCGCGCGCGTTCAGGCTGGTGTTGGTGCCCTTGTTGAGCATGTCCAGCATCTCGTCGGTGCTGCCCTCGGCGCCCAGGTACATGTGGACCACCCCGGCCTTGCGGTATTTGGGCAGGATGTCTTCGTCCCGGACGATATCCTCGACGCGGGTCTCCATCAGCAGCCGCACCCCAAGATCCGCCTCGATGAAGAGATCGAGAAGCCGCTCCCAGCGGTCGCGGTCATGGGTGGGGTAGGGATCGATCAAGGTGATGGATTCGACCTGGTGCCGGTCCACGAGCAGCCGCACCTCCTCCATGACATCTTCCGGCGTCCGGGCCCGCCAATCGCCCCGCCAAAAAGCCCGGTGGCTGCAGAAGGAACACCCCATCATGCAGCCCCGGGATGTGAGGATGGAGGCCATGCGCCCCGGGGGGTCGATCCGGTAGCGGTAGGCCGGCCAATCAAGCAGGTGCCAGGCCGGTTTGATCGTGTCCAGGTCGGCGATATGCGGGCGGATCTCGGTGGCGATGACCTCATCGTCCCTGAGGAAGGCGATTCCGCGGACTCCATCGAGCGGCTCTCCTGGCAGCGCCGCCAGCAATTCCGGCAAGGTGGCTTCCGCTTCGCCGCGGAGCACGATGTCCACGGCGCCGGACGGGTCCCTCAGAAGCTCGTGGTATTTGAATGTGGGGAAGGGACCACCGAGGAGCGTGGTGATGGTTGGGTCGATCGCCTTGGCCGATCCCAGGCACTTCAGAGCCGCTGGCACCACAGCGGTGCTGATGGCGCCTGTGACGGGCAGGTAGTCGTAGGCCACCACGATGTCCGGAAGGTACCGTTCGATTTCCGCGCGGACGGTCTCGAAAGTGGCCCCTTCGGTATTCATGGCATCGTAGATCCGCGCCTCGTGGCCGGCCCGTTCGGCGGCTCCGGCCAGGTAGGCGATCTGGAGCGGAGGCCAGGTGCCGATGGCATCCACGCCCCAGCTCGTGTAAGGCGGCACCACGAAAAGAACCTTGCTCATGGCATCAACCTCATCAACGCTGTGGGACCCATTCTAGCTTTAGTTGTGACAAAAGGCACAATCCTCCGTCTCCCCCAACGCAGCCTCTCCGAGCTTCCGCTCATTGGAAGTAGGCCGCATGCATGGAGGGGATCAGGAACGGGAAGATGAAGACGGTCAGGATCGACACGGTGAAACAGGCGACCGTGATCCACGCGGTGGCCCTGGGGCCGAGGCGGTAGAACACCCTCAGGTGGAGCAGGCTCCCGTAGCAGAGCCAGGTCACCAGGGACCAGGTCTCGATGGGATCCCAGCCCCAATAGCGGCCCCAGGATTGGTTGGCCCAAATGGCCCCCATCACGATGGTGGTGGACCAGAAGACGAAGCCGAACCCCACGTACCGGACGGTGTAGGCATCGAGCACCTCGGCGGCCGGGAACCGATCCAGCCAGCGGCTGGCTGCGCCTTTCAGCTTCCGGAGCAGGATCACGGCGGACGCGAAGGAAAGCAGGAACGCCCCCACCGCCAGCTTGTTGAAGAGCACATGGAACACCAGCCAGATGGATCGGAGCGTCGGCGGCAGGCTGCGTGCTTCGGGGCTGGTCAGCAGCCCCAGGCCGACCATGAGGATCGCGCCCGGAAGGGCCACCAGGGCCAGCCCGGCCCAGGATGGGCGGCGCCAGATGGCGATCAGCAGCATGGCGACGGCGATCCAGGCATTGGAAGAGAGCACCTCGTACTTCAGCATGTAAGGTCCATGGCCAACCTCCACCCAGCGCGCTATGAGCGCGGCCGAATGGGGCGCCAGGCCGGCCACAGCGAGCCACCATCCCCAGCGGGTCCGCCGGGGATGGTCCCAAAGCAGCGCATGGGCGCAAAAGACGGTGGCCAGGATGTAGAGGCCAACCGCTGACCAGTGGAGGATGGATTGGAACAGGAATGGATTCATGGTTTCTTTCCTTCGGCCGGGGGAGGTGGCGCCATGGCGTGCGCATCCCGCGCATCCATGGACCAGGGCGTTTCTTTCCGGCCGACCTGGGGCGGCGACGTGAAGCGGGTTTCCTCCACCAGCCAGGCCCCCTCGTGTTTCCTGAAGTGGTAGAGCATCTCATACCGGTCCACCGAGGCTTCGCCCACCTGCTGCTGGGTGCCCGACTTCAGATCCCGGTACCTCCAGGTCTCCCTGGTGCGGATGGTGAGGACCTCCTTGGCCTGGTCCACGCCGACCAGCTCCAGCGATTCCAGGTTGGCGTCGAGCGTCAAGCCCATGTCCATACGGACGCCGATGAGCCCAGTCAGGCGCCTGCCATCGGGAGCATCCGGACCCACCACGGAATCGATGATTTTGATGTCACCCTTCCGATAGGCTTCGCACACCACGGAGTTGTATCGGATCACCAGAGCCTTGGCTTCGCGCGTGGAAACCTGGGAACAGGCCAGTGCTACTGAGAGCAGGGCGATGGGGAAAAGGCGTCGGGCGGTCATGGCTGTCCTCCATGGCGCCGCACCAGGCGCTCGAAGCGGTCCTGGAAAAGTGGTGGGAACCGATGGGGGCGCATGGCCACCACCACCCGCTCCTGGCCATCCTCGGGAGCCACCGACACCAGTTCGTCCACTTTCACCACCCCATAGGTGAGAGTGGCGCCCGCCAAGGCCAGGGCGAAGCCCACATATAGCAATTGCAGGGCCGGGTCGTAGTTGCCGTGGAGCCGTGCCCAGGCAGGCAGGCCGTGCAGCCGCAATAGGCCACCACCGGTGATGGCTAGGGTTTCCCCGGGTTTGAGCACCACCTCCATCAAGGTGGATCCCCCGTCCAGCACGCGAACCTCGATCGAGTCTGGCCGCTGGCCTCCGGTAGGCATCACTGCCCGGAGACGGGCCTTCAGGTTCCGCGGGCCTTGGACATAGGTTCCGTACGCTTGGGATTCCTTTTGTTCCATGAGGGCGGCTGTCCGGATTGGTGTCGCACCTGGGATTTCCCATTCCACCAGTGCGGCTGGCCCGCGCTTGGCGTCCATGTAGAGACGGCCATGGCGCATCCGCAATTCCTGATTCACGGCCATCTCGCGCACTTGAGTGCCCTCAGGCCCATGGAAGGCCAGGCTCAGGCCGAGACCCTTCACTTCGCCGGAAGGATAGTGGTCTTCGTAGACTGCTTTCAAGGTCAGGGGGTCGTACAGGCGGAAGGGCTTTCCCAGCAGCCCGGGCCATTGGGCGCCCCAGGCCTCCACGGTGGCCGGCAAGGTCTCGCCTTCATAGAGGTCCACCACCGCCTCCGTGCCGAACATGGCCCGCAGGCCGCCAGCGAAAATCACACAGAGCAGACCGGTGTGGAACAGGGGCGATCCCGCCAGGCCCAGGCGGCCCCGTGAGCGGATGGCCACAGATTTAGAAGCCCCTTGAGCGGGCCGTGTGAATTCGCGGCGGAAGGGCGCGTTCCGGAAGTGGGCCTCGGTGGGAACTAGATTCCATTGGGCGCGCAGGCGGCGGATCTGCTCCACCACCACGATGGACAAGGACACGGTGGCCAAACCCAGTGCGGCCAGGAAGGCCGGGCTGGTGAAAACGTGGTCCAAGGTGAGCCTGTCCACCAGGGCCGTGACGAAGGCGCCGTGATCCCGGAGATGGGCTAGTTCCGCGGCAGTGGCCACACCCCGCTGGGGCAGGGCAGCGCCCAGGCCGCCGAGTAGCGCGATGAAGAGGATCTCCCCGATGATGGTCGCCGGGGCGCGGAAGAAGCGTTTCAGGTGGGAGGTTACCAATCCGCGCCGTTGGTCAGAAGATGTTTCCCGGTGGCGCAGGACGCCCCGCAATCGGTTTCCGAGTAGCTGCCTGGGGCGGCTTTGGTGAATCCAGTGACCCACATGTTGGTCTTCTTGTTCTGATAGGCATAGCGCGCCGGGAAGGTCGTGCTGTCACCGTCTCCTATGAGCCGGGCCAGCTTGCCGCCGTGGGGCACCAGTATATGGCAGTTGTAGCAGGTCACGGTGCGGCCCGTGTGTTTTGCGTGGGCCCTATTGTTGCTTGTATAGGTGTGGCAATTGGAGCAGAAGGTGGTGTTGTAAAGCGTGGCGCCGTTGAAATTCCCCGTGGGCGGCCAGAGCGTCTGCGGCCCGCGCAGCATGAATTGGGTCGCGGACCCATGGGGACCCTGGGCGGCCGGAGAAGCCGAATCCGTGTTGTGGCAGTCGCTGCACATCATGGTCTGGGTGCCGATGTTGGCGCTGGAGTTCCAGGGCGCCTTCATCTGGGCGGTGGTGAGGGCCTTTGGGGTCCCGTTGCCCGTGCCGGAATTGAGGCCGGCGGCGACGGGGTGGAAGGAGGCATTTGCCGGATTGAATTCCAGGGACACATCGGTTTCCTGGGCGATCTGGTAGGCCTGGTTAGTCTGGGTGGCGCCCGCATAGGCAGGCGTGATGGTGAGGCTGGTGGCAGTGGAGGCGGTGATCCGATACCAGGCGGTGGTGGCGTCGGAATTTTTCCGGATCCAGGCCCCCACCAGGGCGGTATTGCTGGCGGATGAAACAGGCCAGCCCGGGGCCGTGCTCCCCGCCGCCACGGTGGTTCCACCGGCGGTGAAATTGGCCGTGCCCGTGCTGTAGATGACGCTCCTTCCGGCGGGAGGATTGGCGCCGAAGGAGGTGCTGGTGTGGCACTTCATGCAGATCTGGTATTCCTTTGAAGCGGTGGCTGGCGTCCCGAAGGTGGCGGCAGTCCAGTTGGCAGCCCCGAAGGTCACGGTCACTCCGGTGACACCCTGCAAGGCCCCGGTGCCGATGGCGTTCCTGGTGGCGGTGGCCGTGGTGGCGTAGGTATGGGCGAGCCCTGCCTTGTGCATGTTGTGGCAATCGATGCAGCTCACCGCCCGCCCAGCCACCTGTTTCGTGGGATCGGTGCTGTGTCCGATGGCTTTTGTGATGGGCGCCAGCACATCCTTGGTGGGCGTTCCGTCGTGGCAGACGAAGCAGAAGTTGTTGTCGTTCGCAGCCACCAGGAGCTTGGGGTACTTGGTCGCCGTGTTGGCCGCATCGGGCCATCCATGGGGGGAGTGGCAGTTGGAGCAGGCGCCGCGCTTGGCGGTGTCGGTGATGGCCGGATAGGCGCTGGCCGGCGTGTGCCGGTCATCGCCGGGCCAGAGAACGCCCTGGGTGGCGCTGTAATGGATTCCGTTGGCCAGGTCCGAATTGGTGTGGCAGTCGGCGCATAGCACGGGCTGGCTTGCGACCCGCTGGAGGGTCCCATTCGAGACGGGCGCGTAGTGGACCTTGTGGCAGGACTGGCACCTCACTTTGTTGGTGGCGTCCAGGGGGACTGTGGTCGGCGCCTTGTAATTCCCCACTGGAACCACGACGCCCACGGGATGGGAACCTCCGGTGGAGGAGGTCTGGTCATGGGCGATGTGGCAGTCCACGCACATCTGGTCCGCGTCGTTCGCCACCCGCTGGAAATGTTTGAGCCCCCCGGTCCGCGCCGCGGGATCGAAGGGCATGTTGGCCTGGATGTGCTGGTCATGGCAGGTGGAGCACATCATCTGGCCGTTTTCCAGGCGGCTGGCCAGAGTCGGGTCCGCCGGGGCGCGCACCGCGGCGCGCACAATGATGTTCCACTTGTCGCCGAGCAGAAAAGAGGTCCCGGTGCCATCGGCGAATTTCACGGATACGCCCTGGTCCAGCAGGACGCTGGGGCCGGTGGTCAGGCCAGTGCCCGATCCCCCGCCCGGCGAGGTTGCGGTCCAGGAGAACTGTGCCCCGCCCACGTTTCCGGCGGTGGTGATCGTGAGGGTGTAGGTCTTGGCATAGGCCCCGGTGAAGGCTCCCAAGGGCATCACGGTTCCCGTCGAAGTGTTCGGGGTGCCTTTCACGGCCCGTCCCGCCGGCCCGGCGTCCCATCGGTGGGAGTTGCCCGATGCCGCGGTTCCCGCGGGGAGTCCGGGGGCTGCGTCGGCCTGGTCGAGCGGCCCGAAGGGTTTCGCGCTGGCCGTCCCGCCGGGCACATGGCAGCTCATGCATAGATTCGCATTGCCCGCGACGGCGGTGAGCGTCGCCCCTGGGGAGGCATGGAGCGTGTGGCAGGATTTGCATTCGACGGTCCTGCTCGTGTCGTGGGGAGGATCCGAAGCCAGCAGCGCGGTGCAGGGAAGAATCCCGAGGCCGATGGCCAGGAGCATATTTCGCAGACGGATCATTGCGAACCTCCTCGTGGCTCTAAACCAGATCCATCAGCAAGCAGCGCGCCCGCCGGGACAGTATTCCCACTGCCCCCCTGCGTCACGTAGACCGGAACGAGACCTTCGAAGCTCCGGCCATCCGCAAGCAGCCCCTTCACGATCACGGTGCCTTTCCCGTCGGGGAGGGTCGCCACGAGGCTTTTCCTGTCGAATTGGACGCGCAGCTCGGGAATCCCATCCCCATCGAAGTCGCCGACCTCGGCGCCCTTGAACCGCCTTGCGGCGATCCCATTCGCGGAAACCGACTCTGGAAGGATCATTCCCGGCGCTTGGCCGGACACTTTCAGCAGGCCCACCACTTTATTCGGCTCGAGGCTCCCGGTGCCCACTGGAGTGGCCCGGACCCCGATGCGGTCGAAGGTGGCGGGGAGGAGCTTGATGTCTGCCGGAAGGGATTTTGGATCGCTGAACGTGTCGAGCCCGAAGATCTCCACGCGCGTATTGCCCGGTGACACCACAAAAAGCCGGTTGTTGCGATCGATGGAGAGACTCACAGGCGCTTTCAATTCACCCAGGCCTTCGCCAAAACGCCCGATGGTCGAGATGGCGTTTCCCAGGGCGTCGATCACCTTGACGGTGCCTTGGAAGGCGTCAGCCACAAAGATCCGGCCCAGGGAATCTCCGGCGAGGCCTTGGGTCCGGCTGAAGGGCCCCAGCCCCATCATGGTGCTGCGTCCGAAGGTTCGTAAAAACAGCCCATCGGCTGAAAAGACCTGGATCCGGTTGTTGTTCTGGTCCGCCACGAAAATTTCGCCGCTGCCGCTCACGTAGAGGCCGGAGGGGAAATTGAGCTGGCCGTTCGAAGCCCCGGACCCCCCAAATTGGCGCACGGCGGATCCGCCGGCCGAGTAGACCTTGATGAGATCCGCGCGGCTGTCGCTTACCAGGATCATCCCCGCGAGTGGGGAACTGGCGGGGATCGTGATGTGGTTGGGCATCAGGAACTCGCCGGCGCCCTGGCCGAGCCGGTCCACGAGGGTCCAATCGGGAAGGAACACGGACACGCTTCCGGTGCCCTCTTCGCCGACATAGATGCGGCCGGCGCTGTCCACGGCGATCCCGAGGGGATGCTTCAGCCCGCTTTTCATGGAAACCAGCCGTCCCTGTTCATCGCGGACGATGACTTTGCCCAGGGTGTGATCGGTGATGTAGACGCGCCCGGCGGCATCCGTCGCGATCCGGGAGGGCGCCATCAACCCCTCGCGGTAGGCGCGCAGGGGCGTCACCTGCGGAGCAGGGAGGGCCGAGATGGGGCCGGCGGGTCCGGCCTCGCCGCGTGCCCCAAGGGGGGATGGCCCGGCGGACAACAAAGACAGCGCGATGCCTGCCCTCAGCAGCCGCGCGAACCTACCCATCGTCCGCATTCGCATCCTCCTGGTTTGGCTGGGCCGCAACTTTTGGGTGGCGGTTGCCATGGTTGGGTGGACCTTGATCGATCCATGCCCTCTCACGTCGATCGATGAAACGGATCAGGTGCTTCATAAAGGTCGATTCGGGAAGCCGTTCAAGCAGACCCGGCGCTAACCAAACTGAGTCCTCAACCTTAAAACCAGATTAAGGAACGCCTTTCGGGCGTGTGATGTTGATCACTACTTGGATTTCGATTGGTTTTTTCTACTCGCGCCGCAGCAGGAACAAGCCAACAGCGCCATTCGTGCAGAGGTAGGCTGCCAAGGCATTCACGGGGAATCCAAGGGGATGGGACCTCGGCTAGGCCGTTTCAATTTTGGGGAAGTCCGCGGTGATGATGGCTCCGCCTCCAGGGCGGTTGGCGGCGGCAATGCTCCCCCCGTGCTCCTTGACGACCCATGCTGCGATCGCGAGGCCCAGTCCGACCCCCGGGACATTGGTGCGGGACCTGGAGAGGTCGGAGCGGAAGAACCGCTCGAAGATGCGGGTCAGGTCTGGCTCCGGGATGCCAGGACCCGTGTCGAGGACCGAGAACCGCACCATTCCGTTTTGCCGGCTGAGGTCCGCCGACACGGTACCGCCAATGGGCGTGTATTTCAGAGCGTTGTCCAGCAGGTTGCCGACCACCTGGTGCAGCCAGCGGTCATCCCCCAGGATTTCATCCGGGACGAGCCCCAGGACTTCAAGGTGGATGTTCCGCTCCTGGGCCTGGAACTGATGGGCTTCGATCTGGGCCTCCAGGATGTGGTCCAACCCGACCGGGGCCAGCTTCATCACCACCCGGTTGGCATCGGCCCTCGCCAGGAACAGGAGATCTTCCACGATCGTGCGGATGCGGTCGACTTCCTCCCCCATGCTTTTCATGGCGGCTTCGTACTCTTCCGAGGTCCGCTCCTGTTCCAGGGTCACGTCGATGGTGTTGCGGACGGTCGCCAGGGGGTTGCGGAGTTCGTGCGATGCGTCCGCCGTGAAGCGTTTCATGGCATCGAAGGAAGTTTCCAGACGCGCGAACATCCTGTTGAGCGTTTCCGCCAGCATCCCCGTCTCGCCCTCGAGCCCCCGGTCGGGGATGCGTTGATCGAGGCTGCTGGCTTCAATCTCTCTGGCTTTTTCGATGATGCGAATGATCGGTGTCAGGGCCCGTCCGACGATCCAATACGCGCCGGCGAAGGAGGCCAGGACGCCGAGCAAAGCCAGGCTCGTGAAATCAAGCATCAAGCGCCGGAGCATCGCCTGGACATCGCCCATGTTTTCGAAAACCCGGATGACGCCCTGCTCCCCGATCCTCTTGTCAAAAGGCACCAGCAGGACGCGCCAGTAGATCCTCCCCTCCTTGCGGATCTGGAATTCGGGAGCGGTCATCACCTCCTTCGACGGGGGCATGATCCAGGAGTCCAGATTGCCTTCAGGCAATCTACGCGAACGGTGGATGACCCGTTCGCGGCCACCGAACCGTTCAGTGATGATCACCCTGCCCATGTGCCGGAGCTGCTCCTCCTGCCGGGGCGTGAGGGAGCTTCCGATTTCATCATCGGCCAGGACGGCCAGGATGGAAGCTCCACGGGCCCTGAGGTGGTCGTCGTAGTGCCGCACCATGTGGTACCGGACCAGCACGAAGACCAGGGATCCGATGATGCAGAGGCCGAGGGTCATCGCGATGCAGTACCACATCGTGAGCTTGTACCGGAGGGTGCGGCGGAACCGCATCATGGCTGCTCCTGCATCGTGTAGCCCACGCCCCGGAGCGTCTGGATCAGCTTGACGGACCGCCCCTGGTCGATCTTCTTGCGGAGGAAATTGATGTAGACCTCCACCAGGTTGGAACCCCCGTCATAGGCGTCGTCCGAGGCCCATACGTTTTCCAGGATCATGGCGCGGGTGAGCGCGAGGCCCTTCCTGCTCATCAAGTATTCGAGGAGCACGAGCTCCTTGGCGGTCAGGCTGATCACCTGGCCGGCCCTCCGGACTTCCCGCGTCTGGAGATCCAATTCGAGATCCGCCACCTTCAAGGTGGTCCGCAATTCCACCGCGGGACGGCGGGTGACCGCCCGCAGCCTTGCCAGCAGCTCCTTGAACGCGAAGGGCTTGGGGAGGTAATCGTCGGCGCCCAGGTCCAGCCCTCGGACGCGGTCATCCACGCTGCTCCGCGAGGTGAGCATCATGACCGGAAGGCTGCTTCCGGATTTGCGCAACTCGCACAGGACTTCGAAACCATCCTTCTTCGGCAGCATGACATCGAGGATGATGGCGGCGTAGTTGCCTTCCCGGGCCATGTTCAGCCCCAGCTCGCCGTCCTCGGCCCACTCGGCGATGTAGCCATTTTCCTTGAGCCCTTTGAGCAGGACCTGTGCGAGTTTGGCCTCGTCTTCGACAATGAGGATTTTCATGGGGTCCTTCGAGGTCCGGCGGGTTGACCATCCAAATGGCTGGTTGAGGGTGCACTGAAATCATATCGGTACGGATGCCCGCTTCCTGGAATCTGGAGGTGGAGATCCCCGAGGTGCCGATGGCCCGTCCGGACGGGAACCCGCAACCCAAAAGCCCAGCCCACACTTGGTCCTGGCCATGCAGTGGCCAGCGTCCGGTAGCCGTTCAACCTCGCTTGGCGAAAATTCGCATCCCGGGGCAATCCCTGCCGGTGGCAAGCCTTCCAAAAACGTTGATTGAAAAAACTGCGCAGGACCCAGACGTGATCGAAGTCACTCAACTAGGTGATTCCACTTAATCGGATTTTAAGGTTCGGGGCTCAAGTTGAACTGTGCCGGGTAGATCCGGCAGGGATCAGGCCCAGATCAATTCCGACCGGCCGGATCCGTTTCAAGGATCAATACCGAGGGTTAATCGCAGTGTCCAAGTTCCGCCCGATCATGACCGCAGCCGCCCTGGCATGGCTGGCCTGCGCTTCTCCTGCCTTGCATGGGCAGAAGGGTGGAACCGCCCCGACCCAAGGCCAGGCCGAATCCCTGGTCTGGCCCCCGCCCCCGGCCGCTCCGCGCATCAAGTGGCTGGCTGAATACCGCAATGAATTCGACATCGGCGCCAAGAAGAAGCGCAGCTTCGTGGACCGGCTTGCGGGGCGCAGTGAACAGGTGCTCTGGATCAAGCGGCCCATGTCCGTGGCCATCGATGAACAAGGCACCATGTTCGTGGGCGACTTCGGCCAGGGCATCATCGGCCTGGATGTCAAAGCCAAGCGCATGTGGCTTTTCTCGTCGGTGTCCAACCGTACGCTTCCTACGCCTTCGGGCCTGGCGGTGGACTCCAAGGTGGTCTACGCCACGGATTCCAACACCAATGCCCTGGTCGCCTTCGACAAGGCAGGCCAGCAGCTCGCCGCCCTCGGCGCGACGGATGGAATCAAGCGACCGGTGGGCGTGGCGGTGGATGAGAGCCGGGACCTGGTGGTCATGGTGAACGGAGGCGACCACAGCGTCTGGCTGCTCAACCGCGCCTTCAAGATCGTCAAGAAAATCGGCCAGCGCGGCGACAAGCCAGGACAATTCAATTTCCCCACCTACTGCTGCATCATCCCCGGCAAGGGCTTCGCGGTGGCGGACAGCGGCAATTTCCGCATCCAGCTCTTCGATTTCAACGGACGCTTCCTGAGCACTTTCGGTAAAGCCGGGGACATGTCCGGCCAATTCGCTCGCCCCAAGGGCCTCGCGGTGGATTCCGACGGCCAGCTGTACGTGGTCGACGGCGCCTTCTCCAATTTCCAGATCTTCCGGCTGGATGGCCAGATTCTCACCTTCGTGGGCCAGGGCGGCACCCGCAAGGGGCAGTTCCAGTCGCCCACCAGCATCGCGATCTCCAAGGACGGCGTCATCCTCGTGGCCGACCAGCTGAACGGCCGCATCCAGAAATTCCAGTACCTTCCCCTGCCCGCGGCCGACGTCCCAACGCCCCCCAAAGGCTGAATTCTCACTCCCCACACCTTTTTTCATCCCTCCAACCCTCTCCAAAGGAGAAACCCATGAAGCTGCTGCTTCGCACCCTGCTAGTCCTGGCCCCCATGGCCCTTTCGGCCCAGGGCATCGTCGGCTCCAAGCACGATCTGTCCACCAAGTACGGCAATGTGGATGGCCAGGTCTGCATCTTCTGCCACACGCCCCACCAGGCGACGGCCAGCATCGCCGGCCCGTTGTGGAACCACTCGGCCTCCACCGCGACCACCTACACCACCTACACCAACACCGCGGGCGTCACGGCCGGCCAGCCCGGCACCATGAGCGTGGCCTGCCTTTCCTGCCATGACGGCACCGTGGCCGTGGGCAGCATCATCAACAACGGCGGCCGGGGCAACCCGACCTGGACAGCCGCGCTGCCCGGCTACGACGCCACCGGCATCCTGCTTCCGGCCAACGTCAACTACGTGGGCACCGACCTGAGCAATGACCATCCCGTGGGCGTCGTCTATCCCACCACAGGCACCAAGTTTGTGGCGGTCGCCTCCCTGGTCGGCCCGAAGCTGTACGGCGGCAATGTCGAGTGCGCTTCCTGCCACCGGGTGCACACCCCGACCTTCACGCCCTTCCTGCGCATGGCCAACACCGCATCCGCGCTCTGCGTCGCTTGCCACATCAAGTAGCCTGGGCGTAGTCCAGATTCTTCCGGGGCCGCGCAGGAACTTCTACGCGGCCCCGGGTTTGTTGTGAGCCCTCCCGTTTCCCGGGCCAAATCCTTGGGCGCCGGATCAGGCGGCGCAAGGATGGGAGAGGACCAACAGCTTCTCCCTTTTTTTGATTGGTTGCTAGACCTCCCCATATGATCCGTTTTCGGACCCTGGCCGCCTTGGCCCTCAGCCCCCTTCTCCTGGTCGCCCAGGAACCGGTGCTGCTCGCCCAGAATTTCGAATGGCGCTTCCAGCAATGGCAGGTCAACCAGACCAACAGCAGCACATCCCAGGCGACCTATGACTTCACGGTGGGCCTGCCGGTCTTCACGTACCGATTGGGAGCCCTGGCCCTCAGCGGGGCGCTGTCCTATGACCGGATGACCGCCCACGACGAGACCTACCGTGCGGAGTCGTCCGTCGGCATCAGTTCCGCCGGAGCGCGGCTGAACCTGTTTCCCTACCAGCCCTTCAAGGTGAGGCTGGATTTCACCCGCACCCGGACTCCAGGCCTGCTCGGCGTGCAGCCTTTCCGGGGGGAGATTTTCGGGGTGGGCGTCGGATACCGGGGACGATACGTGAAGGATGTGGACCTGTCCTTCCGGAAATCCACCCTGCAGCAGGACTCCCGGCGGGAAACCTGGAGCACCCTGGACCTCCATGGGAACCAGCGGTTCGGATCCACCGAGGTCAACCTGCAGGCGCTGCGGCAGAACTTCGATGCGACCAGCTACCTTCCGGCCTGGCACAACACCCACGCGATCCTGCGGACCGAAACCACCTTTTCGCCTACATGGCGCTTCCGCACCAGCGAGAGCGTGGAAAGCTTCCAGAACAACCGCTGGTTGGATGGCGATGCCACCCTCCAGGGCTTTTCTGGCCCGTGGACGAACCTGACCACCCTGGGGTATCGCGGGACGCTCAATGGGGATTACCGATCCAACTCAGGCTCGGCGGGGCAGTCCCTGGCCTGGAAGCATGGGAAATGGGTGCTGGCTGGAACGGCTGCCTTCAGCCGGATCCACGACAGTCTGGGGCGCGATGCCCAGAACGGTTCCTTCATCGCCACGGTCAACACGTCCCTCGGCTCGGGGTGGAACGCGATCGGCAGCGTCGCAGCCACCTCCGCCAGCGGAAGCCTGCTCGCCGCTTCGGGAGCCAAGAGCTCCAACAGTTTCCAGCTAGGCCTGATCCGGGGCGGGGAATTGCCCGATCAGATCCGCCACAGCCTCTTCCTGGTCAGCGACTGGGGATTCGACCGCTGGCGCAACGAGGTCTACCCTCCCGGCTACCTGCCTGGCGAGCTGGCCGATCAGCTTGTGCAGCGGCGCATGAGGCAGCAGGGCAGGCTCGACTTCTCGATGGATCTTGGGCGCACCACGGAACGGGGCGGAAGCGGCGTCCAGGACTGGGCCCGGGTTTCGGGAAACCTGTCGGCGGGAGCCAATTTCCGGATGCTGGTGTTGGGGGACTGGCGGCGGGACGACGGCTTCAGCCTGCCCGGGGTCAAGACCAAGAACAGCACCTTCACGGGCAATGCCAGCTATTCCCTGGACCGGGTTTCACTGACAGCCACCATCGGCCTGACGAAAAATGAGCAGGTGGGTGGCGCGGGCGGTGATCTCCAGCCGGATCCGGTCTTCCTCCATGGCCAGGCCTCAGGCTCCACCCGCTTCGAGGCCGCCAGCCTGAATCTGCGCTTCTGGAAGGTGCCCATGGGCCTGCTCTGGACGCGGCTGGATCCGGGCTTCGGACCCAACGCCCAGGCGCTGTCAGCGCACGTGGACCTGGATTACCGCCTCATCAGTTTCCGGGTCACCTACGACGAAGGCCGGCAGGAGGGCGGCCTCCACACGCGCCGGGTGATGGTCACGCTGCGCCGGTTGTTCGATACCGTGGCGCTTTGGTGAGGCGGCCCATGGCGGACATGAGGTTCGACGCTTCCCTGCTGGGGTCCAAATGGACCCGGTGGACGCTGCTGGCCATGGCCCTGCTCGCTTTCCCGCCCCTGTTCCCCCAGGGAACCCTGCCTTCCTCCAAGGAGGCCCGGGCGGGGGCCTCCGCCGCCCATCAGGACTGCACCAAGTCCTGCCATCGCCCCCACCAACTCCCCCAGAGCCAGGTGGGTTTGCGAAGCTTCAGCGCCGAGGCCTTGTGCCTGTCCTGCCACCAGGGCGAACCGGCCATGCCCTCGGCGGACCGGGCGCCCAAGCTTTCCACCCTCGGCGTCGAGGTTTCCAGCCATCTGAAAGTCCGCGCCCGGCGCAGGTCGGTCGCCTATCGACGGCAGGTGGAGACCGCCGGGGGCCGCGTGTTGCTGCAGGATGACTGCTCCGGATGCCACGATGTGCATGGCCGGGATGCCGGAATGGTGCGGCCGGTGGCTTTCGATTCGCGGGGCCAGTTGATGGGTTCCAAGCCGGCCTCCTTCGCCCAGGTCTGTTTCGGCTGCCACGCGGGCCCGCAGGCCGCGCCGAACTCCAGATCCGAAGGGGACCTGGGCCGCCGCTTCAGCCCCGGCGCAACCTCCCGCCACAGCATCGGGGCCTCCGCCGCGGACCGTCTGGATCTGCCGAGCCTCCGGGAGACGGCCTTCCGGGGCAAGCTCGACTGCACGTCCTGCCACGACAACCCGGACACCACCAGCATGCGGGGTCCCCATGCGTCGCCTTTTCCTTCCCTGCTGAAGGCTTCCTATGGACGGGAGAAGGACGTGGTCGGCATGGCCCAGCGGTCGAACGATCTATGTTTCACCTGCCACTCCAAGACTTCCATCCAGGCCAACCAGTCCTTCCTCTTGCACAACGAGCACATCACCGGGTTCGTCGGCCTCCCGTCCCGGCTGCGTAAAAGGGATGGTTCGTTCCCGCGGCCCGCGACTCGCAGTTCGAGCCTTTTCCAGCTCGGGCGGGATCCCTGGAGAACGGGGACGGCGGGCTACCTTCCCGGATTCGGGGAGCCGACCCCTTGCGCAACCTGCCATGAGCCCCACGGCAGCCTCACTTCGCCCGCCCTGGTCGAATTCGATCGCGCGGTTGTAGGACCTTCCTCCGTGGGGGCCGTGGAATTCAGGCGCACCGGCCCCCGGCAAGGGACCTGCACCCTGACTTGCCATGGCTATGACCACGTCCAGACCCGGTATTGAACCCAATCCGCCATTCAACCCTCAAGCAAGGAGAACGCATGCACCCTCTCCCCTCCAGATTCCTTAGAACAGCCGCGAGCGGCCTCCTCCGCCTCGCCCTGGTCGGCCTGGCGCTCATGGCGGCCGGAACGGCGCAAGCCCAGGGCATCCGCGGCTCCAAGCATGATCTGTCTTCCGATGGCTCCTGGTGGGGCGGGGATCCTGCGATCTCCGGCCAGGTGTGCATGTACTGCCACACGCCCCACCATGCCAACAACACGCTGAGCGACATCAACGCGCCACTGTGGAACCGCGCCATCGACCGGACCAAGACCTATGCCACCTATACCAGCTCCACCATGGTGGGCAGCCCCGGGAACCCGGCCCTCACGGTTTCGGTGCTTTGCCTGGGCTGCCACGATGGGACCCACACGCTGGCCACCGCCTACGGCTTTTCGTTCGACGACAAGCATGAAGTGATCAATGGCCAAGGCCTCAATGAGCGCGGGGAATATCCGAATTGCGCGAGCTGCCACTCGGATGGCGGCATGGGGCCGCTCAAGGCCACCATGAAACTCGGCCCCGACCTCACGAACGACCACCCGATCGCGGTGAGCTACCCGACGGGCCTGGGGAGCCGGTTCCGTCCTCCCCCGGATGCCCAGCGGGGGTGGAGCGATGCGCCCCTGTACAATGGAAAGGTCGAGTGCGCGAGCTGCCATCGGGTGCATGATCCTTCGATCCCGCCCTTCCTTCGCAAGAGCAATGCGGGCAGCGGTCTTTGCCTGACCTGCCACGTCAAGTGACCCGGTTCCCGGGCCCATCCGCTGAAGCGGCCGGGGAAGGGATTTGCGGATTCAAAATCTGATTCTGCCCGCGCGCGGCCCTCGAGGCGGCGGAATGAAGGCAAGCTTGTTGAGGAGATCCTAATGCGACCGATTGTTGTTCAGCTCCGGCACTCCCGGGCGATTCCCGGCCTGGTTCCCGTCGCGGCCCTGGTGCTGCTGGGCGGTGTGGCCTGCGACCGTCCCAAAGCTCCGGTCGCGCGCGTGGGAGCGATCTGGATCGGCCAGCCCGAATGGGCGGCCTACCTGAAGGAGAATCCGGGTGGCAGCCTGGCGGGCCTGGTCAGGCAGGAGCTGGCTTTCCAGCTCACCGAGAAGAGAGGATTCCTCAAAGGCACGGAGCTGCAGGATTACGTGCAGATCACGCGCCGCACGGCCCTGGCGCAGGCCTACCTTGCCGCCCAACCGGGCCACGGCAATTTCTCCGAATCCCAGGCCAAGGAAGCCTTCATGGCTTCCGGCGAATCCCGCCGGGTTTCCCACCTCCTGTGCACTTCCCAGGCGGAGGCGCAGGCCGCTTTGCAGCGGGTGGCCGCCGGCGAAACCTTCGAGGCGGTGGCTTCAGCGGTGTCGAAGGACCCATCCGCCAAACAGAACAAGGGGGACCTGGGCTGGATCAAGCGGGAACAGATGGTGGCTCCGTTTGCCGCCGCCGTGTTCGCTGCGAAGCCAGGCTCGTTGTGCGGACCCTTTCAGAGCGAATTCGGATGGCACGTCGCCCGGGTGCATGAGGTGCGCCCCGCCGATCCCGCCGAATTCGAGAGGTCCAAGGCAAGCCTGATGGCCGGGATGCAGCAATCCCTCGAGGCCCAGCGGCGCCCCGAGGCCCTGAAGGCTTTGCGGACGGAATATCCGCTCACCGCGGACAAGGCCGTATTGGACCTCGACCGCACGACGGCCATCGCGCCCGGGGACGAGAATCGGCAGGCCGGGCGCGTTACGGACAAAATCATCTCCTTGCGGGAACTGAAGCTCTTCATCTCGGAAAATATGAAGATGTCCGGGGCTTCCCACGGCCTGGGCCCCGAAACCAAGGGCCAGTTCATGGAGATCCTGGCCGATGATTACCGGCTGTCCGCCGCCGCCGAGAAGCAGGGAATCGAGCGTCGGCCGGAGGTCAAAGCCGCCATCTGGATGGGGCAGCGGAGGGTCGCCTATGCCGCGTTCTCGAAAAACTACCTGGGCGGCTTCAAGGTGCCCGAGGCCGAATTGAATTCCCACTACGCCGCAAATAAAGAGCGTTTTAGAGGCATTGGAGCCGTGAAGCTGCATCTTTTGGTGGCGGACCAGTCCGAAACCATCGACCGGGCGGTGAAGGAAGCCCAGGGTGGAACCCCCTGGAACCGCTTATTCGACAAGTACGCCAACAAGACCGCCACGGGCCAATGGGATGCGGGCTGGCTGGAAGTCGCGAGCCTGCTGAAACTGCTTCCCAAGGACGCGGTCCGGGCCATGCTCCAGAGCCCCGAGGGCACCCTCATCGGTCCCGTTCCGGGGCCGGATGGGTTCATGCTCTTCCGGTTGCTGGGGCGCAAGCCCGGAGAGGTCCTGCCCTTCCAGGAATGCCGCGAAGCGGTCCAGTCGGACTACCTGAAAGAGCGCGGCGCCGCGCTGGTGGATGCCTACCTGGATTCCGATGCGCGCAAGGAAATCAAGGTCCAGGAGCACGCCAAGAACGCGGTGATCCAGAAGGCCCCCTGATCTCTTTGAGGGTGAGCCTTTACTGAACCGTAAAACGCTACTAAGTATCAAGGCTCCACGGATTCGCCAGCCGGCAGCCTATTTATGGCAGTCCGCGCAACCCGATATTTTTTTCAGGCTGGGCTTGTCCGAAAAATGCGGGTTGTGGCAGGAGAGGCAGTTCAATTGGGTTCCTGAGTACTTGTTGACGATCCCTCCCGAGGGGTGGTTGGCCAGGGGGTGGTTCGCGGACTTGTCCTTGTGGCATCCCAGGCAAAGGCTGTAGATCTCGCCCCGGGGGAAGCCTTTTTCCGCGCCGCCATGGGAGGTGTGGCAGACGGGGCACTGCCCTTCCATGACCGGCTTGTGCTTCGAGACGGCGCGCTCCGCTTCGGTCCTGAGTCCCTCATGGCATTTAAGGCAGAGGTCCTTGGGATTCGCCGCCAGCAACGCTGCCCGGTCCGAGGCATGGGGAGCGTGGCAGGCCATGCACTGGCCCTTGGCGACCGGCGGATGGGGATGGGCCATCTGCGCGGCAGCGGCCACATTCTTGTGGCACGTGAAACATAGGCCAGGCGCGGGTGTGTTGAGGCCGAAGGGCTTCGGGGCGGCAGGCCCGGACGGCGCGTGGCAGGTGCTGCATGCCCCCGCCGCCACTGGCTGGTGCGCCGTCTGCTTGAGCATTCCGCCATGGTTCGAGCCGTGGGGGTCGTGGCAGGTGATGCACTGCCCGGCGCTGACGGGATAGCCCTTGTGGGGAGCCTGGAGATCTTTCACATCGTGGCAGGTGACGCACAGCTCCTGGGGCGGACTCAACAATCCTTTGGGGAGCTTCCCGGCATGGTGCTCGTGGCAGGACAGGCACTCTCCCGCCGCGGCGGGAGCGTGGGGATGCTTGGCTTGCACGGCCGCTGCGATGGCCGGGTGGCAGGTCAGGCACAAGGCGCCGCCGGGCTTGGCCAGAAGCGCTTTGTTTCCGGAATAATGCGGGGCGTGGCATTGCCTGCAACCATTCTCCTGGAAGGGTTTGTGGATCCATCCACCCTTGGGCGCGGCCGGGGCCTCGTGGCAGGCCAGGCAGACCTCGCTCTTCGGCAGATTGAGGAGTTTTTCGTTCCTGGACGCATGCGGACGATGGCATGCGAAGCATTCCCCGCTCTTGAATGGATCGTGCTGCACGCTTCCCTCGGGAGCCTTCAGGGAATCGTGGCAAGTGATGCAGAGGGCCGGGGGATTCTCGGTCAGGACGATTCCGCCCTTGGCATCCGGGGCCGCGTGGCAGGCGTCGCAGCCTTCCGTGAAGGGCGGGTGGGCCCCCTCGAGGATCAGCGCTTTCTTCGTGGAACTGTGGGGCTCGTGGCATCCCGCACAGTCGGCCTTGGACAGCGTGGCGCCCTGATGTTTTTTCTCCAGCTCCTTGTCGGCCAGGTCGTGGCAGGCGGCGCAGGCCTCCTTGATGGAGGGGGCGCTCAGCAGCGCGGGGCCTTTGCCCGCATGGGGATCGTGGCAGGCGCTGCATTCGCCGGATTCCACCGGAGCATGCACCTTCTGGAAGCTGTCCTTGCGTTCGTGGCAGCCGTAGCAGAGATCCGGCTGGGTCTTTTTCAGCAGTTTGGGCAGGTCGCTGCCGTGGGGGTCGTGGCAGGCCAGGCAAGCTCCCTTGCCCGCCGCGGGCCGGTGGACCGCGCCCCCGGCGCCCAGGCCCTTGTGGCAGTTCAGGCACAGGGTCTCGGTGCCTTCCTTGAGGAGCTTCGGGTTGTCCGAGCCGTGGGGCGCGTGGCAGGCGCTGCACTGCCCCTTCTGGATGGGTGCGTGGAGGACTTTTTTCTCGACGATGCTCTTGTGGCACCCGGCGCAGACCAGGGCTTGGCTGGCCTTGAGCAGGGCGGGTTCGGCCGAGGAATGGGGCGTGTGGCAGGCCGCGCATTTCCCCTCCTTCACCGGGGGGTGGGGCACGGCCCCCTGGGCGGTCTTGGCGTGGCAGCTCTGGCAGAGGGTCGAGGCCTCCTGCTTCAGGACAGGAGCGGCCTTGCCCGCGTGGGCTTCGTGGCAGGCCATGCAGTCGCCCCGGGAGGCGGGAGCATGGCGGGTCTTCCCGTCCAGCAGGCCTTCGTGGCAGGAGAGGCAGAGCTTCTCGGCGGGCAGCGCCAGCAGCTTCGGGTTCGTGGAATCGTGGGGCCTGTGGCAATCCAGGCAGGCGCCGGCCTGGAAAGGGGGATGGACGGAAGCGCCGCCGGCATTCTCATGGCAGGTGCCGCAGAGGTTTTGAACGGGCGCCACCAGCAGCCCCTTGGTGTCCGAAGCATGGGGCGTGTGGCAACTGAGGCATTGGCCTTCCTTGGCAGGCTCGTGCACATGGCCTTTGCCTGGCGTCGAGTCGTGGCAGGTGGTGCACAGGGCCGGGGGCTGGTCGCTGAGGCCAGCCTTCCCGTTCACCGCGGGGGTGTGGCAGTTCGAACAAGCATTGCCCTGGAAGGGACTGTGCTCCACGTCCCTGAGCATCCCCTTGCCCTTCGAGCCGTGGGGATTGTGGCAGGAAACGCAGGACGCAGGTTCCAGCGCCATGCCCGCGTGGGAGGCCGCCAGCGGAGACGCCTCGTGGCAGGCCACGCAGAGCTCGGCGGGCTTGGACTTCAGCAGGTGGTCGGAGGCGGAAGGATGCGGGCCATGGCAGTTGAGGCAGGATTCCACGGCCGCCGCGTGCGGGTGGGCCAGGGCCAGGCGGTCCTTGATGGGCGCGTGGCAGGACAGGCAGAGCTGCTGGGGCTCCTGGCGCAGCAGGTGCTTCCGGCCGCTGTCGTGGGGGGCATGGCAGGCCCCGCACTCCCCGCCGGCCGGAAAGCGATGGCTCTCCCTTTCGCCTTCAACGGGTCCTGCCGCCTTGTGGCAGATGACGCACAGCGCCCGGCCGCCCCCGGCGTGGAGGATGTTGGTGTTGGCGGTTCCGTGGGCCTTGTGGCACCACTGGCAACGCCCTTTCCGCAAGGGCTCGTGGGCCGTGGGCGATTGCTGTAGCGCTCCCGCGGCGGCATGGCAGGCTGCGCATTTCTTGTCCGCGGCGCCCAGCGCGGAGGCACCGAAAGCGCCCGCGAAAAACAGGGCCAACAACATGGCTGGGCGGATCGGTTGTCGGAGGCGGAATCTCATGGGCCCACATGTTCTAGCTTGAGGTGGCTCCCAGGAACAAATGAGCCGTTTTTGGCCGGCACGCGGTGGGGGACCGCAGCGGTTCCTGAGGGGATGGCTCGAGTGTATTCAAACGGCGAGTCCATGGACATCAATCTCCGGATGTCCCGATGTAGGCGGGTTCCCCTGGATCCGTACCGGCAGCGGGCCCCGCTTGAAAAACATCGTTCATGGTCCTGAGCAGGGATCCAGCCAGGGATCCGTGGACCGCGACGCCTGGCCGATGTTCCTCCATGAACCTGGTGATCTCATCGGCTGGCACGGGCTTGCTGAACAGATAGCCCTGGGCGTCGCTGCAGAGGCGGTCGCGGAGGAACTCGAGCTGGCCCTGGGTTTCGACCCCCTCCGCGATGATCTGGAGGTTCAGGCTCGAACCCATCGCGATGATGGCCGTGGCGATGGCGGCGTCGGTGGCATTCCACTCCACGTCATGGACGAAGGATTTGTCTATTTTCAGGGCGCTCACGGAGAACCTTTTCAGGTGGGCGAGGGACGAATAGCCCGTTCCGAAGTCATCGATGGAGATCCTTATGCCGTCAGCGTTGAAGGCCTTGAGGACATTTTCCGCCAGGTCGGGATTCTGCATCAGGACGCTCTCGGTGATCTCGAACTCCAGGGACCTCGGATCCATGCCCGTCTCCGAGAGCAGCCGCCGGACCGTGTCCACGAAGCTGGCCTGCTGGAGCTGGTAGCCGGACAGGTTCACTGCGATGGTGACCGGGGGCAGGCTGCTGGCAGCCCAGCGCAGATGCTGTTCTGCGACACTGCGCAGCACCCATTCCCCCAGGGGGAGGATCAGCCCGGTTTCCTCCGCCAGGGGGATGAATTCGTCGGGCGGGAGCAGGCCGAATTCGGGGTGTTCCCAGCGGACCAGGGCTTCCAGTCCGGAGATCTGGCCGGTGCCCGTATTGAGCTTGGGCTGGTAGTAGACGCGGAACTCGCCCCGCTCGATGCCCCTCCTCAGGTGGTTCATGAGCAGCAGCCGCCTACCTGCGTTTTCATCCATCCGGGCATTGTAGAACTGGTGGTTGTTCCGGCCCCGGCGCTTGGCGTGGTACATGGCGATATCCGCCTTCTCCATCAGGGCTTCCGGTTCCACCGAGTCGTTGGGATGGACACTGATGCCGATGCTCGCCGTGACGTAGAGTTCATGCGAACCGATGAAAAACGGCTTGGACAGGGCTTTCAGCAGCTTCGCCGCCAGGACCCCGGCATCCTTCGCGGCGGTGAGATTCAAGAGGACGATGATGAACTCGTCGCCGCCGACGCGGGAAATGGCGTCCACCTCCCGGATGCAGGCCTTCAAGCGGCCCCCGACCGCCGCCAGCAATTCATCGCCGACCGCGTGCCCGAGGGTGTCGTTGATCAGCTTGAACCGGTCGAGGTCCAGGAACAGCACGGCGGCATGCTTCCTCAACCGGTTCGCCAGGGCGACCGCGTTCTCGACGCGCTCCTTGAGGCTGGCGCGGTTGGGCAGGCCCGTCAGCGGATCGCAGTGGGCGAGCTGGTAGAGCTGTTTTTCCGTGGCCTTCCGCTGCGTGGTGTCGCGGCAGATGAACCAGACCAGCGACGGGTTTCCATCCTTGAACGTGCAGGCGATGTTGCCCTCGACGGACAGGACCGCGCCGTCCTTGGCGAGAAGGTCCCCTTCGAAACCCGCATCCTTCTCTCCGGACAGCGCCCGGCGGAATTCAAGCAGGCAGTGGGACCGCATCTGGACGGCGATCAGGTCATAGAAGGGCAGGGATCCCAGTTCCTCGATGGAATAACCCATGTTTTCCCGCCACACCGGGTTCACATGCTGGAAATAGCCCTCCGGGGTGACGCTGAAAATCAGGTCGTTGGCGGTATCCACGAAATTCTGCAGCCGCTCCTGGCTGTCGCCTAGGGCCAGGTATTCCTCCCGGATCACCGACATGAGATAGGCCGAGATGATGGCCACAGCGGAGTTGAGCAGGGCGACCCAGAACCAGGTGAGGCTCAGGTAGAGTCCATCCTTGGAGAGCCCGGAAGGCACGAACGGCATGGGGATCACGGGCAGGACCTTCGTGTAATACCCCAGCAGCAGGAGGCCATACACGGCGCCGCCCACGGCGCCCACCAACCAGACATCGCTCTGCCTGGGGAGCAGGAAGGCCGCCTCGATGGTCGCGATGAGGTAGACGGGCCAGAACCAACTGGCGGCCCCGCCGCTGAAATGCACCAGGATGGTGATGAAGAAAAGGTCGAGGATGATCTGGAGATGGTCGATCAGGGGAATCTTGCTGATGGTGCTGTAGGCGGTGTGCAGGAGGAAGTTATAGAAAATGACGCTGCCGACCGAGACCAGGAGGAATCCAACCTGCGAGCCGGTCAGGAAAAAGCCGAACTCGCTGAACATGAACCGGCAACCCGCCAGAAGGCCGTAAAGGCTCAAGAATCCCAGCAGCAGCCAACGGGTGCCCGCCACCAGATGGGCCCGCCAGGCCGCATCTGCCCACCTGATCGAATCGAGTCCCGGCATGAACGGCGGCGGGTCGACATCGCGGGCAGAGAGCCCGGACCAGCCCCTTCCTGGTCCCTCCGAGGATGTCATTCCCACTCCTTCTGCGCTTCTGGCGAACTCAACTGTGCCAGTATCCCCGATGGATGGGCGGATTTGGCGGTGATTGCCATCACAGGTTGCAATTATTAAATATTTTTAATAATTAATTCAAT
Organism: Holophagaceae bacterium; assembly: GCA_016720465.1. NCBI lineage: Bacteria > Pseudomonadati > Acidobacteriota > Holophagae > Holophagales > Holophagaceae > Holophagaceae bacterium. The sequence continues at coordinate 1,419,534 of JADKKO010000004.1, forward strand.
ACAACCATCAATTACTCGAAATAGTCCAAATTATTGAAGCTGGATTCCACTTTCTGGAAATTGGATCATTGTGGATATCAAAAATATTTTATAAATAAAGAAAATAATATACTTAATATCAATCAATTTTTTGGCTTAAAGCCTGCTTGAGTATTCGACCTATTCGTTTCTGTACCCCCGTATTTTGCAAAAAAAAGTGTTTCAACCTCCTTTCCATGAGCTGGGATAGCCATGCTTTGTGCCAGATCGGTTCCCCGGGAAATCAATTTCCGCGAAATAAAGCCATCAAACGGCACCTTCCGGACCGATGTTTGGGGTGGAGATCAGCAGGGCCATCTCCTGTCCAGGCAGGATCAGGAGTTGTATCAGAAAAAACACGCTTTCCGCCTGAGCGGCCGGGTGCTGGACGCATCGGCCTGCACCCCGTGCCAGCGCACATCCCTCGCCTCGCTGCCCCTGAGCAGCGGGCGAAGGTTCGATTCCAGATCTGTCGTTTCCATAGGAGGTTTCCCATGAGCCGCAACCACCTCGCGATGCTGTTGTTCCTGGCCTGCACCGGGCTGTCCGCGGCCCCTCCCCCCCTCGGGATCGTGGGCACCGCCCATGACCTCAGCAGCACCGGCCTGAACCGGGTCACGGGCGCGACCAATGTCTGCATCTTCTGCCACGCGACCCACTCCAGCGCCTCCACGGTGCAGCAGCTCATCCCCCACTGGAACCGCGCCACCACATCCACCACCTTCCAGATGTACAACTTCAATACCAGCCAGACCCTCAAGGGTTCCGTGGACAACCAGCCGACCGGCATCTCCCTGGCATGCCTCTCATGCCACGACGGGACCATCGCCATGGGCGCTTTGATCAACGCCCCCATCGAAGGCGGCCAGGACACCTACACCGCGATCGCCGGAGGCGTCAGCAACGCCAGCGGCAGGCTGACCGGAGCGAATGTGGTGGGTCCGAATCTCACGGGCGACCACCCGGTGTCCATCACCTACCAGGACAACCTGAATACCGGCCTGAAAGTCGCCACTACCCTCACCGGCGTCAAGCTCTATCCCAACAATTCCACCGGGAGCAAGGTCCACTGCGGTTCCTGCCATGATGTCCACAATTACGGCACCATCGGGGCCACGGCGCCCTTCCTGCGGGTGACCATGGTCAACTCGGCCCTCTGCGTGGCCTGCCATAAAATGTAATTATATACATAAAGACTATTATAATATCATTATTTGACTTAAATTTGAAAAATTGAAACGGACCATCAATCTTTCGGTTTCACATCCAGATCGAAGAGGTGGCGCGCGGCTTCGGCCCTATCCAGGCGGCGGCCCGGGTCCGGTTCATCCTTCATGGCTTCGGTGGGCCGCCTCAGCAGCGATTTGACCATGGCCTGGGCCATGAGGCGGATCTTCTCCCGGTCCTCTTTGGCGATATGGGTCATCTTCTCGAGTTGGCGGTCGAAATCAGCTTCGCGGATGGATTCGAATTTCTGGCGCAGCGAAGCGACCGTCGGCACCACGGCCAGGGAGCCGAACCAGGCCAGGAATTCCTCGAGTTCCTCTTCCAGGATTTCCAAGGCGGGGCCGAGCTCCTTCTGCCGCTCCTGGCGGTTCCGCTCGGCGATCTCCTGCAGGTCGTCCACAGCGTAGAGAAAAGCGTTGTTAAGGTCGGAGACGCGCGGGTCCACATTGCGCGGGATGCCCAGGTCCAGGAAGAACAGGGGCTGCCCGCGGCGTTGCGCGACGGCCGCCTTGGCGGCCTCGAAGGAGATCACGGGCGTGGTGGAGGAGGTGGCGGAGACCACGATATCCGCGTGGGCCAGCCGGGATTCGAGCTGGTCCCATGGCACGGCCTTCCCGCCCCGCTTGCAGAGTTCGTCGGCACGGGTGAAGGTCCGGTTGGTGACCTCGATGTGGGTGGCGCCCCGGGCCAGGAGCAGGTCGAAGAAGATCGAGGAGGTCTCCCCCGCGCCGAGGATCAGGAATTTGCGGGGGGCCAGGTTCTCGTAGATCTTTTCCGACAACTCCATGGCGACGCCGGGAATCGAAATGGGCTTCGAGCTGAGTCCGGTTTCGGAACGGACCCGCTTGCCCGTTTCGAGGGCCTTCTGGAACAGCCGGTGCAGCACCGACCGGGTCGCGCCGGCGCTGGAAGCCAGGCGGAAGGCCTCCCGGACCTGGCCGATGATCTGGTGCTCGCCGAGGGCCAGGGACTCCATGCCGGAAGTGACCCGGAGCAGGTGCCGGGCGGCGTCCGTGCCGGAACACCGGTACCCGTAGCCATTCACTTCTGCCCGCGGGATGCCATGGTAGTTGGCTACGAATTCCGTGACGGCTTCGGCGGGATCCGCGCCCGCGAGGGCCACTCCTGCGACCCCGTAGATCTCGCTGCGGTTGCAGGTGGAGATGATGACGCCCTCGGACAGCAGGCCTTCCTTCCGCATTTGGGAAAGGGCCTCCCGCACTTTTTCCGGAGAGAAGGCGAGCCGCTCCCGGAGCTCGACCGGGGTCTGGTGGAAGTCCCAGCCGACCAGGACCAGCGGAGATTCCGTCACGGCGGTCATTGGAACGTGTGCCCTTGGGAGATGAACAGGTTCACCACCGAATAGGAGAACAGCAGCAGGAAAAAGCCTGCGATGGACAGGATGGCGTTCTTCTTCCCGCCCCCTGCGCGCCCCGGGAAAAGGGTGAACAGATAGACGCCGATGATCAGGAACGTGAACAGCACTTTGGGATCCCAGTAGGTGCCCCAGTGCTGCTTGGCCCAGATGAGGCCGAGCACCGTCGCGACCGACAGCGCGCAAACGCCGATCAGGACCGAGGTCCGCTGGAGCTGGGACAGGACATCCAGGGCCGGCAGCTTGGAGAACAGCAGGCCGATGCGGCGGCGGCGCAGTTGCTGGTTCTGGATCAGATAGAGCTGGGCCAGGACGAAGGCGAGCGTCAGCGCGGCGTAGCCGAAGATGGCCAAGGTCACATGCATGGCGAAGAGGGCGCCGGAGCGGCTGGGATCGCTGATCACCGTGGGGCCCGGGTGGGTGACCAGGGAGATCGAGAGGAAGAAGATTGCGAGGGGGATGAGGAAAGGGCCCGTGGAGCTTTCGCGGTGCCGCACCAGAAGGATCCCGTAGGAGGCCGCGATCATCCAGGCGAAGAGCGACATGGAGGAGGGCAGGTCCCGGTAGGGCACGGAGTGGATGGCGCGCCCCCCGATTTCCAGGGCGGCGAAGTGGACGAGGAATCCCAGCGCCAGCAGCGCGGTGGTGGCGGTGCCGAAAATCGGCCTGTCCCGCCTCAGGTGGGCGATGGAAAAGGCTTCGGCGGCCAGATAAAGGGTCAGCGCGATGGCGCTCAAGGCAGTCAGTCCCAACATGAAAACCATCTTAGCCCAAACCGTATGCGCATTTAGTCACAGGAGGCGGCCACCTGCTCCACTGTGAGCGCGTCCACCAGGCCATGGCAGCCATAGAGCGCGGGCAACACCTTTTCCGCCGGGTACTGCTTCCGCAGGCGGGCCACCAGCTCGGTGCCGAAACGATAGGCCGGAAGGTACATCCGGCCCAGCAGAGGGTGGCGTCCCCAAGCGCCCGAGAGCTTGTCGGCGCGTTCCTCCGAGACCAGGAATTCGCTGCGGAGGGTCTTCGCCACGGCCTTCTGCTTCATGTCCTCCTGCCAAGTGAGGAAGGAGGAATGGTTCTTGGCGTCGTCCTGAAGCAGTGCGAGCAGCAGCCCGATCTGCAGGTCCCGGTCCGGCAGGTCGTGGATCTCCGTCACGCCGTAGGCGATGAGGATCCCGTTGTTGGCGATCCCCTCGAACAGCGCGGCGGGGCGCGTGTTCATGGTCAGGATCGAGGCTTCGAGGCCGACCTTGCGCCGTTGATACAGGTTCTGGAGGTAGGCGAAAGTCGTCACGTGGCCCGGCACAACTTCATGGCTCACGAGCTGCTGGAACTCTGGGATGGAGATCTGGAGCGCGGCGTTCAATTCATAGGTGGCTTCGTATTCCGGCGAGCCATCGGGCTTGCGGGCGCGGCCCAGGTAGTTCATGGAGCCCGAGAACCAGGCGTTCTCGATGGGCAGGAAGGCCACGTTCGCGCGGGGGATGTCCCTCAGCGCCTTCGGCAGATGGGGCGACAGGTTGCGGACCGAAAGGGCGTCGTATTGCGCGATGAAGGCGGCGCCGAGGGCCGGGATCGCTTTCGATGGGACGAGCCGGGCTTTCCGCCACGCATCCACGCCTTTGAGCAGGTCGCCGCCGTGGCCGGCCGAGGCCAGCAGCTCCGCCAGGAGCTGGCGCTTCGAAACCGGGTCCGAGGGTTCCGGTGCCTTGCCCGTGAGCGTCCTGACGCAGCGGTCGTAGGGCACGGGTTCGCCCTTGCCGAGGATCTCCATGGCCAGGTCCCACATCACCTCGAAACACTCGGCCAGGCCGAGCAGGTAGGAGCTTCGGAGTCCTTTCATCTTTCCAGCGCCGGCGGCCACGTTCCCGATGGCGCCATGGACATCCACCGCCTTCAGGTATTTCTCGATCGCCGCGAGGTCCGGGACCTTCGCCGAGACGCCGCCGGATGCGCGCACCTGCGCGGCCGAAGGATGGGTGTAGGCCAGCGGCATCGGTTCATCCGAGAACCAGGAATCCGCGATGAACCGCCCGGTGCCGGAGGGGTTCATCACATCGCCCCCCCACAGCGTATCGATGCCAAGGATGGCGTTGGCGATATTCGTATCGAGTGGCGTGGACATGATCAGGCTCCTGGCTTCGCTTCCGCGGCCTTGCGGAGCGACGTGCGGTAGAGATAGAAGCAGAGAGCGAGGAAGCCGGCCACCGAAACCATCTGCGAGATCGATTCGATATCGTAGAAGGGGGTCTTGATGCGGTTTTCCGCGTACCAGGGCAGAAGGCGCAGGGCCGCGCCGAAGACGCCGCCCAGCGCGCCGCCCGCCATGAGGCCCGAGGCGATGATCACGCCCCGTTCCCGCATGGTCCGGCCCGCGGCGCCGCCGGCCTTCTCGGATTTCTTCGTGACCAGGTAGGACAGGAAGCCGCCGACCAGCGCGGGCGAATTGAGCTCGAGCGGCAGGTACATGCCGAGCGCGAACGTGAGAGCTGGAACGCCGAGCATCTCCATCATCACGGCGATGAGCGCGCCGACGCCGAACAGGATGTAGGCCACGGGCTGGCGGCCCACGAAATTCTCGACGAGCACCTTCATGATCGAGGCCTGGGGCGCGGCGAGCACCGTGCGGGTGTCGTTCGCGGCCTGCTCGCCGAACTGGAAGACCCGCGCCAGCATCACGATGGTGATGCCCACCGCCACCGACGCGGCGATGACGCCATAGAACTTCACCTTCTCCTGCTGGGCCGGGGTGGATCCCAGCCAGTAGCCGGTCTTCAGGTCCGTGATCGTCTGTCCCGAAACCGAAAGCGCGGTGCACACCATACCGGCCATGGCCATCACGAAGAACATACCCGTGGGGCCCGAGAGGCCGAACTTCAGCAGCACCACGCAGGAGATGATGATGGTGAGCATCGTCATGCCGGAGACCGGGTTGCGCGCGGTCGTGGCGATGGCGTTGGCGGCGACCGAGGCGAAGAAGAACGAGAACACCAGCGTCAGGCCCAGGCCCACGACCAGCACGGGCAGAGTGGGCTTCAGGGATCCGAAGAAGACCGCCATGCCGAGCGTCGTGACGATGGTTCCGATGAGCATGGACATCACGCTGATGTCCCGGTCGGTCCGCTCGGGGCCCTCATGCTGTTCGCCATGCTTGAAGGCGCGGGCGGCGATGGAGAAGGATCCCGCGACGATCTTCAGGGATTTCAGGATGCCGAAGATCCCGGCCGTGGCGATGGCGCCGACGCCGATGAGCCTCACGTAGCCGCGGAAGATCTGATCGGCCGTCATCATCGCGATGGGGGCCTTGGCAGGATAGACAGCTATTTCAGGGAAATTCCTACCGACCATCCAGATGAGCGGAACCAGCACAAGGTTCGAGAGGACGCCGCCGGCGCAGAGGATCATGGAGGAGCGGAGGCCCATCACATAGCCCAGGCCGAGGATGAACCCCACGGCGTCGAACCTCAGGGCCAGCTTCGCCTTCTCGGCCGCGGCCTTGACCACCGGGATGAACTGGAAATCGACGGTCTCTTTCCAGACCTGGAAGGTGGTCACGAAAAAGTCGTAGATGCCGGCGATGGCGGTGGACTGCAACAGCAGCTTCGCCTCGGAACCGCCCTTCTCGCCGGTGACCAGCACCTCGGTGATGGCGGTGGCTTCCGGATACGGGAACTTGCCGTGGGTCTCGCGGACGAAGTAGCGCCGCAGCGGAATGATGAACAGCACGCCGAGGCAGCCGCCGGCGAGGCAGATGAAGATCGTCTGCAGGGGATGCGGATTCAACTGGAGGGTGTAGAGGGCCGGCAGCGTGAAGATGGCGCCGGCCACCACCGAGCCCGAGACGCCGCCGATGGCGGTGATGATCACGTTCTCGAGCAGGGTCGAGCGCCGGGCGTAGATCCGCGCCAGGCCGATGGCCAGGATGGAGATCGGAATGGCCGCCTCCATCACCTGTCCGACCTTCAATCCTGAATACGCCGAGGCGACCGTGAACAGGACGCAGAGGAAGATGCCCCAGCCGAGCGAACGCCGGGTCACCTCCGGCAGGGCCTGGCTGGCGGGGACGATGGGCTGGTAGGCCTCCCCCGGGGCCAGCTCGGTGTAGGCGTTTTCAGGCAACGAGGTCTGCGGCGTTGACTCGGGCGCGTCCATGCGGACTCCTATGGGGGTTGGGATTCCACACGGGCGGAAACTCCCATGGAGTGTACCAGTGGACTTTTCGATTGGCGGTGAGGACGGGATCACAACCCGGATCCGCCCCCGCAGACGCGCTGCAGGCGGTCCCCGCCTGAATTCCTACAGCGAGACGCTGATGGCGATGGAGATGCCTGGATGGCGCCGGTTGTGGAGGTAGTAGCCATCGCTGTAGTCGACGTAGACATCGTCGTCGGCATACCAGGTCTCGGACCAGAATTCGGGCCAGGGATCCACGATGAGGAACCAGTAGTTCCCGTAGCGGAAACGCGGGTAGCCCATGTGGATCATGGGCCGGGTCCGGATGCGGAACCAGCGCTCTGGGCCGAAGTGCAGCCGGAAGTGGGATTCGGGGATGTAGTAGCCGCCGTAGCCGCCCCGGTGCGCCCAGGTGCGGTGCTCCGACTCCCACGAGCGGGCGCGGTGCTCCCGCCAGGTCGGGTGAGCCCCCCAGGCGCCTTCGGCCCGCCAGCCATGGCTGCGCTCCCAGGCCTGGGCCTGGGCCCTGCTGCGGGAATGGGGCGCGTTGGGGTTGCCATGGGAAAGATTCGTGCTCCCTGGATCCGAAGGAGCCGAGCGGGGATGGGGGCGGGACTGGGTGGTTCCCCCGGGTTGTCCGTATGGATCGGACCGGGGCAGGGGGCGGGGACGGGGCATGGGCTGGGGCCGGGCATCCATGGGCGGTTCCGGGCGACGCTCCCGCCTTTCCCGCTGATCCTCCCGCCGCTCCTGCCTGTCCTCCCTGCGCTCCTGCTTGTCCTCCCGACGCTCCTGCCGGTCCTCGCGCCTTTCCTGCCGATCTTCCCTGCGCTCGGGCCGGGCTTCGCGCCGTTCCTGCCAGGGCCCTTCCAGGGCCGGGACCTGCAGACCCGCTCCTAGGGCAAGGGCAAGCGTGCATTGGCGGAGGAGGGAGCGATCGAGCATGGGGAACCTCATCTGGGTTGGAAGGCTGGCGGTGCACCAGCATAGGGCCGACGTTCCGGCCATGCCAACGGGAAGCTGGATCGATAGGAAGGCTTCGGGGTGGCCCGGCGCGTCTGGCCTTCCCCAGGCTTCTGGATCTATACTCGGCGCAATCCCGGAGAAGGAACCCATGGCCAACCAGTGGTATTACGCCCAGAACGGCCAGCAGTTCGGGCCGCTCCCCGGGGAACAATTGCGCAACATGCTCTCCAGCGGCGCCCTCCGGCCTTCGGACCTGGTGTGGTCGGATGGACTTCCCGCCTGGATGCCCGCCGGCCAGGTGCCGGCATTGCTGCCCGCTCCGGCCGCCCCCGCGCCCGCCTACGTTCCCGCGCCCGCGCCCCGCCCGGCCCCCGCCTATGCGCCCCAGGCCTCGCCCGCGCCCCGCCCGGCCCCTGCCTACGCGCCCCAGGCCTCCCCCGCGGCCTACGGGCACTCCGGCGAAGTGGGGGAGGAAGTGGTGGCGATCCTGAAGCGCACGAAACCCTGGGTGCGCTTCCTGGCGGTGCTTGGATTCATCGGCCTCTTCCTGCTGGTGATCGGCTGCCTTGCGATCATGGCGCTTCCCGTGGGCCCGATGGGGTCCATGCCCATTGGACCCCGGATCGGCGCCGCCTTGGTCTACCTCTTGATCGGGCTTGTGCAGTTTCCGGCGGTGCTGTTCCTGAACCGCTATGCGAGCCGGATCGCGCGCCTGGCCTCCAGCGGATCTCCGATGGATCTGGAGGATGCTCTCCGCGCCCAGAAATCCTTCTGGAAGTACCTGGGCATCCTCACCTTGGTGATGATGATCCTCTACGCCCTCGCCCTTGTGGGTGTGCTCATCTTCGCGGGGGCTTCGTTCCTGGGCCGTTAGCGGGGGCGCGGACACGGGGGGCTGCTGTGCCGAGGAAACCAGAAGCTGTGGCGGAACCGCGTTGCGCTCAGGCCGGGAGCGATCCGATTGTCGTCGCCGGCCATGGATAGGCAGGCCTCCTTCTCCAGCGCCGAGATGATGGGGTGGATCCGCGAAATGGCGTCCTTCGGCCCCAGGCGGGCGGGTTCGCCCGCGGGGCTCGCCAACGAGGAGTATCTCCTGGGGAAGCTGCGGGAGTTCGGCCTTTGCAACATCCGCAAAGAGGCCATTTCCGTCGAATATTACGAGCCTGGAAATTCATGCCTGGAGATCGAATCGGAGGCGCGCTACAGGCCTTTCGATGCCCAATGGATTCCCCACTGCCGCTTCACGCCTCCGACTGGCATCGAATCGAAACTCGTGTATGCCGATCCCGGCGCCTTCATCCATTCCGGGGATTGGAGGGGCAAGGTGGTCGTCACGGAGATCGGATTTCCGCTCCTGGATGTCGGGCTGATCGGCAAATTCTCGATGGGGAAATACGATCCGGAGGACAGCCTCCGGCATGTCAAGCACCCGGCCACCTGGGTGCGGCTCGGCTGGCACCTATACCGGAAGGCAGTGGAACGCGGAGCGGCCGGATTCATCGGCATCCTCAAGGACCAGCCCGGCGGCTCCTGCCGGATGTACGCTCCCTACGGGTTCAAAGAGAATGACATCCTGGACAAACCCATCCCCGGCTTCTGGGTCCGCCGCGAGGACGGCCCGGAGATCCGCCGACTGGCCCGGGACGGGGCGAAGGTCCGCCTGATGCTGACCGGTGAACGCAGACCCTCCACGACCCACAACCTCATCGGCGAAATACAAGGGGAGACGGAGGAGTGCGTCATCCTGCACTGCCATCACGACTCGCCCTTCGTGTCGCCGGTGGAAGACGCCTCCGGCTGCTCGGTCATCCTCGCCCTGGCGCGGCACTTTGCCCGCGGCGTTCAACCGCGGCGGAAGCTCATCGTGCTCTTCACCGCGGGCCATTTCTACGGCTCCATCGGCACCCGCAGATTCATCAGGGACCATGCTGGGGACGTGGTGCCGAAGGTCGCGCTGGAGATCACCGTGGAGCATGTGGCCAAGGAGGCGGTCGAGGATGGGCAAGGTGGGCTTGTGGCAAGCGGCCTCGCCGAAGGCACCGGCGTCTTCCTGCCCTTCAACCAGGCCATGGTCGATGCGGTGCTGGGCAATCTCAAAGACAACGGCGTCGACCGCACATTTCTGCTCCCACCCGAAGGCCCGCTCGGCTCCTACCCTCCGACCGACGGGGGCGATTGGCACCTGGCCGGCGTCCCGCTGGTGAACTTCATCTCGAATCCGGTCTACCTGCTGAATGCGGAGGACGATTTCCGCTGGGTGATGGAAACCCGGTTGCCAAAGATCGCCGGCGCGGTCGCGGGGATCGTGGAGGCGACGGAGAAGCTCTCGAAGGCCGACATCGCGGCGGTGGATTTCGCCGCCTACAAGCTCAAGATGAAGGCCATCAAACACCTCGTCCAGATGAAGACCACGCGATTCGGGACGCGGCCGGTCCATTGAAGTCTTTTGCGCCTCAGACATCGTTCCGCATCCTGCCATTCTTGAGTCATGAGCGACCTTGACCTCGAGCTGGATTCAGCATTCGACCCCAACGCTTTTCGGAGCTTGGGGCACCGCGTCGTGGATCTCCTGGCGGAGCACATGGCGGCCGTCGCCCGGCGCGAAGGCCCCGTGCTGCCGGCCATGTCGCCCACGGAGTCCCTGGCACGCTGGCCCGCGGATTTCCCCGCCCGGGGCGGCGCCGACCCCTTGGCGCTGCTGGCCCAGGTGGTGACCGACAGCAACCACCTGCACCATCCCCGGTATGTGGGCCACCAGGTGACCTCGCCTCTGCCGTGGAGCGCCCTGCTGGATTTCGTCGGCGCTTTCCTCAACAACGGCAGCGCGGTCTACGAGATGGGACCGGTCTCCACGGCCATGGAGCGCAGCGTGATCCGCTGGTTTGCGGGCCGCATCGGATTCGATCCGCTAGCCGCCGATGGCGTGCTCACCCATGGCGGCAGTGCGGGCAACCTCACGGCGCTCCTTGCAGCCCGGCAGCACGCAGCGTCCAGCGATGTGTGGGAAGAAGGTGTCGCGTCCGCTGGCGCGCTCCGCCTGATCGCCTCGGACCAGACCCATTACTCCGTTCGGCGCAGCGCCCAGATCATGGGCCTGGGCGGCCGGAGCGTCGTGTCCGTGCCAACGGACGCCCGCTTCCGGATGCGTCCCGAGGCCTTGGCAGCCACGTTGCAAAAGGCAAAAGCCGAGGGTGCCACGGTGGTGGCGGTCGTCGCCAGCGCGGGTTCCACGGCCACCGGCGCCATCGATCCCCTCGATGCCATCGCCGATCTCTGCGCAGATCATGGGGCTTGGATGCACGTGGATGGCGCCCACGGCGGGGGGGCGGTGGTTTCGGATCGACTCCGGACAGCGCTCCGCGGCATCGAGCGGGCGGATTCCGTGGTGGTCGATGCCCACAAGATGCTGCTGGCGCCTGCGCTGGCCACGCTGGTTATCTTCCAGGATGGACGCCGTTCCTTCGAGACCTTCAGCCAGCAGGCAGCCTACATTTTTGGGGGCCAGGATCCCGCGGAGACCTGGTTCGACCTGGCCCAACGCACCCTCGAATGCACCAAGCGGATGCTGGGCCTGCAGGTCTACGCCTCCCTGAAGGTGCTCGGAACGGACTTCTTCGCGGCCTACGTGGAGCGCATGTATGATCTGGGCCGGACCTTTGGCGAACTCGTCGCGCAACGGCCCCATTGGGAACTGGCCACGGCGCCCGAAGGCAACATCGTCTGCTTCCGCTATGCACCGCCGAATGTTCCAGACGCCGACGCCTTCCAGGCCCGCGTCCGCGAAAGCATCGTCCGCGAGGGCTCCTTCTACCTGGTGAAAACCACTCTGCGCGGCACGACCTACCTTCGCTGCACCCTCATCAATCCGCGCACGGAATTGACAGATCTGGAGGCCTTGCTGCAACGCGTGGAAACCGAAGGCCTGAAGCATCCATCCATCACTCTCCCAAACATCCCGGATTTATGAAATGGGCCGGGTGCGATCCACCTGCCTCAACAGGTGATTGCGGCCCCCCAGCGGTTCTGCCAGCCTTCGGTGATGCGAATCCTTCTCTCGTTCTTCATCCCCGCGGTGCTTTGCGGCCAGGCTCCGGCCTGGATCCGCCAGGAGGCTTCCAAGCTCCAGCCCCAGGTCGTGGAATGGCGCCGCGATTTCCATGCCCATCCCGAATTGAGCAACCGCGAGGTCCGCACCGGCGCCAAGGTCGAAGCGATCCTCAAAAGCTTCGGCATCGAGACGCGGCGCATCGCGGGCCATGGCGTGGTGGGTGTGCTCAAGGGCGCGCTTCCTGGGCCGGCGGTGGCCCTGCGGGAGGACATGGATGCGCTGCCCATCCAGGAGGTGGCGGACGTGCCGTGGAGGTCCACGAATCCGGGCGTGATGCATGCCTGCGGCCACGATGCCCATAGCGCCATGCTCCTGGGCGCGGCGAAGCTGCTGGCCGCGCACAAAGCAGAACTCCGAGGCACCATCGTTTTCCTTTTCCAACCCGCCGAGGAGGGCGCCCCGGTCAACGAGGAGGGCGGCGCGCGGCGCATGATCGCCGAAGGCGCGCTGGAACATCCAAAGGTGGAAGCGATCTACGGCATGCACCAGCTCCCCGAAGCGCCCATCGGAACCCTGGGATGGCGCTCAGGCCCAGTCATGGCGGGCAGCGACACCTGGCATCTCACCCTTCACGGCGTCATGAGCCACGGCGCGGCGCCCCACCGTGGCAATGACACGATCCTGATGGCGGCCGAGGCCATCCAGGCGCTCCAGGCCATCCGCAGCCGGCGCATCAATCCCGTGAAGCCCTTCGTGTTCACCGTGGGCACCATCCACGGCGGCAACCGCCACAACATCATCGCCGACAAGGTGGAAATGTCGGGCACCATGCGGACCTTTGAACCCGCCGTGCGCGAGCGGGCCATCGCCCTGATCCACGATACTTTGAAGGGCGTCTGCGCCATCCATGGCGGGAGCTATGAATTCAAGCTGGATGCCGACTCCAACCCGCCCGTGGACAACGATCCCCGCCTGGCTGCCGCAGTCCGTCCTTTGTTAGCCAACCTGGGCAAAGTGGTGGATCAAGCACTCATCATGGGCGCCGAAGACTTCGCCCACTACCAGCGGAAAATCCCCGGCTACTTCCTGTTTCTCGGCACCGGCAATCCCGCCAAAGGCAGCCTCAGCGGCAACCACACCCCCACCATGAACCTGGACGAAGACGCCCTCCAGACCGGCGTCGCCGCATTGGCGGCCATGGCGTGGGGGCACCCGGATATCCGTCCCTAGCATCGGGCTAAAGCATGACTGGTCCCGTATCTCGCATCGGCATCGACCTTGGCGGCTCGAAGATCGAACTCGCAGCTTTCGGGGCGGAGGGGCAGGAACGCTTCCGGAAGCGGGTGCCCACTCCCCAAGGGGACTACCAGGGCACACTCACCACCCTGCACGACCTGGTGCTCGAAGCCGAGCAGGAGCTGGGCCATCCGGCCACGGTTGGCGTCGGCACCCCCGGTTCGCTTTCTCCGCTCACGGGCCTCGTCCGCAACGCCAATTCAACCTGCCTGAATGGCCAGCCCTTCAAACAGGATTTGGAGGCCCTCCTCGGCCGGGAAGTCCGCATCGCCAATGATGCGAACTGCTTCACGGTTTCCGAGGCCAGGGACGGTGCCGGGGCGGGAGCGGATGTCATCTTCGGGGTCATCCTCGGCACGGGTGTCGGAGGAGGCCTCGTCGTGCGGGGCAAGCTGGTGGCGGGAGCCAACGGGATCGCCGGAGAATGGGGGCACAATCCCCTTCCAAACCCCGGAGCAACGGATCATGCGCCGCCGCGCTGCTATTGCGGCCGCGACGGATGCGTGGAGACCTACCTTTCCGGGCCCGGCCTGGCGCGGGATTACCGAGTGGCCACCGGGAGAGTGTCCACCCCGGAGGCCATCGTCCGGGGAGCGGAAGGCGGCGACCAGGCCTGCTCCGCGGCCCTGGACCGCTATGAAGCGAGGCTGGCCCGAAGCCTGGCCTCGGTCATCAATGTGCTGGATCCGGATGTGATTGTCTTGGGCGGGGGGTTGTCCAACATCCGGCGGCTCTACGAGAACGTGCCGCGCCTGTGGATTCCGCATGTGTTTTCCGATGCCGTCGCCACCCGTCTGTTGCTGAACCGGCATGGCGACTCCAGCGGGGTCCGGGGCGCGGCCTGGCTATGGGAATGAGCAGTCCGGATCCTGAGCCTGGACGCCCGGACAGGGTCTAGCGATTCCTGTTTTCTGCACTCGTATGGAAACGGGTTCCATGGGTCATTCAGAGCCCGGCGGGAAGTTTCGCTGGCTCGGGCGCCATCCCCCGCCACCTGGCCCAGCGGAGGCGCAGGCGGTCCATGTAGAGGTAGATCACCGGGGTGGTGTAGAGGGTCAGAAGCTGGCTGAAGAGCAGGCCGCCCACGATGGCGATGCCCAGGGGGCGGCGGAGTTCGGCGCCGGTGCCCATGCCGATGGCCAGGGGCAGGCCGCCCAGCATGGCCGCCATGGTGGTCATGGTGATGGGGCGGAAGCGCAATAGGCAGGCCTGGAAGATGGCTTCTTCGGGGCTCTTGCCTTCGCGGCGTTCCACCTCGATGGCGAAGTCGATCATCAGGATGGCGTTCTTCTTCACGATGCCGATGAGCAGGATGATGCCGATGAAGGCGATGACGCTCAGTTCGGTTCGGAAGGCCAGAAGGGCCAGCAGGGCGCCCACGCCCGCCGAGGGCAGCGTGGTCAGGATAGTGAACGGATGGATCAGGCTTTCGTAGAGGACGCCCAGCACGATGTAGACGATCAGCAGGGCCGCCAGCAGCAGCAGGGGCTGGTTCGCCAGGGAAGCCTTGAAGGCCTGGGCCGTGCCCATGTAGCTTCCGCGGATGGTGCCGGGCAGGCGGATGGATTGTTCGGCCTTGTCGATGGCGGCCACCGCGTCGCCAAGGGCCACGCCTGATGGGAGGTTGAAGGAAAGCGTGACCGAGGGCAGCTGGCCCTGGTGGTTCACGGAGAGGGCGGTGTTGCGCCGTTCCAGCTTGGTGAAGGCGCCCAGGGGCACCAGCTTCCCAGCCGTGGAGCGGACATAGATGCTGCGCAACCCTTCGGGCGTCTGCATGAAGGGATCATCCACCTCCATCACCACGTGGTACTGGTTCAGCTGGGTGTAGGTGGTGGACACGAAGCGCTGGCCGAAGGCGTCGTAAAGCGTATTGTCGATGGCCTGGGTGGAGATGCCCAGGCGGGCCGCGGTGGCGCGGTCGATGACCAGGGAGGCTTCCAGGCCTTTGTTCTGGAGGTCCGAATTCACGTCCGTCAGTTCCGGAAGGGTGCGCAGCTTCTGCATCATCTTCGGCGCCCAGTCGAAGAGCTCACTCGCATCATCGCCTTGGAGCGTGTATTGGTACTGGGTTTTGCCGGGCCGTCCGCCGATGCGCAGATCCTGGACGGGTTGCATGTAGAGTGTGGCGCCGGGGATATGGGCGGTCTTGCCGCGGAGCCGCGCGATGACCGCGTCGGCGTTCTCGCGGCCCTTCCGCTGTTCGAGGGGTTTCAGGGACGAGAACAGACGGCCGGTGTTGCCGCCGCCCACGAAGGCCGTGACATTTTCCACCGAGGGATCTTTTTGAACGATCTCGACGAACTCCGTCATGACGCGTTCCATGCTGCGGAAGGAGATGTCCTGCGCGGCCTCGATGGAGCCCGTGATGCGACCCGTGTCCTGCTGGGGAAAGAAGCCCTTGGGTATCACGATGTAGAGGATGATCGTCGCGACCGCCGTGGCGATGGCGGCGGTCAGCGTGGCGCGTTGATGGCACAGCACCCAGGCCAGGGAGGTCTTGTAGCGCCCCATGATCCATTGGAAGACCCGCTCGCTGGCCTGGAACACCTTCCCGTGGGTCTCGGTGCGTGAGGGCCTGAGCAGCCGCGAACACATCATCGGCGTGGTGGTGAGCGACACCACCATGGAGATTACGATGGCGACCGAGAGTGTCACCGCGAATTCCCGGAAGAGCCGGCCCACGATGCCGCCCATCAGCAGGATGGGGATGAAGACGGCGATAAGGGAGGTGCTGATGGAGATGACGGTGAAGCCGATCTCCTTGGCGCCATGGAGGGCGGCCTCCATGGGTTCCATCCCGGCCTCCATGTGGCGCGTGATGTTCTCCACCACCACGATGGCGTCATCCACCACGAAGCCTGTGGCGACGGTGAGGGCCATGAGCGACAGGTTGTCGATGGTGTAGCCCAGCAGGTACATCGCCCCGAAGGTGCCGATGAGCGAAATGGGCACGACCACGCTGGGGATGAAAGTGGAGCGCACGCTGCGGAGGAAGATGAACACCACGAGGATGACCAGGGTGATGGAGATCATCAGCGCCCGCTGGACATCCCGCACGGATGTGCGGATGGTGCGGGTGGTGTCGATGAGGACCTTGAGTTCCATGGCCGGCGGCAGGAAGGCCTGCATCTCCGGAAGGACGGCCCGCACCCGGTCCACGGTCTCGATGATGTTGGCGTCCGGCTGCCGGAAGATGGGCACGATGATGGCGGGCACGCCGTTGGACAGGGCGGCGTTCTGGATGTTCTCCACGGAATCCGTGACCCGGGCGACATCGGCGAGCCGGAGAGCCGCGCCGCTGCGATAGCGGAGGATGATGTCTTTGTAGGCATTCGCATCCATGAGCTGGTCGGTGGTGTCGAGGGACCAGGTCGAAGCCTTGGTGGAGAGATCGCCAATGGGCCGGTTGATGTTGGCGGCATTGATGGCGAAGCGGACATCCTCCAGCGAGAGGCCGTTGCTGTTGAGCGCGACAGGATTCACATCCACGCGCACCGCGGGAAGGGCGCCGCCCCACACGAACACCTGGCCCACGCCTTTCACCTGGGACAGCTTCTGCTGCAGCACCGACGAGGCGATGTCGTACATGCGCTCGCGGGGAATGATCTTGGAGGTCAGCACCAGCATCAACACAGGTGAGTCCGCCGGGTTGACCTTGCGGTAGGACGGATTGTTCGGCAGGTTGGCGGGCAGATCGCCCCGGGCTGCGTTGATGGCCGCCTGGACGTCGCGGGCGGCGGCGTCGATGCTGCGGCTGAGGTCGAATTGCATGGTGATGTTGGTGCCGCCCAAGGAACTTGCCGAGGTCATTTCGGTCACGCCCGCGATGCGTCCGAACTGGCGCTCCAGCGGCGTGGCCACCGACGATGCCATGGTTTCAGGGCTTGCGCCCGGCAGCCCCGCCTGCACCTGGATGGTGGGGAACTCCACCTGGGGCAGCGGCGATACCGGCAGGAACTGGTAGGCGATGGCGCCCAGCAGCGCCAGCGCGACGGTCAGCAATGTGGTGGCCACCGGGCGGCGGATGAATGGCTCGGAAATGCTCAAAGCAGGGGGCCCGCGATCACGATATCGGTTTCAGCTTCGTCGGTCTCGGCCCTCACGCGCCTCAGGCGTCGCGAGAGCCGGTCGAAGGCCAGGTAGATGACCGGCGTGGTGTATAGGGTGAGCACTTGGCTGAAGATGAGTCCGCCGACGATGCCGATGCCCAGCGGGCGACGCAATTCGGCGCCGACGCCGGAGCCCAGGGCCAGGGGCACGCCGCCCAGCAGCGCCGCCATGGTGGTCATGATGATTGGCCGGAAACGCAGCAGCGAAGCCTGGTAGATGGCTTCCTGCGGGGGCAGGCCGTCCTTGCGTTCAGCTTCCAGCGCGAAGTCGATCATCATGATGGCGTTCTTCTCGACGATGCCGATGAGCAGGATGATGCCGATGAGCGCGATGACGCTGAAATCCGTACGGCACAACATCAGCGACAGCAGCGCCCCGACGCCCGCCGAGGGCAACGTGGAGAGGATCGTGATGGGGTGGATGTAGCTTTCATACAACACGCCCAGCAGGATGTAGACCGTGAGCACCGCCGCGAGGATCAGCAGCGGCGTGTTGACCAGGGAAGCGCGGAAGGCCTGAGCGGTGCCCTGGAAACCGGCCTTGATGCTGGGTGGCAGGTCGACCTCCGTGCGCGCTTTCTGGATGGCCTTTACGGCATCGCCCAAGGAAACCCCGGGCGCCAGATTGAAGGAGATGGTGGCCGTAGGGAACTGGCCTTGATGGTTCACGGCCAGAGGCGCGGTGGCGGTTTCGATCCGGGTAAAAGCGCTGAGAGGAACGGCTCCGCCTGAAGCCGACCGTACGAAGATGTTCGAGAGGTCCTCGGGCCGCTGCTGCAGGCCCGGCGTCGCCTCCAGCACGACGCGGTACTGGTTCAGCTGGGTGAACATGGTGGACACCTGCCGTTGGCCGAAGGCGTCATAGAGCGCGTCGTCGAGCATCTGGGGCGTGATGCCTAAGCGCGATGCGGTGGTGCGGTCCAGGATGATCCGGGCCTGCAATCCCGCGATCTGCTGATCGCTGGCCACATCCCGGAGTTCCGGAATGGCTTGGAGGCGGTCCACGAAGCGCGGCACCCATTCCCCCAGCTCCTTGGCGTCGGCGTCCTCCAACGTGTATTGGTACTGGGTGCGGCTGACGCGGTCTTCCACGGTGAGATCCTGCACCGGCTGCATGTACAGCTTGATCCCATCCACCTTGGCGAGCTCGGGCTGCAATCTCCGGATGATGTCGCTGGCGCTGAGCTTCCGCTCATCCAGAGGCTTGAGGTTGATCTGGATGCGGCCGCTGTTGAGGGTGGTGTTCGTGCCGTCGATACCGATGAAGGAGGACAGGCTTTCCACACCGGGATCCTGGAGGATCACCTTGGCTAAAGTCTGCTGCCGTTCGGCCATTGCGGTGAAGGATACCGACTGCGGCGCCTCGGAGATGCCCAGGATCACACCCGTGTCCTGCACCGGGAAGAAACCCTTGGGAATGGCGAGGTAGAGCAGCACCGTGGAGGCCAGCGTGGCGACGGCCACGACGAGAGTGGCCGTCTGGCGCTTGAGCACCCAGGTGAGGGTGCGGCCATAGAAGGCGATGATGCGTTGGAAGATTCGTTCCGATGATTGATAAAAACGACTCTGTTCGGATGGCGGAATATGATGCAGCAGCTTGGCGCACATCATCGGCGTCAGGGTCAGCGAGACAACGGCGGACACCAGGATGGTGACGCTCAGGGTGATCGCGAATTCCCGGAAGAGCCGGCCCACGATGTCGCCCATGAAAAGCAGCGGGATCAGGACGGCGATGAGCGAGACGGTGAGGGCCAGGATGGTGAAGCCGATCTGGGCGGAGCCCTTCAGCGCCGCCTGGAGCGGCGTTTTCCCATCCTCGATGTAGCGCGAGATGTTTTCGATCATGACGATGGCGTCGTCCACCACGAAGCCCGTGGAGATCGTCAATGCCATGAGTGTGAGGTTGTTCAGGCTGTACCCCAGCAGGTACATCACACCGAAAGTGCCCACGAGCGACAAGGGCACCGCCACGCTGGGGATGATGGTGGCGGCCAGGGTGCGCAGGAACAGGAAGATCACCATCACCACCAGCGCGATAGTCAACAGCAAGGTGAATTCCACGTCCTCCACAGAGGCCCGGATGGTGGTGGTGCGGTCCGTCAGGATGGTGAGCTCGACAGAGGAGGGCAGGGAAGCCCGGAGCTGCGGCAGCAATTCCTTGACCCGGTCCACCACCGCGATGATGTTGGCCCCGGGCTGGCGCTGGATGTTCAGGATCACGGCCGGGGTCGCGTTCTTCCAGGCCGCCAGCCGTGTATTCTCGACATCGTCGATGACCGTGGCCACGTCGGAAAGGATGATGGGCGCGCCGTTCTTGTAGGCCACCACCAGGGGCCGGTACTCCTCGCTGGTGAGGAGCTGGTCGTTGGCGCCGATGGAATAGGCTTGCCGGGCCCCGTTGAAGCTGCCCTTGGCCTGGTTCACATTGCTCTGGCCGACGGCTGCGCGGACATCGCCGAGGGTCAGGCCGTAGGAGGCCAGGGCGCCGGGATTGGCCTGGATGCGGACCGCGGGTTTTTGACCCCCGCTGATACTGACCAATCCGACTCCTGGCAGCTGCGAAATCTTTTGGGCCAGCCGCGTGTCCGCGAAGTCCTCCACCTTCGACAGCGGCAGCGTCTTCGAGGTGAGCGCCAGGGTCAGGATGGGCGCGTCGGCGGGGTTGGTCTTGCTGTAGATGGGCGGATTGGGGAGGTCCCGGGGCAGGTAGGTGCCCGCGGCATTCACGGCCGCCTGGACCTGCTGTTCGGCCACATCGATGTTGAGGTCCAGCACGAACTGCAGCGTGATGATCGAGCTGCCGCCGGAGCTGGTGGAGGACATACGGTTCAGGCCGGGGAGCTGGCCGAACTGGCGCTCCAGCGGAGCGGTGATGGCCGAGGCCATAACGTCGGGGCTGGCACCCGGATAGAAGGTCACCACCTGGATGGTGGGGTAGTCCACTTGGGGCAGGGCCGAGACGGGCAGCTGGCGGAAGGCGAGGATTCCCACCAGCAGCAGCCCCGCCATCAGCAACGAGGTCGCGATGGGCCGCAGGATGAAGGGGCGCGAGGGATTCATGCTCGAGGCCCGCCATGGTTCAGTTTGGAAAGAAAAAAACCACGAAGGGACACGAATAAGACACAAAGGCTTTCGTTCATGCTCTTCCTGTGCCTTCGTGGCTGCCCCTCGTGAACGGTAGTCCCCCCGAAAGCCATGGCTACTTGCCTTTTCCTGGAACCACGCCCTCTGCTTTCGGAAGGCTCACCTTGCTGCCGGGCCTCAGCTTCTCAAGCCCGTCGGTCACCACCAACTCACCTGCTTCCAGGCCGCGCTTCACCGCCGTGTCATCCCCTTCGGTGCCCTGCACTTCGATGGGCCTCATCTCCACGGTGTTGTCGGCCTTGATGACATAGACGAAGGCCCCTTGGGGGCTGCGCTGGACCGCAGCGGTGGGAATGATCACGGTGTCGCGGACCGTGTCCACTTTCAGCCGCGCGTTGACGAACTGGTTGGGAAAGAGAGCTGCGTCCTCGTTGGCGAAGAGCGCTTTGAGTTTTACCGTTCCTGTCGTGGTGTCCACCTGGTTGTCGATGGCGGCAAGCGAACCAGAAGCGAGCCGGGATTTTAGATCCCGGTCCCAGGCCTCCACTGGGAGACGAACTCCCTTGCGGTTTTGCGCCATCACTCTCTGGATGCTGTCGGCCGGAATGGTGAAGACGATGTTGATGGGCTGGATGGGGGCGATGACCGCCAGGCCTGTGGGATCCGAAGCGCGCACCATGTTGCCTGGATCTACGAGCCTCAGGCCCACGCGCCCCGAGATGGGAGCAGTGATGCGGCTGAATGTCAGGTTGAGCTTGGCGCTCTCCACCTGGGCCTTGTCGGATTTCAGGGCGCCCTCCACCTGGTTCACGGTGGAGGTTTGGGCATCCAATTGCTGTTTTGGGAGGATGCCCTGCTGCACCAGGCTGCGGAACCGCTCCTGGTCCATGCTGGCGTTCTTGAAAGCGGCCTCGTCCTTCGCCATCTGTCCCTCGGCTTGCATGAGCTGGACCTGGAAAGGCCGGGGATCGATCTCTGCGAGAAGCTCTCCTTGGCGCACCGCCTGGCCTTCAGTGAAGTGAACCTGGACCAGCTGCCCGTCCACCCGGCTGCGGACCGTGACGGTATTCAAGGCGGTGACGGTGCCAAGTCCCGTGAGGCTCACGGCCATGTCGCCCTTCCGGGCCTTGGCGGCCACCACAGGCACCGCGCGGCCCGCCCCCGTAGCGGCGCTGGCGGCGGTAGTCTTCGTGGAACGAGATAGGAGGATGACTGTGGAAACCACGGCTACGCCCCCCACCAACAGCCAAAGCCGCCATCGTTTCAGGAAGGGAGCGCTCGACTGGCCAGTCTCAAGGGTCGGCGTGGAATTGGGGAACGAAGCGTCCATGGGAATCGTGCCTTTGGATGAGAATGCAACGTGATGGAACAAGGTCGGCAGTGAGGACCATGGAGTAACTATCGTAGCTTGAGGTAGGCCGGGGAACCCGGTATCTATGGATGATTCGGTCCATGGGCCGGCCCGATCCGGCGGAAATGGCCACGGGACCCACGCCTGTGCTGATTCACCGGGCCAGAGCCGGCATGAAACAACGATTCAAGCGCTGATGGGAAATAGAATGCCGGCAGCTACAGTCCCCGAGCCCATTCGGGCCGGAGGGGGACACGGCCTGCGAGGGCCGCGTCGATGGCGGCGAGGATCGCCTCCCGGTCCCGCGGGAGGCGGCCTCCGATGGGCAGGTAGTTCGAAGCGTGGTTGGAGCGGAAGATGGCGGCACTGGGGTGGGCTTCTTCAATGAACCAGCGAAGCTCGGTGAGCAATTCATGGATATCCGGAAGCTCGAAGCGGCCTTGATCCGCCAGCTTCGAGATGGGCGTGCCAGGCACCACCGTCAGCGTCAGGCTCGAGAGGAAGCGGGGGTCCATGGCCGTGGCCAGGCGCCCGGAAGCGCGCGCATGTTCTTCGCTCCGCTCCCGCCCGCCCGCGCCGAGCAGGAAGATCAGCGACTGCTCCATTCCGGCTTCCTTGGCCTTGCGGGCGGCCTCGACGTGTTCAGCCGCGCTGGCACCCTTCGCGATGCGCCGGAGGGTCAGGTCGTCGCCAGATTCGGGGCCGATGTAGAGCAGCGACAGCCCCAGGCTCCGCAACCGCAGCAATTCCTCCGGCGTTTTCTCCAGCAGGTTGCGGGCCGTGGCGTAGGTGCTGATGCGCCGGAGGCGGGGGAATGAGGAGCCCAGGGCGCGCAGGATGGGTTCCCACTGCCCGAGGCCCATGCCCAGTGGATCGCCGTCGGCAACGAAGACGTGCCGCACATCTTCCGCAAACCGGGCGCTGGCTTCGGCGATTTCGGCGAGGACCTCCTCGGTCGGTCTCGCCTCATACCGCTTGCTCCGGTACATCGCGCAGTACGTACAAGCGTTCCAGGAGCATCCGAGGGTCGCCTGGAGGATGAATGAGCCGGCTTCGCTCGGAGGCCGGAAGAGGGGTTCGTCGTAATGCATGAGGGAATTCTCGCGTATCGCGCCAGCTTAAGTGCCAATGATTCATTCAAGCCAATGCCCGCCTCGTCCACGCCCGGGTTGGAGTCTGGGGACCCGATGGTAGACTCCCGTGATCCTTCTGGGGTGAGGGCATGCGTGCTTCGCATTGGGTATGGATGCTGGCATTGGCCATGGGGCTGCCTGGGCTGGAAGGTCAGAGCGTCAAGGCCTCCTCGGCTCCGAGGACAGCCAGCGCATCCACGGAGATGGAACGGCAGGTGATCGCGGAAATGACCTTGGCCCGCACCCACCCGAAACATTTCGCGGTCTTTCTACATCAGCTCCGAGGCTGCTACGAAGGCGCCCTCTTCAGGGAGCCCGGCCGCATCCCCAAACGCACCATCGAGGGCGTCCATGCCCTGGACCAGGCCATCGCCTTTTTGGAGTCTGCGACTCCCGTCGGCCCCTTGGCGTGGGATGAGGCGCTTTTCCTCGCAGCCCGGGACCACGCCCGGGATCAGAGCCGCACCGGGGAAACGGGGCATGTTGGTTCCGATGGCAGCACCATGTCCCAGCGCATCGAACGTCACGGAAGCTGGACGGGCAGAATTGCGGAGAACATCGACTACGGCGATTCCGAGGCCCGCCGCATCATCATCAACCTCATCGTGGACGATGGGGTGGCCAACCGGGGCCACCGCCGCAACATCTTCAATCACGACCTCAAGGTGGCTGGAGCGGCCATCGCCCCCCACCGCACCTACCGCCACATGTGCGTCATTGATTTCGCGGCGGCCATCCTACCCGAAGGAGGGCGGCGCTGAGGGATTCCTCCGCGCCAACGTGTCTCCCGCTGTTGGCCCTGCCGGGTTCATCTCCAGGCTAGCGAAGTAAACCTTGACATTTCCATCTATAGAATTAAATTATTGATATATAAGATATTATTATTTGGATATCAATATGAAAATCGCGACGCGGAACCAAGCCAGATCCGAGATCGCCCAGAAGATCCGCGCCTTGCGGGTGGGCCGGCACTGGACCCAGGCGGAGCTGTCCAAAAAGCTGGGATTGTCGCAAGGGCGCTTCTCTGAAATCGAGCGGGGGCAGGGGTCTTTCACCGCGGAGCAGTTCCTGGAGATGTTGCGGCTCTTCAATGTCCCGATCTCCCATTTCGCGGCAAAGCAGAGCGGAGCCGGCTCCGGGATCGGGAATGCGTTGGCGCGCCTCGGGGCGGCCCACCTTCAGGAACTCCCGGATGTCCTCCCAAGCGAGCGCCTTGAAGAAGCTGGAGACGTGGTCAAGGAGGCGCTGCTCGGCGTGGAGTCGCCTGATCTCATCACTTCGCTCGCACCGGTCCTGGTCCGCAACATCGACTGCATCAACCTGCACAAGCTCAGTGCCCAATTCCGTGAATACGGTCTGGAACGGCGCTTGGCATGGCTACTCGAGAACACCCTTGCGGCCCTGCGGCAGGAGTTGTCCGGTGGACCTCCTCACACCGCGTCGAGCTTCTACCGGAGGGCGGAATTGATCCTCAGCGCCTCCTTGGGGAATTCGCCCTTCAACTGGCCGCAGATGAATGCCGATGAGGCGCTGGACCTCGTGGATGCAGGGATCCTCGATGAGAAAAGACTCAGTGAAGTCCAGAAATCAATGTCCGCCATCTCCCGCCGCTGGGGCATCGCGACCGCCCTCCAGCCGGATGATTTCATCACCGCGCTGAAAGCGAGCCGTGCCGCCGGTTCGGGATCTCCCATGTCGCCCGAACCGCGCCTTCGGAGTGTCACTACAAGGAAAGCGCGGGCCCTGGCGCATCGACCCGGCAAAGCCCAAACTCCCGATGCGGTTCCAACGGTGATCGAAGGCCACCTCATGCCGAAGCAGGTCGAGATGGATTGGGACTGACAAGTGTGGAATCCCTTTCGAAACCCAAATTTCCCAAACCAAGACCCTCAACCTCGACGAGGGCATCATCGCCGAAGCTGGCGGAGGCGCGCCCTGGCAAAATCTTTCACCTCCCAGTTCTCATTCCCTTCGGCGATTTTTTCCAGCAGCGCCAAATCCGTGAGTTTCATCATGGCCAGCTTACGGAGCGGCCACCAGCGCTCCTCTACAACGATTTTCGCCAGAACCGACTGGTCGGTGAGGGTTCGGACGGCCGCCTCGCGGGGCACCATGTTCGGATGGCCTAGGGCGATGCGGGCGAGCACGGCCTGATCCGTCAACCGCTCGATCGCGGGTGTGAATCCAGTCCGTTCGGCGATGGTGACCAGAAGGCCCTGATCGCGAATTCCCCTGATGGCCGCATAGCGAACCCCCCATTCCTTGTCCTCGATGACGATCTTCGCGAGCTGGGCCTGGTCGGTCAGCCTCGCGGCCGCGGCGATCCGAGCAGGCACCGCGGAGTTTTCGAAGGCGATCTTCGCCAGCGCCGCCTGGTCGGTAAGGTTCTCGACGGCAGCGCGGCGCACCACGGGTTCTTCGTCCTCCCAGGCGATCTTCAGTAAAAGGGCCTGATCCGTAATTTTGCCCACGGCATCTGCGCGGGAGGCGGCGAGATTTCTGGCGGCGGTGTCCCGCAAATCGGCAAGCCTGTCAGCGGCGGCGGTCTGCAAGAGCGGGTTCTTCTCCGAAGCCACAAGTTCCGACAGCGCGGTTTCATCGGTGATGTTCTTGATTTCGGCCCGGCGTTTCAGAGTCCAGTCGTGTTCAGCGGCTTTTTCACCCAAGGCGATCTTTTCCAACAGAGCCGGGTCGGTGACCACGGGCATCTCCAACCGAAGGCCCACCTTCCGCACGGTCTTATCTTTGCCGCTTGAGAAATCCAGGGGAAATGCGATTTCGTAACCTGCCACCAGATTCGGGAGCAGCCAGATGTAAGCCACTTGTCCCGTCCCTGACGCGCCGACGAATCCTTCCATCCCCGCCGTCCGGCTGGACTGGGCGTAGATGCCCTGATTCAAGTTCTGGAATCCGCTCAAGGCGAAAGCGAAGGGGCTTATGCCTTCCGCTTGCCACCGCCGAACAACCCTGGGTAGGTAGGTACACCCGGAAAGCCTGGGTAGCACGATCTTTTCGTTGGGTGCGTAGCTGTAGGTGCACACCAACGCAATCGTATCTTTGAGAGATCCGAGCTCCTTCAGGATCTCCCCGCTGGTTCTCCAGGAATAGGTGCTGTCCTTTTGATAGACCTTGATGCTGTCTAGCGGAAGCGCCTTCGCCGTGACGGGGAGTCCATCCGGGTTGGCGGGAATCGTGACGGCCGCGACAACGGCTTGCGGTATTCGTCCTTCCACGCCGGAAAGGTCATCGTAGTATTTCAGGTTCTGCGAAGTCGCCTTTTTTTCGGGCGCGCCCTGCTTGGGTGGCCCGGAACCGAATCCGAGAAGTTCGGTTGCGGCCAGGAGGCAGATAAAGGAGGGGAGAATTTTCCTTCTCATCTTGTTCTCCAAGGGCATTGCAATATGGAACCTCCAGTGGTCCCCCGAGGACGATATTGGACTTCGGATTCACTTAACCCAATAGGCAATCGTTCGAGTCTTGATTGGAGTCAGACTTACAGTCGGCTTTTTTGATTGGTAGCGGGGGCAGGATTTGAACCTGGTTTTGCCCTTCTGGCAAAACCCGCGGGCTGGCTGCGCACGGGGATCCGCTTCGCGGACCGGCTGCGGTCGCTCCCGCGCCCTACGCCTTCCCATGCGCGCCATCGCGACGCAGGCGCGCCCCGCCCGCCCGGGGCCGGGGGGGGGGGGCCCCCCGGGCGCCCCCCCCGGCGGCCCGGGGGGGGTTCAAATCCTGCCCTGACGTTTTCGGGCTCGCGGAGAATAGGAAGGACCCGGCGATCACCGGGTCCTTTGTTGGTAGCGGGGGAACATCGGGATTTGAACCTGGTTTTGCCCTTCTGGCAAAACCCGCGGGCTGGCTGCGCACGGGGATCCGCTGCGCGGACCGGCTGCGGTCGCTCGCGCGCCCTTCGCCTTCCCCTACCTGCGCGCCATCCCGATCGCAGGTCCAAATCCTGCCATGGACTTTTTCGGCGGCACGGAAAAACGAAGGACCCAGCGATCACTGGGCCCTTTGATTGGTAGCGGGGGCAGGATTTGAACCTGGTTTTGCCCTTCTGGCAAAACCCGCGGGCTGGCTGCGCACGGGGATCCGCTGCGCGGACCGGCTGCGGTCGCTCGCGCGCCCTACGCCTTCCCCTAACTGCGCGCCATCCCGATCGCAGGTCCAAATCCTGCCATGGAAATTTTCGGCGGGCTAGCTAAGGACAGGCTCCTTTTTTGGGCCAATGAAGCAGTGGGATTTGAACCTGGTTTTGCCTTCTGGCAAAACCCGCGGGCTGGCTGCGCACGGGGATCCGCTCCGCGGACCGGCTGCGGTCGCTCGCGCGCCCTTCGCCTTCCCCTACCTGCGCGCCATCTCGATCGCAGGTTCAAATCCTGCCGAGACGTTTTCGGTTGCTGGGAAAAGGAAAGGACCCGGCGATCACCGGGTCCTGTGTTGGTAGCGGGGGCAGGATTTGAACCTGCGACCTTTGGGTTATGAGCCCAACGAGCTACCGGACTGCTCCACCCCGCGCCGGAATGATCAGTGTATCAGCCGCGTGGGATTAGGCAAGGCGGGACATTGGGGGATGGATGAAGAGTGGGACGCTGACTTCGGGCGGTTGCGCTAGATTGGTGCGATGGCTTGGTTGGATTCCGGAGTTTTCATGCGCCGATTGCTGCTGCTGATCTGTACGGCTTGGGCCCCGCTTTCCGCGTGGACTCCGGACAAATGGTTCGATCAGCCCTTGTCGCCGCGCATCGCGAACTACCGCATCGAAGGCACGCTGAACTGGCCGGAGAAGACCCTTGAAGCGAAGGAAGTGATCTCCTGGCGGAATGCGGGAACCAAGGCGACCCGGGACTTCCCGCTTCACCTCTACCTGAACGCTTTCAAGGGGCCCCAGAGCCTTTTCGTGAAAGAGAGCGGCGGGAAACTGCGGGGCGACACGCTGCGCTCCCAGGACGAACAGCAATCCTGGGGCTATTGCAAACTGCGTTCGGTGCGCATGGAGGGGCGCGATCTCCAGGGCCACTACGGCAAGGACGAGACCGTCTACTGGGTGAAGCTGCCCCGCGAGGTGCAGCCGGGCGAAAGCATCGAGGTGGAAGTCGCCTGGGAGAACCGCTACCCGCGGGTCTTCGCCCGGAGCGGGTGGGCGGGGCATTTCCTCATGTCGGGGCAGTGGTTCCCCAAGGTGGGCGTCTACCAGGGCGAGCAGTGGAGCTGCGAGGCCTACCATGCCTTCACCGAGTTCTTCTCGGATTTCGGAACCTACGATGTGGAACTGTCCATGCCGAACCTGCTCAGGCTCGCGCACACCGGCACCGCCATTCCATACGTGGATCCCAACGGCAAGGCCTTCGATGCGCGGCCCGATCCGGACCGCAAGCTCCACAACATCTGGAAGCTCCACGCCGAGGATGTGCATGACTTCGCCTGGGCCGTGATGCCGAAGGGCAGTTGGGCCGTGGAGCGGAAGGACTACCGGAAGGTGCAGGTGTTCTACTTCTTCCAGCCAAACCACCTGAACACCCTGAAGCGACAGAAGGAGGCCGTGGAGGCAGCCTTGCGGCTTTCCGAAGACTGGTACTTCAGCTATCCCTACCCGACGCTCACGGTGGTCGACACGCCGGAGGGCGCGAGCGGCGCCGACGGCATGGAGTACCCGACCTTCATCACCGCCAGCTCGGTCACCTTCGATCCTTTCCGGCAGCGGATCCTTCCGGAGACGGTCAGCATCCATGAGTTCGGCCACCAGTATTTCTACGGGATGCTGGCCTCCAACGAATTCGAGGAACCCTGGATGGATGAAGGGTTCACGAGCTGGTTCACCTACAAGGCCACGGAACACCGCTATCAATCGCTGTTCGGCAGCCGCCGTTTCCATGTGCCGGCGGATTTCCTGGAGTGGGGCGGCTATTGGAGGGCTCCCTCGGTGGATCCCCTCGTCCAGCCCGGCTACAAGGACCGGGATTGGGAGAGCTACGGCACCACCGCCTACTCGAAGGCCACCCAGATCCTGAAGCAATTGGAAGCGCAACTGGGGCGCCCGCTCATGGAGGAGGTGATGCGCGCCTACGCCACGGAGATGCGATTCAAGCATCCCACCCGCGAGGATTTCCGGCGCATCGCCGAACGGGTCTCCGGCCGGGACCTGGCCCAGTTCTGGCATGACTTTGTGGAGGGCACGGACACCCTGGATTACGCGATCTCGAAAGTGGGCAAGGTGGAAATCACCGCCGGAGGATGGATGGACGGCCCCAAGGGGCCCGTGTTTTCGCCGCCCCAGCCCACCTCCCTGGGCCACCGGGGATTCATCACCTTGACGAGGCGGGGCAGCCTGGTCCGGCCCCTCAAGCTGCGGATCTGGCTGGAGAACAAGAAGGAACTGAACCTCGTGTGGGATGGCAAGGAGCGCTGGAAGACCTTCGATGAATCCGACGGCATCGACAGCCCCATCGCCTCCGCGGTGCTGGATCCAGATGGCAACTACCCGATCCTGAAGGACCGCCTCCACGCCACCTACACCGCCAAGCCCGCCCGGCGTGGATTCCACTATTGGAGCCAAATGGTCTGGGGAACCATCACGGGCCTGCTGCAGGGCTGCGGGATCGGCTAGGGCTTTGGCGGCGCTGCGTCGCCCATGCGGATGCCCTGGATGGCGCCCTTCGGGTCCAGTTCGATGAGGATCGGGAAGAAGACCAGGCCCAACGTTTCGAAGTCCGTGCGGCTAGGCGCGAAGTAGGCCTGGCGCTGAGCGATGGTCAAGGTCGCCGAGAGCGAGGTTCCGCTCGCCTGCTCGGCTGGGTTCAGGCTGGTCTCGTTGGATCTGTTGGTGGCCGTGGCGCTGGGCACGATCCAGGCCGTGCCCGCGGGCAGGTGCTGCCAGGAGCCGATATCGGGTGAGATCCAGATGCGCCGCGTCCTGCTCCCGTCGGCGGCAAGCAGCAGGTCCAGGCGCCGGTCCTGGTATTCCAGGCCAGGCAGCCGCCACAGCCGCAGCTCCGGAGATATTGCGCCGAACCAGCCGAACAGGCCTTGGAAGGATGCGAAAAGCGAGGGGGATTCCTGCGCCCAGGCCGCTTTCAGGGCCGCGAAGCGCGCTTCATCCTGCTCGGCCAGGGCCCAGCAAAGGGCGTGTCGCAGGGCATAGCCGTTCAGCATCGAGGGCACCCCCTTGGCCAGGAGCTTGTCCTCCCACGACCGCCGTGTCGCGGGATTCCATGGCTGGAGCCGCTCCTGGCGCCTCGCCCACCGCCAGAGCGCCATGGCGGTACCCGGCTCCTGGATCTTGAGCTTCTGCAGCAGCGGGTCGACGGTCCCTGCTTGGGACCGATCGGAATTCAGCAGCGCCAGCAGGATTTCCGCTTCCGCGGAGGAGCGCGTGCCCTTGCGGAACGGGTTGCGGGGAAGGTCTGACAGGGCCGCGGCGCGGAGCCACTGGAGCGAAGGCCGGTCCGCGCGCCGGACGGCCGGATCGCGCAAGGGGACAGCCGGATCCTCGGCATCGAAATCCTGCAGCACCTGTTCCACGGCCTCGTTCAGAGGCAGCACGCGGCTGGGCGCTTGGATCACCGGCGGGGGGAAAGGGAAGGGGATCATCGGGAGCCTGTATCAGAATGGGCGGAGTCGCGCGGCGGAAGCTTTCTGGGAGAATGTTATTCGATCCGGGAGTGCCAGATGCAGAGTTCGAGCCGAGAGCGTTTGGTGGTGGCCTTGGATCTGCCATCAGCGCGGGAGGCGCTTGCGATGGCGCGGCGGCTGGAAGGCAAGGTGGGCATGCTCAAGGTGGGCCTGGAACTTTTCTGCGCCGAGGGCCCGGCCTTCGTGAAAGAGTTGCAGGCTTACGCGCCAATCTTTCTGGATCTGAAATTCCACGACATTCCCAACACCGTCCGGCGCGCCCTGGAGGCGGTGCTGGTGCTGGATCCGCGCCTGGTGAACATCCATGCTTCGGGGGGCGCCCAGATGATGGAGAGCGCTGTGGAAGCGGTGCGGGTCCACCGCGCCGCCGGAGGGCGGACGGAACTGCTGGCGGTGACGGTCCTCACGAGCCTGGACCGGGAGGCCCTGGTCCGGATGGGTTCCCTGGAGGACCCCGGGGACCTCGCGCTCCACCTGGCGAAACTAGCGAAGGCATGCGGCTGCGATGGCGTGGTCTGTTCAGCCAAGGAAGCCGGGGCCGTGAGGGAGGCCTGCGGTGAATCCTTCCACCGCCTGACGCCGGGCATCCGTCCCCGCGGTGAACAGGCCCTGGACCAGGCCCGGGTGATGGACCCCGCCCAGGCCCTGAGGAACGGCGCGACCTGGCTGGTGGTGGGCCGGCCGATCACCCAGGCGAAGGACCCGGCCGCGGCTGCCCTGGCGATCCTAGGGGAAATGGAGGAGGCCCTTTGAGCACGGCCACCCCGCTGGTCTTCCGGCCCAGCCCGCTGCAACGCACACTGGCCCTGCTGCTCTGCGCGGGGTCCTGGTTGGTGGGCGCGCGGGCCCTGGCTTCGCTGCTGGAGCAGATGCCGATCCTGCACAAGGTGATCGTCGAGGCCCGGGCGGTGGGGGACGATCCGTGGATGGCCTGGCTGCTCATGACCCTGGCGATCGCGGCGGTGCTGGTGGCCGGCATCCTGCTGCTGGCCTCCATCCTGGCGCTGGTGCTCATCGAAGGCACCCAGGTGTTCGTGGATGAGCTCGGCATCGCCGTGGAACTGGCCTTCCTGCCGAGGCGGTTCGCGCGGTGGCTCGGGGCCGGGCGCATCTCCTGGAAGCAGGTCGGCACCCTGAGGCGTTCCGGACCGCTGTTCGTGATCCTGGGCCATGGCAGGGACCCGGAGGGGGCATCCCTCGATCCGCCCTCCCCGATCCGCTTCCTGGTCGTGGATGAGATCGAGCGCCTGGTGAACTTGATTCTTGATCGAAGCCCCAATATCTCTTTCAGGGATTGAAAGGACTGGAATGTTTCCTGAATTCGGCGAATCCGGAGTGCACAGGCGCCGGCGGTGGTTCTACGGCCTTTGGGTGCTGTTGCTCGGCCTCTCCGGGGGGGCGCTCTTCCTCTGGGGGAAACCCAGCTCCGTGGATCAGGCCAAGGTCAGGCTCACCCTGGCGGTGGGGGATCTCCCGCCCGGCACGCAGCTCCGGCTGTGGGCCGGGCCGATCCAAACCCTCCGGAAAACCGATCCGGAAACCCTGCTGAAGGCTGCGCCGGACCTTCCGGGTTCCAACCAGACCCTGCTTCCGGATGTTCCGGTGTCCATCGCCCGCCGGCGCTGGGTCCATGCCACGATTCCCGGCGCCACCACGGAAGCGCTGGTCGTGCGGTTTGCCGCGCCCGGCCAAACTCCCCGATATTTTTTCTATGATTTGCGCGAGGATATTGAGAGCGGATTGCTGATCAACCACCGCGTGGTCACGCTTTCCTGTTCCCTGGCTTGGAATCGTCTGAACCCTGATCCTGGAGCCTTTTCCCGTGTACGCTAGTGGGTTCAACTAGGAGATTCGAATGAAGGCGATTTTTCTCATCCCAGCTCTGGTTTCCGCCGCCGCAGCCCAGGATCCGGCACCGACCCTGGCGCAGCGGTTCAAGGCGGAGAGTCCCGCCATCAACCAATTGATGGCCGACTTCGACAGCAAACAGGCCCTCGCCAAGGCCGAGGCCCTGATTCCCGTCAATAAGCCGGCATTCGATAAATCCTCCCCGGCCAAGGGCATCGCCAGCTCCTCGGAATTCGGCGCGTTGATGAGCGTCTACACCCTGGCCGGAAAGGCCGCGGTGATGGTCGGTGATTGGAACAAGGCTGTCGGATACTTCAACACGGCCAAGGAAATCGCCAAGGAAAACTCCATCGGCACCACCGAGGCCCTGGCGCCGGCCATGGAGATGTGGAAGAAGGCCGAGAGCACCGGCAAGACCTACCTCGAAGAAGGGGCGGCCCGCCGGAAGGAACTGCAGGAAAAGGCCGCACGCAGCGAGTCCGAGGAAGTGGAATTGAAGAACTTCAAGACCCATGAAGACAACGTGAGGAAGGGCCCCACGGCGGTCGTCCAGCTCCAGGGCATCCTGGACGGATTGAAGGAGGATGCAGAGCATTTCGACGGACCCATCAGCGGCATCGAGAAGAGCATCAAGGCGGAGAAGGACCAGATCGATTCCCCCCAGTTCAAGGGCGACAAGATCAAGTATGTGAACGCGGTGATGAACCCGACGAACCTGGACACCCGGACTTCCAAGGCGGACAAGATCAGTTTCGTGAACCGCCTCCTGTTCCTGGATCCGGCCAACAAGAAATCCATGAAGCAATTGGATGTGCTGCTTGGCAAAGCGCCTGCGGAACCCGTGAAGAAGGCCCCCGCCAAGAGCAAGAAAAAGAAGGGAAACTGAGTCCATGAAACGCTTTGCCCCGGCGGTGATGGCGCTGGCAGTCCTGCCGGCCTTTTCCCAGACCTTGACGGATCGCCTCGTGACGCTGCGGCCCCAATGGGAAGCGGCCTTGGAACGGGGCGATGCCGCGCCGGTGCGCCAGGCGGTGGATGCGCTGCTCCAGAAGGAAGCCCAGTCCGTGAACGCTTCGGACTACAACGAGATGTACGCGCTCACCTCGGTGCGGAATTTCGGAGCCAAGGCCTGCGTCCTCGAGGGGGAATGGGAGGTGGCTCTGGCCATGCTGCAGGCGGCCGGGAAATCGGCCGCCGAAAACGCCAGCCGGGCCCATGCGACGCTGGATCCCATCCAGAAGCAGCATGAGGAGCGACTGGCGCAGTGGAAAAAGGAGATAGCGGACCAGGAGCAGCGCCTCAAGGGACTGGAAGCCCAGGCGGGGATGACCGAAGCCCAGCTCAAGACCCGCCAGCAGCTCAAGGTCGCTTTGGAGGAGCGGAAGAAAGCCATCCAGCACAGCGAAACTTCGCTCCGGACGATTGAAGGGATTCTTTCCCGGCTTGGCGAAGACAAGCTGCTGTTCGATAAATCCGCGGCGGAATGGAACGGGTTCATCGCCAAGGAGAAACTGGAGATCGCCCAGGCCGGTTCCGTGGGCAAGTTCGTGGCGGACAAGCTGGAGCAGGTGAAATCCGATGATGCGAAACCGCGCTTCGACCGGTTGTCCTACGGGCGGCGCCTCCGGAAGCTGGATGCCTCCAACGAAGACTGCCAGCGATTCGTGAACGGGTTGATGGGCATCGAGGACCCGCCCGAGAACCAGGACAAACCCGTGCCGGCACCCAAGCGGCGGAAAAAGAAATCAGCATGAAAAAAGCCCCGCGGATGCGGGGCTTTTTTTAGGGCATGAAATTCTAGAACACCCAACCGAAGCTGACTTTCATGAAGTCCGCCGAGGGCGGCTCTTTTTTCATGATGTCGTTGCCGGTCAGGGTCTTGTGGAAGGTCACTTCCAGGCTGAACCGGGTGCCGCCGCCATAGCCGAAGCTGTGTCCGATGCCCGCGGTTCCGGCCAGGCGGCTCTTGCGGGTGGTGTCGGTCGGCGTGTCGCTCCACCAGTCCCAGTTGGAGCCCTCGCTGCGGTCGAAGCGTTCGAAGTCCGCCGAGGCCCCTAGGAGCAGGTAGGTGCCCCGGTGCCTCAGCGCCCCGCCGTTGAGGAAGAACTGCATGTCCCCGCCGATCCCGAACAGTTCGTGTTTCAGCGTCAGATCGTTGTACCCAGCGGCGGTGTTGGTGCCGTTGGTGGACATGATGTTGAAATTCATCCGGATGGCGAAGGTCGGATCGACGGGAAAGCTGATGGTCATCTGCCCGCCGATTCCAACGTCATGGCCATCGGTCTGC
Organism: Holophagaceae bacterium; assembly: GCA_016720465.1. Classification (NCBI taxonomy): domain Bacteria; kingdom Pseudomonadati; phylum Acidobacteriota; class Holophagae; order Holophagales; family Holophagaceae; species Holophagaceae bacterium. Next base: position 1,454,081 of record JADKKO010000004.1, read on the forward strand.
TCCGCCTGGACCTCCGCGTTGGGGGGGTAGGTCTTGCTCCTGAAATCCCCCGTCGGGAACCCCAGGTTGATGCCGAATCCCAGGTGGGGATCCTGGGCCATGAGGCCCGAGGTGGAGCCGAGGACAAGTGCCAAGGCGGAAAGTCTCAAAATTCGCATGGTTACCTCCTTCTCTGTGCATAGCCAGGGCCATGCCAATAAATATTAAAATAATTAACGACAATATTTAAGCAATCCTTCTCTGCGTGTTCTATGGCACTTTTTGCCGCGGGCCGTTGCGTGGATGCAACGGCATTGAAACGTGCCGAGGGTCAGCTTGTGGATTAAACTGGACCCAAAGCGAGATGAAAAAATGGTCTGGAAACAGGATTTAGCACAGCTAAAACACCAATTGAAGCCGGATCCGGGACCTGTCGGTCCCCCGCCCAAACCGCCTCCGCCGCTCCCTTCGAGCCAATCGCTTGAAGATGCGGATCTGCTGTTCCTGCAAGCGATGGGCGGAGTCGCGGTGCCCCCGGCGCCCCCCGTTCCAAGCCTTCCGGGCCCAGGGACGGGCTCCGGCTCCGCTCCCGACCCAGGTTTGTCCGCTGCTTCGAACAAGACGATGAAATCCCCCGCCATCGAGGCATCGGGCAGCGATTTCAACCAGGCCATCGGAGACCTGAAGGGCCTGCGTCCTTTTGCCGGAAATCCGGTGATTTCGGCCCCGGTTCGGCCCGCGGATCCGGTGCCGGCCGTGGCGGACCCGCCCCTGCCTCAGGAGAGCCAGACTCGCTCCCCGGCAGCCCAGCCACCCCTCGAAGAACCCCAGCCGCCTGCTCCCAAACCTGGGGATGGCGATCCCGGCAACGCCTTTGTGGCCCCGGAGGAGCCCCACCCCCGGTCGGCCCCGATCCTCATCCATCTCGCCGCCGGCATGGCCATCGAGGTGGACGGGACGCTGGATCTCCGGCGGCACAGCCTGAACGATGCGAAAGAACGGCTCAAGGAGCGCATCCGCGACGGTCTGGCCCTGCGCTGGCGGACCCTGCTGGTGATGCTCGGGCCCAACGAGGCGCTCAAACAAGGGTTCCTGGCTTTCCTGACCACTCCCCAGGCCCAATTCATCAGCCGCTATGCCCAGGCCCCGATCCCCATGGGTGGAGCCCAGGCCTGGATCCTCTATTTGAGCCAGGCTTCCGACCCTCCGCATAAGCCATTGCGACCAAACAACCCGGACCTTGATAATGGCGGATCGGCCTAAGGGACCGTGCCAAAACACCAGGAATGCGAAGGTATTTTGAGACGGTTCTGGAAGCGGAATACTGATCCCCATTCAGACCTGTGTGGAGCTGCGATGAGCCTGTTGGCTGTTGGAAGTGTTGCTTTTGATGATCTTGAAACTCCAGCGGGGAGCAGGAAAAACCTGCTGGGGGGATCCGCGACTTACTTCACCCTGAGCGCCAGCCTATTCACCTCGACGCAATTGGTGGCGGTGGTGGGAACGGATTTCTCGCCCAGCCACCGGGCGGTATTCGAAGGCCGTTCCATCGACTTGGCCGGGTTGGAACAGACGCCGGGCCGTAGTTTCCGCTGGAAGGGCTCCTATGGCGATGAATTGAATGAGGCTACGACCCTGGATACGCAACTCAACGTATTCGCTGAATTCCATCCCCAGTTGCCGCCGTCCTTCAGGGAATCCCCGTATCTGTTTCTTGGAAATATAGAACCCAGTCTTCAACTGGATGTGGTCCACCAGATGGTGGAACGGCCCCGGTGGGTGGCCCTCGACACCATGAATTATTGGATCCGGGGTTCCCGCAAGGAATTGGCGGAAGTCCTCAAAGAGGTAGATATCTTGCTAGTGAATGAGATGGAGGTCCGCGAATTGACGCTCGAACACAATCTGTTGAAGGCCTATCGGCGGGTCCTGAGTTTCGGGCCGAAGATCCTGGTCATCAAACGGGGCGAATACGGTTCTGTGCTCATGACCGAAGACTGTGTTTTTTCGGCTCCTGCCTACCCGCTCGAGGACATTCAGGATCCCACCGGCGCGGGGGATACTTTTGCGGGCGGATTTCTTGGGAAACTCGCCCAACTCGGCAGAATGGACCTTCCAGCCCTGAAACACGCGGTTCTCACCGGTACCGTCATGGCCAGTTTCACCGTGGAGCAATTTGGGACCGGCCGTCTGGAAACGGTCCAAAAAAAGGACCTGGACGACAGGTCAAAAGCTTTTTCCGACATGATTCGATTGGACGATCTATAATCTTTGTAACCTAACCCTAGGGAGAATGTGATGGTTTTACACAAGTGGCTGCGCCCCCTTGCCGTAGCGCCTTGGCTGACGGTGTTAACCCTCGGTCTTGCCGCCCAAGATGCCCCCAAACCCGAGGCCCCGGCCGCCACGCCAGCCCCTGCCCAGGAAGCCCCCCAGACAGGTGCGGTAAAAGTGGCCGAACATCAATCCAGGTGGAGTTATCCCAAAGAAATCAACGTTCCCGAAGGCCAGCGTCTGCACATCGTGCAGAAGGGCGACACCTTCTGGGGGCTCGCCGGGCGTTATTTGGGCAATGCCCGCGCCTGGCCGCAAATCTGGGAATTGAATCAATGGGTGAAGGACTCGCATTGGATCTATCCCGGCGATCCGCTGCTCGTGGATGGCTCCAAGAAGCCCATCAGCACGGCCGGTAAAGCGGATGTGCCCCCCGAGGTGCAGGATGTGGCCCCGGGCACGCCGCCGCCGCGCGAGACGCCTGAAGTCGCCGCGCCCCAGGACGTGGCCCAACTGCCTCCGGATCGGCGCAGGATCGAGAGCCATCACCGGGATGAACTGGGATTTGGTTTCCAGGATTTCATCCAGATGCCCTACCTGGCGCCGAAAGGCTCCGATGCCCTGTTCCGCGAATTGGGCGCGCTCCGCATCACGGGCACGAAACATCCGGAACGCAACACCCTGGGGGACGGTGAAACCGTCTACTTGAATGGTGGACAGGACAAGGGCCTCAAGGCCGGGGATCGCTTCCTGATCCTGCAGGTGCGGGCCAAGCAGTTGTTCCATCCCACCGATCTCCAGCGCCGCCACCCCCTTGGCGACGTGGTCCAGCAGGTCGGGGTGCTTCGCGTGACGATCGCATTGCCCAAGGGATCTGTCGCTATCCTGGAGCGCTGCATGGATGGCGTCCTGATCGGGGATCGGGTGGCCCCCTACATGGAACCCGCGAATATCCCAGTGAAACTCCGTACGGATCTCACCGAACCCATGCCGATCAAGGACCTGGGCATGGTTGTTTATGCCCGCGACAACCATGGCCTTACGGCCCAGGGCGAATTGATCATCATCGACAAAGGCAGCGCCGATGGCCTTCAAGCCGGCGACATGATGGTCGCCCTCCGGAAGAAGACCTTCCCGGTGACCGAATCCCGCACCACCCGGGACGCCGTGACGGAAACCACCAACTATGTGCTGGGGCAGGTGCTGGTGGTACGGGTGGGAGAGACCACTTCCACGTGCCGCATCGTCCGGTCCTCGGAGGAAATCGTCATCGGCGATCTCGTCACGCGCTGAGACCCCGTAAATCTGTCTACATGCCCTGGTCCAGTGCTCCTGGATCAGGGCATGTACATTTCCAGGATCTGCCTTTGTCCCCTGGAAGGAAGCCGGTAGGGATGCAGGGTGTAGGCCCAGCCTTCCGGGATGGGCTCTGATTCCACGGTGGGACCCTTCAGGGCCCAAAGCGGGGCGCCCTTCTGCCCATGCCGCAGCCACCAGGCCGCCAACAGGGTTGGTGAGCCCGCGGCCTTGGCCGTGCCCGCCCCTGCTTCCTGGGGCGGGATCTCCTCGGCCCGGCCCTCCAGCACCGTTAGATTCTCCAGGTCCAGTTCCATCACGACTTGACGAAGGAAAGCCATTTTTTTCCTGGCCTTGTCCATGGCACGGATGTCCAGGTCCGGACGGAAAAGAGCCAAGGGCACCGCCGGTATCCCCATCCCGGACCCGAAATCCACCACGCGGGTGCCTGGCGGCAATTGCATCGCCAGCGGAAAGAGCGCCGCTGAATCCAGGATCAGCTCCTCCATCCGATCTGCCGGCGCCAGGGAGGTCAGCGCGTAGGTTTGATTCCAACGGTCCAGCAGATCCAGGTAGACCTGGATCTTCGGGAGCAGTTCTACCGGCAGATTGGGACCCATGTGAAACAATACCCCGATCAGGCCGTCTGCGTGATGGAGGGGCTCCGCGCTCGGTCCACCCCCTTTTTTATTATTTGATCGCCATTGCGGGGCTCCGCACTCACGGCCAAGTTATTTCGCCTTGGTGGCCGACAGGAAGCAAAATTTTCAATGAGTTTCAGTCTATGCTCTAAGATTATTGTTAATAGTGTTTAAAAAATAATTAAGAAGAAAAATAATTAAAACAGCAAAAAATAATGACCTCAATAATCAACACGAGATATTGACAAACCTATGTATAACTGCGATTTTTGTTAATGCCTTTCAAAGGTAAAGGGAGGATGGCATGGAAGGAAGCACGATACCTTTCAAGATTGACTGGTCCAGTAAAAGTAAATTCCGCGGCCCCGGCGAACAATCTTTAGGTCTCCTCCTGCGCAAGTTGAGGGACCGCTTGGCATCGAAAGCTCAAGGCATTTCCATAAGTTACGTGGATGACCGCCACATGCGTAGGCTCAATAGGGAGCATCGTGGAATCAATCTCACAACTGATGTATTAAGCTTTCCGGCCGAACCGGAAGCCGGAGCTTATCCCCATCTGGGAGACCTCGTTATCTGTTTACCCGTGGCGGAAAAGATGGCCCGGAAGCTCGGGGTTTCACGGCGTCGGGAAGTCGAGACGCTCGTGATCCATGGTTTTCTCCACTTGTGCGGCCACGACCATGAAAAGGACAAAGGGGAAATGCTCGCCCTGCAGGCCCAACTGGAGCGGGAATTCCTGGAGGTGGAGCCGCTTCCCATGAGCCTGAAGCGTGGGCGGAAACCGGGCAGCAAAGTCAAGGTCCTGAAGGATGGCACCCGGGTGGTGGTCACTGGCCGGGCCGCCGGCGCGCTCAAGCGCATGGTCAAACCCAGGAAGGCCAAGGCGCAAAAGGTGAAGGCCAAGCAGGCCGATCCCTCCAAACCGAAGCGCGGGCCGGGACGGCCCCGCAAGGATCCCAGCCTGAGCGCGGCGCCGGCGCCCCTGCGCAAGGCCGCGCGCCGCAAACGCGCGCCTAAACCGAGGAGCGGCGTGATTTCCTGAGCTGCCAGGCAGGCATCCGTGATGGCCCCTTTCGCGCCATCGCGATACCATGGCTCTTTGGCCTGAATCAGGCCTCCTGCCGGAGCCTTCGTGATCAATCTGCTTTTGAGCCTTGGCGCCGCCGCGGTCCTGGTGGCACTCACGAAGCTGCTCGGCATCACCTCCTGGATCGGCGCGCCCCTGGGCCTGGTGGCAGGCGTGGCCCTCTTCATCTACCTGGGCAGGAAGGTTCAGCAGGAGCTTGAAAAAGTTTTCGGCCGGGCGAGCGAGCTGCTGAAGAAACAGAAATTCGACGCGGCCATCGAGGTGATGAAGGAAGGCTACAAATTTTCCGCCCGGCAGTTCATGGTCAAGGGCTCCATCGACGGCCAGATCGGCGTGGTGCAATACCTCCGCCAGAAGAACGACGAAGCCGAACCCCTGCTGCGCTCGGCTTCCATGCAGCACTACATCGCCAAGGCCATGCTGGGGATCATCCAATGGAAGCGCGGCGAAAAAAAGAAGGCCCGGGAGACCTTCGAATTGGCCCTGAAGACCGGCAAGAAGGAAAGCCTGCTCTATGCGGTCTATGCGTTCGTCCTGGGGGAAATGGGCGACCGCACCAAGGCCATCGAAGTGTTGAACAAGGGGCTCAGCATCTGCAAGGGAGACGAGCGCCTCCTGAGCAACCGCACCCTGCTGCAGAACAACAAGGCCATGAAGATGAAAGTCTATGGCGAGCAGTGGTACCAGTTCATGCTGGAGCGTCCCATGGTCCGCGTGGAGCCACCGCCCTACGCCCGCGTATCCCGCCGTTCGGTCCGGGGCTGACCCTGGAGCTCCCGGCCATGAATCACCACGACCCGCATTGACCCGCTGATCAAACCACGCTTCATTCGAGACCGAAAATAAAAAGGAGTTCCGATGTCCGGCCACAGCAAATGGTCCACCATCAAGCACAAGAAGGGCGCCGCCGATGCCAAGCGCGGCAAGGTCTTCACCCGCATCCTCAAGGAGATCACCGTGGCTGCGCGGCTGGGCGGCGGAGATGTCGGAAGCAACCCGCGCCTGCGCCTGGCGGTGGATACCGCCAAGGGTGCCAACATGCCCAAGGACAACTGGGAGCGCGCCATCAAGAAGGGCACCGGCGAACTGGAAGGCGTGACCTACGAAGAAGTCCAATACGAAGGCTACGGCCCCGGCGGCGTGGCCATCATCATCGAGGCCGTCACCGACAACAAGAACCGCACCACGCCCGAGATCCGAAGCTGCTTCACCAAGTTCGGCAGCGAACTTGGCGCCATGAATTCCGTGGCCTACCTCTTCTCAAAGCAGGGCCAGATCGCGGTGGATCCCGAAGTCTCCGAGGACAAGGTCATGGAAGTGGCCCTGGAAGCCGGCGCCGACGATGTGCAGGACCAGGGCGGCGCCTGGGTCATCACCACATCTCCTGAGGCTTACCAGGCGGTCAAGGACGCCGTGGATGCAGCCAAGCTGCCTGTGCTCGAAGCCCAGATCATCAAGGCCGCCGCCAACGAAATCCATCTCGAAGGCCCCAAACTCGCAAGCTTCCTGAAACTGCTGGACGCCCTCGAAGACAACGACGACACCCAGAACGTCTGGCACAACGCCGACTACGAGGAAGAGGATTAGGCGCAGTTACGCCTTGGCCAACGCTTTTTTGGCCAAGGCGTTACTGCGACTTATGTCGGCCGCAGGCCGACGCGATGGGTGGTGGACCGAGGAAAGTCGAAGGGTTTCGGCGCCTCCGGCTATCGCACGCAGTGCGCCCTCCTGCTCGCTACGTTCGCAGAGCCGGAGCCTTATGTCGGCCGCAGGCCGACGCGATGGGTGGTGGACCGAGGAAAGTCGAAGGGTTTCGGCGCCTCCGGCTATCGCACGCAGTGCGTGCTCCCACTCGCTGTGCTCTTGGACGCGGAGCCTCCCTGCTCGCAACGTTCGCAGAGCCGGAGCCTCTATGTCGGCCGCAGGCCGACGCGATGGGTGGTGCTCCGAAGCAGGTCGAAGGCGTTACTGCACCGTAGGTCGGCCGCAGGCCCGTGCTTGTCTCATGCCCTGCCGGCCTTTGCGCGGATCCAATCCAGGTTCCGGCCCGCCTGCTTGCCCAGCTCCCGGCTGCGCTCCAGCAGGCGGCGGCGAAGGGGTGGACCCGACACCACATGGGAACGGGCCTCGGCCACAATGGCTTCGATCTGCGCGTCCAGCCGCAGTGCGTCGAAAACGGGGGATTCCAGCCCCAGCAGCTTCATCAGGCTATGGACCTTGTGGGTATTGGCGCTCAGGGTCACCAAGGGCGTGCCGCCGGTCGCGGCGAAGATGCCTGGGTGCCAGCGCCCACCCACGTGGACTGCCGCGTTTCCGATGACATCGATGGCCTGGCGCACCGGCAGGTTTAGTCCGAGCAGAGGGAACTTGGTCTCGGCCTGGACCCGCCGCATGATCCATGCGTCGACGTCACAGGGCGCCGCCAGGACCACCGGTCCGACCTCCTCGTTCAGCCGGCGGCAAAGCCGGGTGAAGGCCGGAACCACATCCAGTCGCTGGTGCTGAGGCAAGGCATAGATTGAGCTGGCGCAAACCGTCACATAGGGCACCCGCGGATCGAACCCCGCGGCGCTATCGGGCCATGCGGAAAAGTGGTCCGCGCGGCAGCCCAGGGCGCTCCATTCCGGAAGGGGCGCCGCGGGGACCGCGAAGGCGACATCCGGAATCACCTTCCAGGATCCCGGGCGCATCCAGGAAGCACAGGCTTCCACCGAGGTGTCCTCCCGGAAGTTGATCTCATCCAGCAGGGGATAGACCTCCTTCACGATCTCGGCCAGGGCGGGCTCATCCAAGTCCACGGAGTGGTTGGTGAGGAGGCATGGCTTCCCGAACACCTGCTTGGCCAGATAGGCGAGGAACAGCAGCATCCTGCCCTTGTGGGCCCCCGGCCTGATGAAGTTCTCCCCATTCAGCAGCACCGCGTCGCATTGCCGGAGGACCTCGGCGATATCCGGGAGGATCCTGCCCGCCTGGACTTCCCGCGCGCAGCGGTGGAGATCCGCCATGGTGACTAGCTCCGGCAGCGCGGGATGCTGCTGCATGAACCAGCTGCTGGGGGCCACCCAGGAGGTGGAGAACCCGTTGTCGAGCAAGGCCGTCTTGAACCACGCACCCATCACCCGGCAGCCCCAGTTCGGATGATCGGAGGTGTCGGGCGCGAACAAGAGTTTCATGGGGGGTCCTGATGCGTGGCGTGGGAAGGGTGCGGCCAGCCTAGTCGAAGCGCCTGATCAATGAGGTGTGGGGCGGGGCCTGGTGCCGTGCCAAAATGACCTCTGCGGTTCAGGTCAACTTGTCGCGGCCTCTTGGGCCGATGCCCCATCAGAATGACCAGGTTATTAGACTGCGGCGGCTTAGACTGTTTGTTTTGCAAAGGGCCCGGCCATCCATGACGTCCCACTGGTTTTCAGGCCCCATGCAGTCCTTGATTCCCGCCGCGGCGGAGGGGAAGCGGAGGTATTCGGAGGGCCTGGGCCTGCTGGACCGCGGGTGCTGCGTGGAGGCCGTGCAGACCCTGTCCCGGGCCTCAGAACTGCTGAAAGACGATGCCGATGTCTGGGCCCACCTGGGCGTGGCGCTGGTGGGGATCGACCAGAGCCTGAGGGCCCGGTCCTGCCTCGAACGCAGCCTGGCCCTGTCACCCGGCCGGCCCTTTGTCTGGAACAAGCTGGGCGTGCTTCTGCTCCACGCCGGGGAAATAGACGGCGCGTTGAACGCCTTCCAGCGGGCCCTGGCGCTTCATCCAGAGTTGATGCCGGCCCGGCAAAATACCGCCTTGGCGCTCTTTGCCCTCGGGCGGGAGCGGGAGGCCGAAGCCCTGCTCCCAGCCTCGTCCGGACGGTTTGTCCTTCAGGGCCAGGCCTTGAAGGAGGCGGGGGATCTGGAGGGGGCCACCGAAGCCTTCCGGCAGGCCATCAGCCGGTTGGAGAAGGAGGGTTTTCCAGCCCCGGAAACCACCCGGAAAGCCTTCACTCAGGATCGCGCCCGCAGGGCTTTGCTGGCCGCGAAAGCCCGGCTGGACGCCGCAGGCATGGCTTTCTGCCTGCTCGCGGGAACCCTGCTGGGAGTGGTCCGTGATGGCGATCTCCTGCCCAACGACAAGGACCTGGACCTGGGCATGGCCTGGGACGTGGACCGTTCGCATCTGGTCGAGACCCTTTGCGCCGGCGGCGAATTCACCGTGCCTTGGGTCCAGGGTTCCTTGCCTTCGGACCGCCCCTGGTATCGGAGCTTCACCCATGTGGATTCGGACTTCTCCCTGGATGTTTTTTTCTTGAAGAGAGAAGGGGAAAGCCTCCTTTGTGGATCGGACAACCGCCCTTTGCCCATTCTTTGCCGGCTGAAAGCCTTCGACCTGCGGGACTGGTGCTGGGGGGGGCAGGACTGGAAGGTCCCGGATCCGCCGGAGCAGTACCTGGCTGAAATTTACGGGCCTGGTTGGCGGGTTCCGGATGCCCACTACGATACGATCCTGTCCAATCCCGCGCGGACTCCGGAGTCCATCCCCGAGGTCCTCTGCATGAGCTATTTCAGGTTGTTCGAGGCCCTCGCCGAAGGCAGGGCCGCCCGGGCCAGAGCCTTGATCGGACAAATCCGCCTGCGCAAGGAAGACCCCTTCCTGATGGACCTCCAGGCGCGGCTCGATACGAGGCTCGATACGAGGCTCGATACGCGGTTCGATACGCGGTTCGATACGCGTGCCCACGGCGTTCAGACTCCCGGCCAGTCCCAATGACGGTGCGGGGGGACGTGAAAGCTTCTGCATACTCTGACCTGAGCATCCTGATCCCCGCGGCGGGTCGCGGCGATCGCCTGGGCCGGGGACCCAAGGCCTTCCTTGAATTGGACGGCAGGCCCCTGGTGGGCTGGCTGGCCGCCAAGGCCCGGGAGGTGGGCTCCGAGGTGATCATCGCCGTGCCGCCGGAGCATCTCGAGCGGCTCGCATCCCTTTGTCCCGGTTGCCGTGGCATCGCCGGGGGGGCCACGCGCCAGGAAACCATCGCGCTGCTGGCGCAGGCCTCCACCAAACCCTGGTTGCTGTTGCAGGATGCCGCCCGGCCCTTCGCCACCGCAGCCCTCATGCGGGCCGTGGTGGCCGCCGCGCGGGAAACGGGAGCCGCGGGGGCCTTCCTGCGGCCCGATGTCCCCGTCGCGCGGATCGAGGGCGGCATCGTCCGCGAGCATTTCCGGCCCGACCAGGTCGGCGTGTTCCAGGCGCCGCAGGCCTTCGAGCGCAGCCTGCTTTTGAGGGTCTTGGCGGAGGCCGAAGCGCAGGGCTGGTCGGAACAATCCACCGTGCAGCTCGTCCTCCGGGCGGGCCTCCTCGTGCGTGCGGTTCCAGGCGAGAAGACCAACCTCAAGCTGACCACCGAAGCAGATTGGGCAATGGCGACATCATTGAAGGAGTGGCTGGCATGAGTTCCGGAAACCTCGGTCGATCAACCCACCCGGAGCTGTTCGCCTGGTCCCCGGATCTGGACCCGGCGGACTATCTCTCCGTGACCTACCGGGTCTCGGCGGCCTGCGATCCCCAGGTGGCCGCCGTCGGAATGGCGATGGAGCAGAGCGCGGCCACCGTGAGCATTCCAGGCTTCGTCTCGCCGGAACCCCTGAAGGGCTGGACCATCCGCGTGCGCTCCGTCCGCCGGGCGGATGTGGCTTCCGAAGGGAGGCTCCCCGGCTATTCCCTCTCCACGGAGGTCTATCCCGAGCAGGAAGCGGGGTCCGAGTCCTGCGCGACCTGGGACATCGAGCTGGCCTTCCCGCTCCGCCTCCTGACGGGACGCCCTAGCCAGGTCCTGAACATCGTGGTCGGCGAACTGCCCCGCTTGGGATTCCTCACCAGCTTCCGGCTCATCGATGCCACCTTGCCGCCTTCCTTCGGCCCCGGCCCGGCTTTTGGTGTGCAAGGCATCCAGGCGAAGCTCGGGAATCCCCGAGGCCCTTTGCTCTGCCGCTCCATGCGCCCCGGCGTGGGTCTCGACACAAGCACCATGGCCCTGCTCAACCGGGAGGTGCTGATCGGCGGTTTCCACCTGGTCAAGGATGACGAACTGGCCTGCTTCCCCGACGATGCCGCCTTCCGCGGCCACGTGCAGGCCATGCTCCGCGCGCGGGACGAGGCCCGCGACCAGAGCGGGGAGCCCAAGCTCTATATCGCGAACCTGATTTGCGAGCCCGAGGAACTGGAGCCCCGCTGGGATCTGGCCTGCGAACTCGGCGTGGACGCGGTGCTGGTGGCCCCCTTCATCCAGGGCCCGGGCCTGCTTCCCCGCCTGGCCAGGGAGGCCCGAGTCCCGATCCTGGCGCACAACACCTTCTCGGATCTGCTCACCCGGCACGGGGGCTGGGGGATTTCGGATGCCGTGCTGTGCGGCTGGCTCCGCCAGTTGGGCGCGGACTGGTTCGTGACGCCTGGCCCCTTTTCAACGGCTGACTATCCCGCCAACGCCACCCGCGAGCTCATGCAGGCGGCCACCCGCCCCCTGGCGGGAGCCAGGCCCATCATGCCCATCCTCCAGGGCGGCAAGCACCCCGCAGGCCTGGCCGACTACCTCGCCACCGTGGGATCCAGCGATTTCATGCTCATCGTCGCCAGCTGGGTCGACAGCCATCCCGATGGACTGGCCGCCGGAGCCAGGCGATTCAGGGAGGCGGTGGACGCGTAAAGCCGTTCCCATGGAATTCCACCAGACCTTCCCTGAAGGTCCACCCGCCCAGGCTCTGAGCCATTTTCAGGGCCGGAATCCGCTCCGGCTGCTTTGCCTGTGCCTTGTCCTGGTCCTCGCTTCCTGCGACCGGCGGCGATCCGAAAAACCTATTCCGGCCCCGGCCCCATCCAGTCACGCACCTGTTAAGCCGAAGGCTGGCCCACGTTTCCGCAGCTACCGGATCACCACGACGAAGGAACTGCTGAAACTCCGGGATTCCATGGGGGCGCAACGGTTCGATGAAGCGCTGAAGCTCAACCGCATCGACCTCCGCCACGCAAGGGAAGGGGACAACCTGGTGCTGCCTGAGTCAGCCGAAGATTGGCTCGCCCTCGCGCCCTTTCCCTCCACCTGGAAAGCGCTGGAGGACCAGCCCAAGCTGATCACGGTCTCCCTGCGCCTCCAGGCCTGGGCTGCCTACGAAGCGGGCCGGATGGTCCGCTGGGGGCCCGTGTCCTCGGGGCGCAAAGCCAGCCCCACGTTCACCGGCCTCTACCACACCAACTGGTGCCAGAAGGAACGCCGCAGCACCTTCAACGATGAGTGGCAGTTGAAGTGGTACATCAACCTGCACAACTGGAACGGGATCTCCTTCCACCAGTACGAGCTGCCCGGCTACCCCGACAGCCACGCCTGCCTGCGCCTGGCCGCCGATGACAGCGAGTGGATCTACCGCTGGTGCCAGTCCTGGATCCTGGCGCCGGACGAACGCACGGTGCTTCGCGAAGGCACGCCCGTGGTGGTGTTCGGCGATTACGCCTGGGGCGCGCCGGGCCCCTGGAAACGGATCATGGATGAACCAGAGGCCGGTGGCTTGAAGCCAGAGGAACTCGCTCAAGCCTTCAGGATTTTCCAGGGCAAGGTGGCGCCCCTTCAAGCTATTGAATGAGCCCTGGCGGAAAGCCGCAGCCCAGGCGGAACCGGGCGATGCTGGGGTGGACGCTGCCATCGGCGCGGCGGATGATGAGCGGCGCTTCGAATCCGGGCAGCTCGGGATGGCCGCGCAGGCCCTCCGGCAGATCCGCCGCGCGGCTTCCGGCGAAAAGGCCGACGCCGTAGGGATCGCCCTGCTTGAAGATCACATCCTGCCGGTGCAGCAGCGTCATGCCCGCTTCCTGGTAGGCGGCTTCGGCGCGCTGGACCTGGTCCAGCGGAAACACGCAGGCGAAGACGCCGCCCGGCGCCAGCAGCTTCACCGCGGCTTTCGCGTAATCGCCGATGTCGCCGCGCACCTCCAGGCGCGCGGGCACGGCCTGCGGATGGTCCGCCTGCACGCGCGTGCCCACGGGCCAGTAGGGCGGTGATCCCAGCACGAGATCGAAGGGGGCGAATTCCAGCAGCGCATCCTCCCGAAGATCGCCCAGGTGGATGTGGTAGCGGTCTTCCAGCCCGTTGTAGCGCGCGCTTTTGCGCGCGAGGCGGATGCTGATCTCCTGGGCTTCCACGGTGTGGATCGTGGCGCCAGGGCAGCGCCAGGCCGCCACCATGCCCACGCTGCCGATGCCCGAACCCAGGTCCGCGATGCGCTCGGGCCTTGGGCACCATCTCGTTCCGAACCAGCCCGTCAGCAGATCATCCACGGAAAAGCGGTGCCCCTTCTCGTACTGGAACATGCGGAAATGCCCGCAAAGGTAATCCAGCGTTTCGCCGGGTTCGATAGCCACGCCGCCCGGCGGCAGGGGACCTGGCCGCGCCCAGCCCTTGTAGGTCGCTTCACTCATCGGCGGAATCAAGGCCTTCTTCTGGATCTTCCATGGGCGGGATGGGCGGGATCTCGTCCAGCTCGTGTCCGCCGTCGAACAGCGAACCTTCGGGCATGGGTTGTTCAAGCTGGCTCAATGCCATCGCCTCCAGATTGCCCTCGCCGAAATCGCCCAGGTGGGGAAGGTCCGAAAGGCTTTGCAGGCCGAAGTGGAGCAGGAATTTCCGGGTGGTGACATACATCATCGGACGGCCCACCACCGCCTTGCGCCCGGCAATTTCCACCAGCTCGCGTTCCAGCAAAGTCCTGAGCTGGTTGCCCGAGGCCGTGATGCCGCGGATCTCATTGATTTCCGGGCCCGTGACGGGCTGGCGGTAGGCGATGATGGCCAGCGTCTCGATCTGGGCGGGCGTCAGCTTCCCGCTGCGGATGGTGGTGACGAGCTTGCCCACCAGTTCTGAATATTCGGGCGCCGTGGCGAGCCGCCAGCCGCCCCCGACTTCCAGCAGGCGCGATCCCCGGGGCGGTTGCAGCCGGCCGTCCAGCGCTTCCAGCCCCTGGCGGATGGCGCCTTCGCCCAGGCCCATCAGCTCGCGCAGCCGGGCCAGTTCCAGCACCTCGCCGCTGGCCAGCAGCAGCGCCTCCAGCGCGCCGGCGAGGTCGCCCCCGCTCTCGAAGAGAGGTTCCTGATCGAAAAGGTCGTCCGTCATTCAAATGCTCCAAGCCGCTGTCCGACTTTCACGTCCCCATCCGTCCGTCCCGGCTTCCAGGCATGGGCCTTTGGCCCGGCGACGAGCAGCACCACCGTGCTTCCAAAGGCGAAACAGCCCAGATCCTGGCCCGGCTCGCAGGGCAGATCCGGCACCGGGAGCGCCCCGTCCTTGGGCAATCCACGGCCCTGCCGCCAGGCCTCGTCGATGAGCACGCCGCCCACATGGGTGGCCCCCACGAGCACCGCGGCCACTTCGAGGCCCTCATCGGCGCCGGTTCCGGAGGCGACCCAGGTGGCGCGCCGGTTGCGCTCGTAGAGGCTCGCGACATTCAGGGTGGAAGCCTCGTTCACGGGCCACAGCTCGCCCTCCACGCGGCCCACGGCGCTGACGCAGCCCCGGAAGGGCACATGGATGCGGTGGTAGTCCTTGGGCGCGAGATAGAGCGTCAGATAGTGGCCGCCTTCAAACCGCTTAGCATCCATGTCGTGCTTGAGCAGTTCGGTGATCCGGTAGGGCAGGCCCTTGGCCTGGATCGCCCTATCCTTCTCGATGCGTCCGCAGGCGATGATGCGGCCGTCCACAGGGCTGTTGACGGCTCCGGGGATGATCGGGTCCTGCGGCCGCCGGCCCGGCTTCAGGCGCCGCGTGAAGAGCGCCTGGAGGCTTTCGTAGTCCTGCAAGGGCAATTCCGCCTCCGCGAGGTCCAATCCATAGCTGTGCGCGAAATGCCCCAGCAGCGGTTGGCGCAGGAAGACCGGCAGGGTCCGGTTGGCGGCCCATCCCACCAGGGCTGACCCCATTTTTTTGGGATAGACGCGCAGCAGCCGCAGGGAAAAGGGGCCGCGCCCCGGCCCCATCACCAGCAGCAAGAAGAAGGCAGCCGCATACACCGCGGCGAGCCTGGGGGAGGGGGGCCAAAACGTCATGATTCAAAGGTATCAGGAGGGCGGTTCCAGTGCTTTCAGGTGGCGGGGCAGGTGGATTCACTCCGCGCTACGCGCTCCGTTCCGCGGCACTGGCTGCGCACGGGCCTCCGCCTTCGGCGGACCAGCTACGAGCGCTCCCGCGCTCTCCGCTTGGCCCGACCTGCGCGCCATTGCCGTTCGAATCCCCCACTCTCCGCCAAAAAAGCCGCTTGGGACACGATCGAGATCTCGACCCACACTAGCCTTGGGGATTCACTCCGCGCTGCGCGCGCCGTTCCGCGGCACTGGCTGCGCACGGGCCTCCGCCTTCGGCGGACCAGCTACGAGCGCTCCCGCGCTCTCCGCTTGGCCCTACCTGCGCGCCATTGCCGTTCGAATCCCCCACTCTCCGCCAAAAAGCCGCTTGGGACACGATCGGGATCTCGACCCATGCTAGCCGTGGGGATTCACTCCGCGCTGCGCGCTCCGTTCCGCGGCACTGGCTGCGCACGGGCCTCCGCCTTCGGCGGACCAGCTACGAGCGCTCTCGCGCTCTCCGCTTGGCCCTACCTGCGCGCCATTGCCGTTCGAATCCCCCCCTCTCCGCCAAAAAAGCCGCCATTTGGCGGCCTTTTTGGCGGAGAGTGGGGGATTCGAACCCCCGAAAGGCTTGCACCTTTACACGCTTTCCAGGCGTGCTCCTTAAACCACTCGGACAACTCTCCAGGTCGTGGCTCCCCTTGGGCATAGGGAATATCGAAGTTAACACGGGGGCGGGGCGGGGCCAAGGAGGGGTTTTCGGAGGGACTCGGGGGGCAGGCGAGCCCAGGCCGGGTGATCCCAGTCACATCAGGCCTTGGAGGCGACTGAAAAGGTGTGAATCGGTCACAACCATCGTTCGCCCTTGGCGAAAAGACCTGATTCTGAGTCCACTGAAGGTGTATGAAACCTTCCGGACATGGGCCACCATGTCCAGCAGGCAGGATGGGGGCGCCATGAAGGCCAAGTTCGAGTGGAAGAGCCAGTACGAGACGGGGATCCCCATCATCGACGAGCAGCACAAGCGCCTGTTCACGGCGCTGGACCGGATCCAGGATGCGGTCGTCCACGAAGTCGCCAAGGATGAAATCCGGGGGCTGGTCCAGACCCTGATGGAGGACACCCAGGAGCACTTCTGCACCGAAGAAGCGATCATGTCCCACCACGGCTTTCCGGACCTGCTCGCCCACATCCGCGAGCACCAACTGCTGATGGAAAAGCTCGAAGAACTGGGCCAGCGCTTCGAGGAGAACGACCATTCCATGGCCATGCTGGTCAGCACCTTCATGGGCGGTTGGCTGCGCCACCACATCAGCGAAGGGGACCTCCGCTACGTGCAATACATGAAATCCGGCCAGGCCGACACGGGTTCGGCCGATCTGCTGCTGGCCCTGTGGGACAAGGGCGCCATCACCTTCCTCTAGTCCGGTTTCCCATTCCGCTTCCGCTCCTATCCGGCACCTGGGAAGCCTCTTTCCCTCCACCCGAATCCAGCCAATCCTCTCCTCTACCTCGCCATTTGATATGAATTTGCACACGACAATGCCCAGTTCTCCAAACTGCTAGACTGAGGCCCTCACCCCTCCGTCCCCAACTCCCATCCGGAAAAATTTAGGCCGTGTTTGCTTTTCCTAACTCCACAGGATTGTCAACATTTACGTTTCCAAAAACCCGAATAGGCGTACCGCCGACCGTGTTCTCCGGTTCGCCTAATACTTAGTTAGGCCTCGAGGAGGAAACTCGGATGTCTTTTAATACACCGCGCAGCAACAGAGTGTGGCTCTACGTCACACTGACGCTGGTTCTTCTTGCCTGTCTCTGGGCTGGGTGGCGCGACTTTGACCCGTGGACTCCTCAAGACCAAATCCGTGAGAATATCCGGTCAAGTATTCGCTTGGTGATACAGGTTCTTGTTCAATACGTAATCCCTGGAGCCATCATCATCTTCCTCGGGAAGGAAGCCATTGCGAAATTTCGCGACAAGAAGCGCGTCTTTTGAAACGAGGCCTAACCTTGTTCGATAGGCTTTGAGCTTTCTCATTTCTGCGGCCACGTCAGGGCCAATGTTTTGCGGCGTCCCACTGGCATCGGTCGGCAGTTGGTATTTTGGTCGTATCATGCGGCACGGCCTTCATTCTTTGCAGCGCGATCATTCGTTCTCCCACGGTCTCGCAGAAATTTCTACGAGTCGGTACATGGATCGATCAATGTTCATTCCTCGGCCTAACCTCTCGTTCAACCCGGACCCAACCGTGGGTTGCTGCCATCATGCTTTAAACCTTCGGCTCACGGTCGGGCCGGTTAACTTTGTTCGTTAGGGCTCCCGATGCATTTGGCCAACAAAGCTATGAAAATCGGCCTGTTCGTCTTCGTGGCGGCCTGCTCAATCACTGGATGGCTACGCTTCGGTATCTATCGAGGGCGAGAATGGGGAGATCTTCACTTTTTTCGAAAATATCGCGTGTCACCGATTTTTTATTTCTCATCACCGTTAGGCGAGAGAGATTGGCCCACTTCTGGGCCAACACCTAAACAGGCAAAACAAGAGGCCGAGTACATTGAATTTGTTGAAACAGGTGCAAGGAACAAGCGGATTCTTTCATCCTCGCCCTAACCTCTCGTTCAACCCGGACCCAACCGTGCGCGACAACTGTCATGCTTTAAACATTCGGTCCACGGTCGGGCCGGTTAACTTTGTTCGTTAGGCCTCATTTGAGGAGAAGTCATATGGATCTCGCGTTTGTTGATCAAGTTGTTGAAACCACTGTTGAGGACGAGGTCAACGATTACCTGGGAAAGGGTTGGGTTCTTATTGCCATCGCTCATGGAATGTCGAGTGCTGGTGACGGAGATCGCCCAATAATTCTGTATTCTCTCGGTCAGCTTTGCCCGTGCCCTTCTCAATGGAAGCCTCTATTTAAAACGGCTGAGGGAGTGGAAGCCTTGGCGCAAGAGTTTGGACTGAGCGAGTTAAATATCCGGCTCCTGGCACGTGGAGCGTTTCAACCACGCGATTCTGTCGTTCAGCTTTGTCGCCAGTTCTGCGAGCGTCACGACTTATCATCTCCACTTTAAGCCCGTCCTCTGCCTAACCTCTCGTTCAACCCGGACCCAACCGTGGGTTGCTGCCATCATGTTTTAAACCTTCGGCTCACGGTCGGGCCGGTTAACTTTGTCCGTTAGGCGGCACGCGGGCGGTTCTCTGGCAATGCGTTTCGGTTGGTAACGTCCAAAATCAAAATCTGCTCCTTTGATCTTTCTAATTTCGGCGGCCACGTCAGGGCCAATGTTTTGCGGCGTCGCGCTGGCATCATTCGGCAGTTGGTATTTTGGTGGTGACACGGGGCAGGGGCTTCATTCAAGCCAGCCTTCATTCGTTCTCCCGTCATCGCTCAAATACTTCAGCGGTAACGTCCAAATTTCAAAATCTCCTCCTTTGATCTTTCACGTTCAGCGGCCACGTCGGGGCCAAATGTTTTGCGGTGTCTCACTGGCATCGGTCGGGAGTTGGTATTTTGTCCGTATCATGTGGGCACGACCTTCCTTTAAATCGGCCATCATTCGTTCTCCCGCAGTCGCGTCATCAATTCCAGCGAGTCGGTACATGCTTCAAAACCAGTTCAGTACCCAGCCTAACCTCTCGTTCAACCCGGACCCAACCGTGCGCGACTTCCGTCATGCTTTAGATTTCCGGCTCTCGGTTGGGCCGGTTAACTTTGTTCGTTAGGCTTGCTGTAAGTGGTTCTCTGGCAATACGGTCAAGGCGGGGCATAACGTCCAAATTTTTAAAGCTGCTCCTCTGATCTGTCTAATTTCGGCGGCCACGTCGCGGCCAACTTCATCGGTCGTCCCACTGGCATCGGTCGGCATTCGCTGCTTGCGCGATATCATGCGGCACGGCCTTCATTCTTTGCCGTGCCATCATTCGTTCTCCCACGGTCGAGCAGAAATTTCTACGAGTCGGTACATGAATCAACCCCAGTCCATTCCTCGGCCTAACCTCTCGTTCAACCCGGACCCAACCGTGGGTTGCTGCCATCATGCTTTAAACCTTCGGCTCACGGTCGGGCCGGTTAACTTTGTTCGTTAGGCGCTCCGAATGATCCGATATCTCCGTGACTACTATTCCTGCTTTTACTGGATCTACTGCAGACAAATTTCAGGTGCAGAACCTAGCGGTTTTGGGATCGGTCACTTTAAAGCAGAAGGCGCGACACAAGTTCTCACGGCACTTATCTTTTTCCCTTCAATATTTCGTATTGGAAAATTCAATATCATTTCACCTCATTACGAAACACTTTATCTAATTACTATGTTTATTATCAGCTTTGTGATTGTTCATTCTCTGATCACACCTAGAGCCTCATGCCTGGCTCGTGGGAAATCAATTATTTCTAAAATGACAACCCAACAATCTTGGCTGTACATGCTGCTGCCACCATCTATTCTCCTAGTCATCCAACTCAACGCTGTTGCTCTCTTCCCGGCCTAACCTCTCGTTCAACCCGGACCCAACCGTGCTCGATTACCGTCATGCTTTAAACATTCGGCTCACGGTCGGGCCGGTTAACTTTGTTCGTTAGGCGTCACCACATGCGTATCGTTCATGCCAAAAGCTTCTATCACGACGGGCGCGGACCAACTCTTCTCAATGTTCACATCGCGCCGGGGAGTTCCCAACTTCTGGCAGTCGATTTCGCATTGCCAGATGCTGGGCGGGAAGATCCCAATCATCACTTGAGGTTTGTTGGAGCACAGGCATTTCTATTTACCCCCGAAGAGGTTGAGAACTACGAAACCGCACAGGTAGATTGGAGCGCAACGGGCAAGGGAGCACTCGTTTCCTTAGGGGAATCGAGTTGGCTCAAGAGTTTTTCGCCACGACATCTCAGCAAAAGCGAGCACTTCAAGCTCATGTTCTACGATGAGTTCTTGGACGTAATCTGCGAGCAAATACTCATTGAATCTGGAGTATTTTCATCTGCTCAAATTCCTACTGCTCTCCCGTGAGGCCTAACCTCTCGTTCAACCCGGACCCAACCGTGGGTTGCTGCTGTCATGCTTTAAACAGTCGGCTCACGGTCGGGCCGGTTAACTTTGTTCGTTAGGCGCCCGCCAATGCCAAACAAACGCCGATTACTTTCCCTGATTTTCTTCTTGTCGGTCATCGCTCAAATTGGCTGTCAGGAACCGTACCTCGGTGTATACGAAGCGAAGATAGAACACAAAGAGGTCGATGTTGTTCCAGATGAAAGGACGGCTATCGAGGTTGCGCTGGTAATCCTAAAGCGGATCTATGGCGATCAGCAGATGGAGAGTCAGAAGCCATTCAAGGCAACCCTCGACCGCGGGGTTTGGGTTATCGAAGGCTTCTTCCCAAATGATGGCAAATCCCTTGGTGGTGCAGCCTACATTGGCATCCGAAAAAGTGATGGCAAGGTTGTCTTCTGGAACCATGCTGTTTGATCTGCCTAACCTCTCGTTCAACCCGGACCCAACCGTGGGTTGCTGCTGTCATGCTTTAAGTATTCGGCTCACGGTCGGGCCGGTTAACTTTGTTCGTTAGGCGGCCATGAATCGATACCGAGTATCACAGGTGATCTTCCACTCGGCCGGCCACCTTCTCGTCGTCTGGGTGGCTACCCAATTCATCTGGTTTGGAGGATTGTTCTTCCCTCCTCGGCACTATCGGCGCGTAGAGGTGACAGCAAATGTTGGTCCATCTCCAGGGGGTTGGTGGTTGATTGAGTGCCGAACATCTTCGGAAACCCAACCTAAGATTATTCCGATTTCGACAATCGACGGGCCGTCGATCGACCCAGGTGAAAAAGTCCTCCTCATGACTGCCGACTGGAATATCAATGGGCTGGTAGAGCAACGCGTCACAATCTGGAGACTAATGAGCGCTTACCAACATTGGATTGCGGTCTCATACCTCATCTTGGTGGCTGGCCTCCTAACCTCTCGTTCAACCCGGACCCAACCGTGGGTTGCTGCCATCATGCTTTAACCAGTCGGCCCACGGTTGGGCCGGTTAACTTTGTTCGTTAGGGCTCTCTGTGAACATTTCGAAAATCATACTTGCTGGTTGCTTGGTCTTTGGCCCAATGTGTATGGCCGAGATCGAAAAGACAGGCGTTCCATCGGACACAGGAATCAATCTTTACTGGTGGCCCAAAGTTAGCTCTCCCAAGGGGTTTGAGTTCCAAGCTGAAGTATCGCGGCGATTCGGCGCCAAGATGTTTGTGCAGCATGGAGCAACTTTCTCCAACTCAGAATCGGTGATCTACGCAAAGGCCATCTACAAACCACGTATGCCAGAGATCAAATCTCTCAGTGCCTTGATTGATCACGATATTGCTGAGTTCAAGGGCCGCGACCCAAAGCTTAAAATTGTTCGCGCTCCATTTCTGCCTGATGGCGATGGGAAACTACTCCAGGTGCTTTCCTTTTCACCTTCAGGGCAGGGCAACTGGGAGTCTGTTGCATACGGCGAGGAGGGTGAGTTCTACCTCATTTTCACGATCAGCTCACAGACCAGCAAAGGTCATGAGATTTCCTTCCCAGCCTTCAAAGCAATGCTTCAGGGCTATCGCGAGAAGCCCTAACCTCTCGTTCAACCCGGACCCAACCGTGGGTTGCTGCCATCATGTTTTACACAGTCGGCTCACGGTCGGGCCGGTTAACTTTGTTCGTTAGGGCTTTCTACCATCATGACTAACTGGTCCAAGAAAAACACAAGCTGCTTGAAATGCGGGACCATTAGGTATCCACACAAAGCGAAAGAACTTTGCACCCGCTGTTATCCGTTGTCCCAAAAAATTCAGGCAATCGAGGCATGGGACCTAAATGTTCCAAATACTTTGCGGTACTGCCCTAGAGAATACATTCTGCGAAATCGAGCCACCTTATTGAGAATTCAGTCGGGAATGCTAAAACAGCTTCATAACCGTCTTCAAGAAATTTACACAAGGGAATATCCCATTCTTAGCGGGGCAGATGGTTCAACCATTGAATATATTCTCGAACACATTGCGGCGCTTTGTTCATCAACACCGCACCAAATGTTCCACCAAGCATCACTTGTCTTCGATCACAGATTTACTCCAGATCAACGCAGCACACTTTATTGCTATCTTCTAGAGATTCTTGAGTCATCCAAATGGAGAGGTATCAATTTGTACGAAGTCTTTGATCCTCAGGCCAGAAAGTCCTAACCTCTCGTTCAACCCGGACCCAACCGTGCGCGACTACCTTCATGCTTTAAACATTCGGCTCTCGGTTGGGCCGGTTAACTTTGTTCGTTAGGCATCTCGTTAATCTCTAGTCAGGTCGCCTATTTCCTTGGATCACGCAATGACCTCTGATCTGAAATTTCGCCTTGTCGGCCTCGTGATCGGAATAGTAGGTGTAGGTTCATTCTTTGCTCTTTCGTATTTCTATAATTTCGATCCGGATAAATATTGGTGGGGCCTATTCCTGGGACTTGCCGTAATTGGGTTCTTGGTATTTCTCTGGTGGAACCGCGGGAAGAATATTGCTCTTATCAGGGCTCTCTCTGGCGCTGATCCAATGATCATTCAACATGCCGATGGCCACCTATCTGGGAAATGCCTCCGATGTGGTCATAAGATTCTTACTGAACCAGCCACGGGACCACTGTCTGAATTCAAGTGCCCCGCTTGCTCAATTGTTATTCAAATCCAAGGTGGTCGGTTCGATGCCTAACCTCTCGTTCAACCCGGACCCAACCGTGGGTTGCTGCTGTCATGCTTTAAACAGTCGGCTCACGGTCGGGCCGGTTAACTTTGTTCGTTAGGCGGCCAAATTATGCGACCATATTTCCATAAACACCTTTTGTCCATCGGCGTAGCTTCGGTCGGTTTACTTTCTGGCTGTGGCAAGCACCCTGTTAACCAAAATACTCACTTTCAAGCTGCCCTTGAATTGACTAAATTGGAGAATGGCCCTGCACGTACGGATTTAATTATTCGTCTTTCAACTGATGAATTGGTTAAGAGCGGTAGCATTAAACCTGAAGAAGAATCTTTGTATAAAGGTTGGTATAAAGAAGTATTTTCAGATGAATCATTTTTAAAAGAAATAACAACCATCAATATGTCAAATTACAGCGAAAAAGAAATGCGCGATATAATTTCTTTCTACAATACTCCGTCCGGGCGCCGGATGCTGCAAATTCAGCCCTTAATCGCAAAACAGGCCAATAGTATTTATGATAAAAACATTAAAAAACATCTTCCATCTCTTACCCAAAAATTTTCACATTCCATTGAAAAGAAATCTGATTCAAATTGATTTCATACCTGGCCGCCTAACCTCTCGTTCAACCCGGACCCAACCGTGCGCGACTACCTTCATGCTTTAGATTTCCGGCTCTCGGTTGGGCCGGTTAACTTTGTTCGTTAGGCGCCCTTCGAGATGAAAAATACTTGGCGGAGTTTCAACCGAATGACATCCGATGTGACGCAACCTTGGCCAACCTTTGGACAATGCTTCAATCGGGTTCTCGTTGTGTCCTGCATTGCCATTGCAATTTATTGCCTCTTGGATCTAGCTGGCCTTTATGGGCCCAAATGGTTTCAACATCTGTTAGAAACTCGACTCACCTTTTCAGTATTCTTGTTTATAGGGCTTTTACCAGTTCCGGTAGCTTTTTCTTTTTCACTATTCCCGTATTTTTGGGCCCACAACTACCGAGTTACCGCAATTGTCAAAGCGGTGTTTACGGGCTTGCTCCTCACAGTCCCATGGTTCTTTTTTGCACTATGGACTGTAGGGCTCTTTCATTTTTTTATCGGGGGCACTAAGTGAGCAGTGTCATGAGCGGCCCCAGCGCGCTTCAAAGTTCTCCCACGGTCCCGCAAAAATTTCAGCGGGTCGGTACATAAATCAACACAAGCCCAGCCCCCTGCCTAACCTCTCGTTCAACCCGGACCCAACCGTGGGTTGCTGCTGTCATGCTTTAAACCTTCGGCTCACGGTCGGGCCGGTTAACTTTGTTCGTTAGGTCGACTCAATGAGATTTGAATGAATATAGAAAAGCGCTATTTTCAAAACCCACCAAATCACCAAATTATTGATATCGATGACCCGTCGACTTGGCCGTGTTCCATCAAGGATAGAGTCAATCAATGGGCTGAAAAATATCGAGGCTCAACCAGCTATGCTTCAGACCTCCCAATACCGCTTGAACTTGAAAGCGAATTTCGCGAACACCTTGGGGATCACCTTCTAAGGGCGTATCACTGCACACGACTTCTCTCACATGAAGTCCGAATGATAAAAGCAAATGGCCTTAAAACACTCAATACGGATTTAATCCAGGATCGCATTCAAGCCGCACAAGAAGCCAATGAGATTTCAGAGGAAGAGGCTCAACTCATTTCCCAATCGAATGTATTTTTCACTGGCGAACAGGATCATCGAGAAAACCAAGTTTGTCTAATCCTATCAAAAACTGTATTCCAAAATCATCCAAGCGGCTGTGAACCACTACTTGCGAATTGGGGTGGTGAAGGAATTTATAATACGTCGAGTTCGAAGCTACTTACGGATCGACTGCGTTCACTGGGTAAACCGGCTATTGTAGTTGCCCTTATCAGTCCTAACCAACCACTACATGCGTTTCCGTCATTACACAAAGTCTTTGTTGGCGCAGCCTTAGGGTTTAATGATGTCGGAGCTGATATCTTTTATCAAGCGAATATCCCACCCAATCATATTGAACAAGTCCTGCAACCTGGCGATCATTCATATCGCTCACTTGGCCAATTGCCCCAATGTTGAACAGCGCATTTGTCCTCCCCGTCGGCCTAACCTCTCGTTCAACCCGGACCCAACCGTGGGTTGCTGCTGTCATGCTTTAAATATTCGGCCCACGGTCGGGCCGGTTAACTTTGTTCGTTAGGCATCATGCGCCATTCAGACGACAACCCAATAACGCTCTCCAGCACATTCGTTGTCGGGGTAGTCGGGAGTTTCGGCGCTGCTCTTCTCTTCATTTGGTTGCTTTGGCTTACGCTGCAACCCAGCGATTGGGCTTTTGGAACAAGGTTCACCCAGGTCATATTCAATCCAATGGTGCTCATGATTTTATTGCCCACAGCCCTTATCGCTGGCTTGCTGGTTTCTCCGATTATTCATTATTCAATTGCGGGGCGGCATCACCGTCGTTGTATGGCCATCGTTTTTGGTGGGGTTTATGGCTGGATCGCTTTAATCACACCCTTCTCACCGAAAGTAGCGCTTTTGGGTATAGCCCTTGTTCTGGCTCTTGCATTGTTGATCTGTCGTTATTCCTCGTTCACTCAGCTTGCAGGCAAAACGCCCTCCGTCTGATCTGCCTAACCTCTCGTTCAACCCGGACCCAACCGTGGGTTGCTGCTGTCATGCTTTAAACATCCGGTTCACGGTCGGGCCGGTTAACTTTGTTCGTTAGGCTGCAAGCGGGCGGATCTCTGGCAATACGATTCATGCGGTGGGTAACGTCCAAATTTCAATAGCTGCACCTTTGATCTTTCCAATTTCGGCGGACACGCCGCGGCCAACTTCATCGGTCGTCCCACTGGCATCGGTCGGCATTTGGTATTTTGGTCGTATCATGCGGCACGGTCTTCATTCTTTACTGCGCCATCATTCGTTCTCCCACGGTCGCGCAGAAAATTCTACGAGTCGGTACATGAATCAAACCCAGTCCATTCCTCGGCCTAACCTCTCGTTCAACCCGGACCCAACCGTGGGTTGCTGCCATCATGCTTTAAACCTTCGGCTCACGGTCGGGCCGGTTAACTTTGTTCGTTAGGCGCCCCCCATGCATCTTCAAAAAATATGTGACTCAACAATTGATGAGACTGTCGAGGTCAACTTTCGCCTGGCTCAACTCACCGGAGTTGTCCGGAAGCAAATGTGGATAGGGCTTGCCGTGTGGGGTTCAATATTATTTGTGGTTCCTGCAGCGCTTTTCCCATATGACTTAGCCGGGAAAATGGGAGTAGGTGGTTTGTTCTCATTAGTATTCATCGTTGTTCATCTATTGACTTTTAAAAAGACAATGAAAAAAAATTATAGAAAGCACATTGTTAAACTTCTTGGTACCGATAAACCGATCCCTTGTGAATATGAGCTAACAGACACTAAAATCGGATTTCATAAACTGGGAATTAGTTTATACTTTGATCTAAATAAAGTGATTAAAATAAGCAATACCGCAGAATCGATTGAAATTAATTTAATGCCATCTGGCCTCATGTTTCTTCCCAAAAGAGTTTTTTCTGAGTCCGAATGCGACGAATGGGTTGAATACATTAAGTCGCAAATCGTCACCGATGTCTCTGCCTAACCTCTCGTTCAACCCGGACCCAACCGTGCGCGACAACTGTCATGCTTTAGGTCTTCGGCTCACGGTCGGGCCGGTTAACTTTGTTCGTTAGGGCTCCATGTCAGCTGCCTGGCTTCTATCCATCTTCATAACCGTTAGCCTTCCGGCACAGGACTGGCAACTTTATTTTGAGCGTGAAGGAGAGAAGTTCTTTGTCGATTACACCCCAGAGCTGATTTCAATTAACGGAATCATGGTTGCCGTTTCACGAGAAAAGATTCACCACGGTATCGAATACGACATCATTACCTGGTATTACCGGGTAGTAGACAAACGTTTACAAATAGCCAGGAAATCCCAAATAGGCTATTTCAAAAATGGATCTATCAATTTTTCAGCCATCACCATTGATACCGAACTTGACTGGAGTTTCTACCAATACCAGAATAATCCCCACGAAACCAAAGTCCTGAAAAGTGTTTTCAAAGTTCTCAAATTCCAAGGTCCTCCTCTGAAGCCCTAACCTCTCGTTCAACCCGGACCCAACCGTGGGTTGCTGCTGTCATGCTTTAAACGGTCGGCTCACGGTCGGGCCGGTTAACTTTGTTCGTTAGGAGTCCCGTGAATCTGGTGTTGTGGCTCCTGGCGCTCACGCTGACTGCCCCATTCGCAGCGTTCCTTGGTATGGCGGGGTGCATCATCTTCACGGGCAATCGACTGGTCGGTATGGCCGTCGGCATTCCCTTGGGATTCATTGCGAACTGGTGCGTATTTCCTTACAAATTTTGGCGTCCACTCGGCCTTAAGAAATACCTTTTCATTGCTCTTGCATTTATCGTCACCTATTTAATCGCAGTCATTTTCGAGTCGCTGAATCTTCGCCCATTTCATGACTCGTACAATGAGAAAAACCTTCTGTTCTCGCTGTCATTTGGCCCGCCCCTATCTTTCTGGCTCATTTCTCGTTTCCTTATCAAAATGAGTCCTCTCCCCGCGGGCTCCTAACCTCTCGTTCAACCCGGACCCAACCGTGGGTTGCTGCTGTCATGCTTTAAACAGTCGGCTCACGGTCGGGCCGGTTAACTTTGTTCGTTAGGCTGCAAGCGGGCGGTTCTCTGGCAATACGATTCATTCGGTTGGGCACGTCCATATTTCAAAAGCTGCTCCTCTGATCTTTCCAATTTCGGCAGCCACGTCATGGCCAACGTCGTGCAACGTCTCACTGGCATCGATCGGCATTCGCTGATTGCGCGATATCATGCTGCACAATCTTCATTCTTTGCCGCGCCATCCTTCGATCTCCCTCGGTCGCGCAGAAATTTCTACGAGTCGGTACATGAATCAAACCCAGTCCAGTCCTCGGCCTAACCTCTCGTTCAACCCGGACCCAACCGTGGGTTGCTGCCATCATGCTTTAAACCTTCGGCTCTCGGTTGGGCCGGTTAACTTTGTTCGTTAGGAGCTTCACATTGCGAGCGTACACACTTGCCTTCGCATTCGGTTTTGCCTTGATCGGGACCGCTTGTGCCCCCCTGGTTCGTACTTCCTCGGAACCTCGTGGGATTCTTATTTTTGGAGAATGTTCGATAGATGGCGATCAGGCAAAGATCAGTATTCATATCCCATTGACTAGCGCTAATACTCCATGGAATGCCGAATTTATTGGTGAAACACCAAACGGTATTACTGTGGAAAATAATTCGGCATTTACTAATATTTCATGGTTTTCTGAAAAGAAACGATTCAAAATGTTCCGAACAAAACCATACGAAATAAAGTTATCAACTGGGGCTACCATTTTGACCACTCGGGTAAGCTTTAATACAACATCAGAACAAATAATCGTCGCCATTATTTCAAGTCTCCACTGAGAATTCGTTCTACGCTCCTAACCTCTCGTTCAACCCGGACCCAACCGTGGGTTGCTGCCATCATGCTTTAAACCTTCGGCTCACGGTCGGGCCGGTTAACTTTGTTCGTTAGGCGTCACCAGAGACAAGGTTTCTATGAAATTCAGCTCAATGATTTTCTTCCTCATTTGCGTACCTTTGCCTTCAAGGCAGGTCCACGTAGTCCCGGCGTTAAGAGAAATCGTTTTAAGCAAAGATGAGCAAGAAGTCTATGAAGTGTTATTCCAAAAATATTCATATTTAGAAAAGGTAGTGGTCTGCCCGAACCTAACATTCTGCTGGGGACTTGACGGCCATGAAGGGCCAGAAGGATATTGGAAATTCTTTTGCTCTTCGGATTCATTAAGATCGGACGGTGTTGTGATTGCGCAATATCGTAAGGCTTTTGAAAACATAGTAATAAAGTCAAAACAGAGTGGTCGTATAAGACAGTGGAATCAAAAAATTCAAATTCGAAATACCGATATTTGCGTAGAATCTCCAGAATTTACAACTATTTCCTTTAGCCCTATAGGCTTTGATATAAAGAACGGTTTGGCCATAGTTTTTGCTGAGGGCTCGGACAGCCTAAGAGGTGGCAGTGGTTCATATTATTTCCTTAAAAAGATTGGGGGACATTGGCATATCGAAAGTTCCATGCTTGCCTGGATCACATAAGGTCTATTCATAAAATTTGCCTAACCTCTCGTTCAACCCGGACCCAACCGTGCGCGACAACTGTCATGCTTTAAACATTCGGCTCACGGTCGGGCCGGTTAACTTTGTTCGTTAGGCTGCCCGGTATGAATCAGGTTCAGTTTCGAGTGTTAAGGCCAAACCGCCTCAAGACCATCGCTACTGCCGGTGGGTCGACACTCTTCGCCTTGGTTGGTGTCTGGATGGTGTCTGCCGGTGAATCCATTGGATGGGGCCTCGCCATTTTCTTCGGTTTAATGGCCATAGTGTTCGCAGTAACGGCACTACCCAACAGCGCCTATCTTGAACTCCGCCCTGAAGGTTTCAGGGTCTGTTCTCTTTTCAGATCGCACAGATATCTCTGGTCTGAGGTCGAGTCATTTGCAGTCGGCAGAGTTGGCCTTCACCCTATGGTCGTGTTCAATTTCTCTGGCGATTACGATCAGTCACCTCGGCTCCGAAAGGTGGCCTCCGACCTAACAGGTTTCGAGGGTGCTTTACCAGATTCTTACGGCCTACCATTGGCCGAATTGGCCCAGCTTCTAAACGAATACCGAAATGACCATCTCGCAGCCTAACCTCTCGTTCAACCCGGACCCAACCGTGGGTTGCTGCCATCATGCTTTAAACCTTCGGCTCACGGTCGGGCCGGTTAACTTTGTTCGTTAGGCGCCTCGATGAACAGTAAACCAACCCTCATTGCCACCTTTCTACTTCTCTTTTCTTGGATGCCAATCTTTGCCCAAAATGCCCCCCTGGCATTTGTCGCGAAGGAAGGAATCTACAAATGGGTCAAAGACTCTTCTTATCCTGGTGCCGAGATTCGTGAGTACAAACACAATGGCAAGTCCCTGCTTGTGGTGGTTAGAAACATGTCCACCGACTCGTTCTCATCAGAAGTGTGGGCGTTCGTGTATGACCTTCACGAAGGTTGGACAGAGGCTCTCCGGGTTCAACGCCTTCAAGGGGTCAGGCCTTCGTTAAAACAAGATGGCGATTTAATTCACATTACTAATGCCCCTTCTGGCCCAGAAATCCTAACCATCTCCATTTCCCAAATCCAAGCGGCATCCTTTTAGTGCACCATTCCCCGCCTAACCTCTCGTTCAACCCGGACCCAACCGTGGGTTGCTGCTGTCATGCTTTAAACAGTCGGCTCACGGTCGGGCCGGTTAACTTTGTTCGTTAGGCTGCAAGCGGGCGGATCTCTGGCAATGCGATTCATGCGGTTGGTAACGTCCAAATTTCAAAAGCTGCACCTTTGATCTTTCCACTTTCGGCGGCCACGTCAGGGCCAACTTCATCGGTCGTACCACTGGCAGCGGTCGGTATTCGCTGGTTGCGCGATATCATGCGGCACAATCTTCATTCATTCCTGCGCCATCATTCGTTCTCCCACGGTCGCGCAGAAATTTCTACGAGTCGGTACATGAATCAAACCCAGTCCAGTCCTCGGCCTAACCTCTCGTTCAACCCGGACCCAACCGTGGGTTGGTGCCATCATGCTTTAAACAGTCGGCTCACGGTTGGGCCGGTTAACTTTGTTCGTTAGGCATCCTACAACCTGCTATGGACAACTTCCTCCTCAACGCACCTGGCTTAGTAATGTTCCTCGCAGGATTCGGCATCGCCATAGGCATTGAATCGGTTAAACCTGGCCTCTCAGAAGGAATACTCACAGTTATCGGTGGGGCCTTAATTGTTGTTGCCGATATCGTGTACAGATTGATCAAGAAACCACGCCGCATGTTTCACCATTCTGGTGGCGGCAGCATGCTTTTCCTTCCCATTTGGGAATGGGGCGTTTTCTGGATTCTATTGGGCTGCTTTTATATCCTCAGGCCGTCTGCCTAACCTCTCGTTCAACTCGGACCCAACCGTGCGCGACTACTGTCATGCTGTAAACATTCGGCTCACGGTTGGGCCGGTTAACTTTGTTCGTTAGGCTGCACGCGGGCGGTTCTCCGGTAAAGCGATTCGGGCGGTGGGTAACGTCCAAAGTTCAAAAACTGCTCCTCTGATCTTTCTGATTCAGCGGCCACGTCGGGGCCAACGTTTTGCGGCGTCTCACTGGCATCGGTCGGCAGTTGGTATTTTGGCCGTATCATGTGGGCACGACCTTCTTTCAAATCGGCCATCATTCGTTCTCCCGCAGTCGCGTCATAAATTCAGCGAGTCGGTACATGCTTCAAAACCAGTTCAGTACCCAGCCTAACCTCTCGTTCAACCCGGACCCAACCGTGGGTTGCTGCTGTCATGCTTTAAACATTCGGCTCACGGTCGGGCCGGTTAACTTTGTTCGTTAGGCGCTCCCGTGAAGATGGTGTTAATGATTGCGGCCATTGTGAGTCTCCCAATCATGCTTGGGACTGTGTTCATGTCCCTTGGTTCGATGGGGGAACTGCTAGCAGCTCTCTATACCAACGACCGCGATTCTTGGGCCAAGGAGGGATCACCTACAACGTTTGGCTGGAACCCGCCCAATGGGGATCCCCTTCAAGGCCAGATTCCGGGGACGATACTGGCCATCAAACTCCTCTTCACCACGCCTCCTTGGATTAAAAGTATCCCCAACGGGCCTAGGATTTTAAGTCGCCTTCGAATCTCAACGGTGCTCGGCTACTTGTCCATGGCAGCACTGTTCATCCTTTTGCTAAATATAGCTTTTCTCCCGAGTGCCTAACCTCTCGTTCAACCCGGACCCAACCGTGGGTTGCTGCCATCATGCTTTAAACCTTCGGCTCACGGTCGGGCCGGTTAACTTTGTTCGTTAGGCGCCGCTGGAAGGACACGAATGCTCGAAGAAATTCGAATAGACCCAACAAAGAACAACCAATGTTGGCTTGCCTATTTGGATCTCCTAGGCGCAGGTAGATTAATTGAATCAGAACAGTGGGAAGATGTTTTCTGCATCTACGCAGAGTCGCTAAAACACTTCAAACGAGATGGATTCGATGAGCACCTCGTTTTCAAGAAGTCCTTTTCCGACTCGTTTGTTTTATACACTGCGGATGCAACGAATCTTTCGTATCGTGCACTCGATTCGTTTGTCCGTTACTTCATTATTTCGCTAATCAACAGGGAAATACCCATTCGTGGGGCTATGTCATTTGGACAAATGTACTCGGATCCAGAACACGATCTGTTTTTCGGCCAGGCCCTCCTTGAGGCATACCGTATTGGTGAAAGCCAAGATTGGATTGGGTTCGTTCTATGTCCCTCAGCTGTATCCCAGCTCACAGTGGTCGGGTTGCCCGCCAATGAACGGCTAAATTACGCAACCTGGCCAATCCCTACAAAACCTTGTCATTCGAGCGCCGAGAAGGAAAGCCACACACTTCCCGCATTCATAATGGAATCCGGTCAAGGGCTATGCTTAGGAGCGTTGCAGCGAATGCATGCCGGCGCATCTATCCCTACAATCAAACGAAAATACGCGAACACTCTTGAATTTTTATCCAAAAGCCAACGCAAACTGGTGTCGCCTTGAGGTGTGTCACGCTGGCGGTGCCTAACCTCTCGTTCAACCCGGACCCAACCGTGGGTTACTGCTGTCATGCTTTAAACAGTCGGCTCACGGTCGGGCCGGTTAACTTTGTTCGTTAGGTTCTCCATGTCACATCGAATCAGACTATTTCTCGTTGCATTGCTGATGGCATGCATACATATTTCCGCGTTTGCCGGAATGCATATGACATTGGTTGCCGTTGATTCCAAACAATACGCACGACTTAAAAGTGATCAGGTCTTTCTCGAAAAAACACTATTTGAATCCGCCGGGCCAAAGGTTCTTGATCTGGATAAAGCGTGGCACGGTATCCATTTCCTCCTCACTGGGAGTTCACGAGAGACAACAGGGCTTTCCAGTTCGGTTATTTTGGGGGGCGAAAAGATCGGTAAGGATATTGGATATGGTTCGGCTGCGTATCATTCTCCAGAAACGGTTAAACAAATTGCTAAATTACTTAAATCCATTCCTCTGAGTGAGCTGTCAAAGAGATTTAACCCGATAAAAATGGATAAGGAACAGGTCTACCCCGACATCTGGAAAGAGGAGGGCGACCAGGCTCTCGCGTATTTACTGGAATACTATAAAGAACTAGTCGCCTTCTATTCAAAGGCTGCTAAATCCGGAAAAGCGGTGCTTTTTGCGGTCACATGAACCTAACCTCTCGTTCAACCCGGACCCAACCGTGGGTTGCTGCCATCATGCTTTAAACAGTCGGCTCACGGTCGGGCCGGTTAACTTTGTTCGTTAGGCCGCTCAATGATCCCCAAATCTATCCGCATCCGCGCAATTGGTAAGTTCCTCATTGGAGCATTGGCTTTTGCTTTGCTCCTTTGGTGGGCCGCTAGTAACACCTCCAATGGCGGTGAGAGACCTGTCGGTACCTTGATTTTTG
Organism: Holophagaceae bacterium; assembly: GCA_016720465.1. NCBI lineage: Bacteria > Pseudomonadati > Acidobacteriota > Holophagae > Holophagales > Holophagaceae > Holophagaceae bacterium. The sequence continues at coordinate 1,487,753 of JADKKO010000004.1, forward strand.
CATTCCCTGGTGCCTTCGCCATGCTTGCCATAGTTGAAATGTGCACTGGTGCCCCGTTTTCTAAAACTGCGAGTGCATGGGATTCACTTAAAGGTTGGCAACGACTCATACTCGGGTTGGTCGTTGTTTTCTGCTTCTTGGCCATGATTGGGGGCGGTCTATTTTTCTATCTTTCCCACGCGGCCTAACCTCTCGTTCAACCCGGACCCAACCGTGGGCTGCTGCTGTCATGCTTTAAACAGTCGGCTCACAGTCGGGCCGGTTAACTTTGTTCGTTAGGTCGCCTCAACCTGGAGTTCTTTATGCCTGCAACCTGGAAATTTGTCTTGAGCATTTCCGGGGTGATGACCATTCTCTCGGGGATCGCAAGCTTGGTTATGTTGGTCCATGGGAATAAAGGCGACAGTTTGGCCGATACCCTGTTCCTCATTGTTGTCCTTGGCTACATCCTTTGGCTTGTGGTTGCCCTGATGGCAGCCGTCAAGTTCAATCTGGTCAAATGGCCGGTTTGGCTATTCCTTATCCATCCCGTCGTTTCTGCAATTACATTTTTCTCGGTTAATTGGACTTCGATCTTTCCACCAAAGTCCATCAGCGCGAAATAATCAATGATCACTCATCCCGTCGGCCTAACCTCTCGTTCAACCCGGACCCAACCGTGGGTTGCTGCTGTCATGATTTAAACAGTCGGCTCACGGTCGGGCCGGTTAACTTTGTTCGTTAGGCCTCCTCGATGCGTTGGCGATTTTGGCTCCTCTGGCTAGCAGGTAACACGCTCTGGCTCTTCGGAGTCCCAATCCTCTTTGGATTCTTGGTCCACCATCAAGTCCAATCCGAATACGCGTCCGGTGCTCGCGTTTCCACTGATGGCGATTCGATTGGAATCCCGATTGCTGGCTTCATATTTCTCAATACGATCTTCACCTTTGCCGTCAACCTTATCTGGGGTGCCTATGCCCTCTTCAAAAAATGGCGATCGGCCTAACCTCTCGTTCAACCCGGACCCAACCGTGGGTTGCTGCCATCATGCTTTAAACCTTCGGCTCACGGTCGGGCCGGTTAACTTTGTTCGTTAGGCTGCACCCGGATAACTGAGGAAATAATGAATTCATCCAACGGTTCAACGCTGCTCATCGCAACCTCGGTCATCGTCGGGATTCCAGTTCTTTTTGGCTGGCTTGCTCTCATTGTCCAGTGCGCAAATGCCGAATTCAAAACCGACGGGGACAAAGTTGCTTGGACTTTGATACTCCTGTTTCTTGGGCCGCTCGGAGCATTGCTATATCTCGTTGGTGGCCGCACACGCCAAGATGCGTCACGCGCCAAGGATAAATGGGTTGTGTAGCCTGCCTAACCTCTCGTTCAACCCGGACCCAACCGTGCGCGACAACTGTCATGCTTTAAACATTCGGCTCTCGGTTGGGCCGGTTAACTTTGTTCGTTAGGCTGCAAGCGGGCGGATCTCTGGCAATACGATTCATGCGGTTGGTAACGTCCAAATTTCAAAAGCTGCTCCTTTGATCTTTCCAATTTCGGCGGTCACGTCAGGGCCAACATCGTCCGGCGTCTCACTGGCATCGGTCGTCAGTTGGTATTTTGGTCGTATCATGTGGGCACGATCTTCATTTAAGTCGGCCATCATTCGTTCTCCCGCAGTCGCGTCAAAAATTTCAGCGAGTCGGTACATGTCGCAAAACCAGTCCAGTACTCAGCCTAACCTCTCGTTCAACCGGACCCAACCGTGGGTTGCTGCTAGCTCCTTCGGGCATTCGGATATCTCGTCTCCACTCAACACCCGGCTCACGGTCGGGTCGGTTAACTTTGTTCGTTAGGCTGCATGCATTCAGCTCTTTCAAAATTCGTGTGGGATTGGTTGCGATTCGATTTCTGCGGGGTGCTTCTCTCGTCGGTCAGTTTAGGTTTCGCGTTAGGGCCAAATGTTTTGCGGCGTCTCACTGGCATCGGTCGTCAGTTGGTACTTTGGCCGTATCATGGTTGCAGGGTCAGCATTCAAACCTCGCGCCATCACTCGTTCTCCAACGGTCGCGCAAAAAATTCAGCGAGTCGGTACATGAATCAAACAAGCCCAGTTCTCGGCCTAACCTCTCGTTCAACCCGGACCCAACCGTGGGTTGCTGCAAGCTCCTCCGGGCATTCGGATATCGCGTCTCCACTCAACACCAGGCTCACGGTCGGGCCGGTTAACTTTGTTCGTTAGGCTGCACGCGGGTGGTTCTCTGGCAAAGCGTTTCGGGCTGTTGGTAGCGTCAAAAGTTCAAAAACTGCTCCTTTGATCTTTCTGATTCGGCGGCCACATCGGGGCCAATGTTTCGTGGCGTCTCACTGGCATCGGTCGGCAGTTGGTAATTTGGTCGTATCATGTGGGCACGATCTTCCTTCAAATCGGCCATCCTTCGTTCTCCCGCCGTCGCAGCAAAAATTTCAGCGAGTCGGTACATGTCGCAAAACCAGTCCTGTGCTTGGCCTAACCTCTCGTTCAACTCGGACCCAACCGTGGGTTGCTGCCACCATGCTTTAAACAGTCGGCTCACGGTCGGGCCGGTTAACTTTGTTCGTTAGGCCTCCATGTCTATTTCGCTTCGATCCTCTTCACTGGTCCTCGGGCTGATTTCGATTGCCGTACCCACATTCTTGGTAATTCGGACAAATCACTTTTCGGTGCAAACAGCATCAACAAACGGAGGGCTGGTTTGCGGAATGCCAATGCTGGCCGCCATCGTTTTCGGCACCACCTTCCTTGGCGTGTTTTCTCTGATGTCATTTCTTCTTGGAGTTCTGGCATTCCGTCGTTTGCCGATTCCTCGGTCAAAACATCGGCAAGTCGAACTCATCATTCTCGGGCTGCCCGTGGCTCTGGCCATACTTTTCTCAATCTCCCTATTTATTGTTCCGGCCTAACCTCTCGTTCAACCCGGACCCAACCGTGGGTTGCTGTCACCATGCTTTAAACAGTCGGCTCACGGTCGGGCCGGTTAACTTTGTTCGTTAGGCTTCTCCCCCGAGGCATAGATGCAAGACATCCCAAACAAGAATGAACAAATATTTGTGAGCACTTTACTCTCAGATATAAACGGGAAAACATCCTCCATTCTGGACGCTTTCTCTGGCTGGCTTGTTGCAGGGTTTGGAGCGGCTTCAGTGGTGCTTGTAAGTCAATACGAATCAATCGCCAAACACTTAGGCGTAGAAGCAATCCACCAATTTCTAATCCTTTTTCTTTGCTCACTTGCCATTGGGGTAATAGAAAAATACTTATTTGTTGGAATTACATCAAATTCTCAGGGCTTTGCAGTTGGATTTGACTTGGGCGAAAAAGCAAAGGCGAAGTCAATCACCTTAGACTTCGAGATCATCAACGCTGAGGTGTCGAAATCAGTCCTTCCTCCAATGCGCTGGCTTGTGACTAACAGCATTTCAAAGGTAACGAACGGTGATCTGATTTCGAGCACGCGTAGTTTTACTCGACTGCTCCAAATACAAGGCTTCCTCGCCCTAGCGCAAGCTCTGCTCATCATGGTTGCAATTTTTAAAATCGCCTTTGGCTTCCATGCCTAACCTCTCGTTCAACCCGGACCCAACCGTGGGTTGCTGCCATCATGTTTTAAACCTTCGGCTCACGGTCGGGCCGGTTAACTTTGTTCGTTAGGTCGCCAATGTTCGAACTCCTCACTTTCATCGTAATGATGACCCTGATGATACTGGGTTCGGTTCTTACGCATCGAGCAAGGAGAGACCCTGGGCTTTACAAGGTGGTGAAAATCTATGAATACACATTCTGTATGGCCGCTCTCTTGGTGGGCTGGCTGCTGTCTGTCGTGTTCAGCAAATCTTATGTAGGGCTAATGTTGCTGCTAGTCGGGTGCTTGGGTTTATATGACCTATACTTCAAGCAACAACAGCCCGCGGCCTAACCTCTCGTTCAACCCGGGCCCAACCGTGGGTTGCTGCCATCATGCTTTAAACATTCGGCTCACGGTCGGGCCGGTTAACTTTGTTCGTTAGGCGTCCTTCATGAACTCCCCCACAGCACTCCACCAACTCGGCCTTTTCATTTTTTCGTTTCAGCACGTTGAGAACCGGTTGAAAAACCTGATCGCCCTCATTGCTGGTGATGATGAGGAAGCAACGCAGATATTGATTAATTACATGGAATACAATCAACTTATAAAGACTATTGATGTTCTATTTGCAAGATATATCAATATTCATAAAGATGCAGAGAAGTCAGTGAAAGATGAATTCCATAATTTAATGGTAGATCTTGGAAAGCTCGGAGAGCGTAGAAATGAATTAGTACATTCTCACTACTTTCGGTGGATCGATATCGAAGGGCGCGAAGGATTGCTGCGCCAGAACTCGAAGCTTTCCAGGAAAGCTGGCATCAGTGAGGAGACTGAGGAAGAACTTCAACCAAATGCGTTCGACAACGATCTCAAAAAACTAGAGAACGCTGATGCGCACATTGAGTCATTTCGCCTGCAAGTTATCGACTGTCTCTACCCTGTAGATCGCGCCTAGGCACGGGGCAGGGTTTCTGACATCGTTTCGTCAAGCTCGAACGGTATGCTCGTTCAATGGTTCAAAAACAAATGCCCCCATCTCTGCCTAACCTCTCGTTCAACCGGACCCAACCGTGGATTGCTGCAAGCTCCTCCGGGCATTCGGATATCTCGTCTCCACTCAACATCCGGCTCACGGTTGGGTCGGTTAACTTTGTTCGTTAGGCCGCATCGCAATTCTGGGTGTTTATGACTGCAAAGAAACCAAACGCTTTTCTGGGTCGGTGGCGCATCACTGAGATGGAAGAATGGGACCAGGATTATGTGGACCTCGTCGTTCCAGGTTTCATCGAGTTTGATGCGGATGGCTCTGGAGAGTTTCAATTCGGTACGGTTCATGGTTTTTTAGATTGCCGGCTCGAAACCTATAACGGAAAGAAGCGAATGGAGTTTTCATGGCAGGGTGAAAACGACTCCGATCCTGGTTTCGGTCGTGGATGGGCCGCCCTTGAGAGCGGCGAGATGATTGGTCATCTTTTCATCCACATGAGTGATGATTCCGAGTTCTTGGCGATAAGAAACAAATGATTCCTGTGCGTGAACCCATGCGGTCTAACCTCTCGTTCAACCCGGACCCAACCGTGGGTTGCTGCCATCATGCTTTAAACCTTCGGCTCACGGTCGGGCCGGTTAACTTTGTTCGTTAGGCATCGTCCATGATCAGCATTGGCAGAGATGGTTTCGTTCTCCTCGCACTCCTTGCGGCTGTGATAGCTGTCTTTGTCGCTTTCGCTCTCGACTCTTCCAGGTCACAACGTGAACTGAAGCATTTTGGGAAACCAGATTTTCCCCCAATGAGAGCTGGAATCTTGAATTTGATCCCCGGTTTAGGCTTATGGAGATTAGGCTCACCATCCAAAGCCATCGCATGGAACATTGGCACATCATTCGTGGCAATTCTTTTGGCCATATTTTGGCCCAAGTGGTCCATAAACAATCGAATTCAACTAATCCTCACTGTCTGTCTTGTGTCTGCACTCACCGCTGAACGCACTGCTACCGAAATGTGGAAAAACCCCAAAAAATGAAATCCATCTGCCTGCCTAACCTCTCGTTCAACCCGGACCCAACCGTGGGTTGCTGCCTTCATGCTTTAAACAGTCGGCTCACGGTCGGGCCGGTTAACTTTGTTCGTTAGGCTGCACGCGGGCGGTTCTCTGGCAAGGCAGTTCGGGCGGTTGGTATCGACCAATATTGAAAAGCTGCTCCTTTGATCTTTCTAATTTCGGCGGTCACGTCAGGGCCAATGTTTTGCGGCGTCGCGCTGGCATCATTCGGCAGTTGGTATTTTGGCGGGGACACGGGGCAGGGGCTTCATTCACACCGGCCATCATTCGTTCTCCCGCCTTCGCTCAAACAATTCAGCGGTAACGTCAAATATTCACAACCAATCCCCTTTGATCTTTCACATTCAGCAGCCACGTCGGGGCCAACATCTTGCGGCGTCTCACTGGCATCGGTCGGCAGTTGGTATTTTGGCCGTATCATGTGGGCACGACCTTCTTTCAAATCGGCCATCATTCGTGCTCCCGCAGTCGCGTCAAAAATTTCAGCGAGTCGGTACATGTCGCAAAACCAGTCCAGTACTCAGCCTAACCTCTCGTTCAACTCGGACCCAACCGTGGGTTGCTGCCATCATGCTTTAAACCTTCGGCTCACGGTCGGGCCGGTTAACTTTGTTCGTTAGGCTGTACGCAATCTGCTCTTTCTAAACTGGCGTTGGGTTGGTTCGACTCGGTTCCTGAGGGCGTCTCCTTCGCTGATCAGTTTAGGTTTCGCGTCGGGGCCAAATGTCTTGCTGCGTCTCACTGGCATCGGTCGTCAGTTGGTACTTCGGTCGTATCATGGTTGCAGAGTCAGCAATCCATCCTCCCGCCATCACTTGTTCTCCCTCGGTCGCGCAAAAATTGCCGCAGGTCGGTACATGAATCAACGCAAGCCCAGTTCACGGCCTAACCTCTCGTTCAACCCGGACCCAACCGTGGGTTGCTGCCATCATGCTTTAAACCTTCGGCTCACGGTCGGGCCGGTTAACTTTGTTCGTTAGGCGCCAGCCATCTGGGTCTTTGTCAAGTTTGGTACATGTTCCGATCCCCGGGTTCGATGGCTCAACTACGGTCATTCGGTCGTCGCAAAGCGGAGCATTGTTCTCCTGGCCATACCTGGTCATTGGGCCCGCCACAGTACACGGTTCCGACTTCCGCGGTTCCGCTAGGCCCCGATTGGTCCGTTCCGCTCGGAAGCAGGGGATCATTCTTCCGTTCATCGCCCATCGCGTCGGCTCCTAGGCACGGGGCAGGGTTTCTGACATCGTTTCGTCAAGCTCGAACGGTATTCTCGTTCAATGGTTCAAAAACAAATGCCCCCATCTCTGCCTAACCTCTCGTTCAACCGGACCCAACCGTGGGTTGCTGCAAGCTCCTATGGGCATTCGGATATCTCATCTCCACTCATCGTCCGGCTCACGGTTGGGTCGGTTAACTTTGTTCGTTAGGCCTCTCGTGAAACGATCGCATCGAGTTATCCTTTTTTCAGCCGGAGTCTCAGGCTGGCTTGATCTAGCTTTTTGTTTGTTTTTTATATACGACCTGGTGGTTAGTTCTCCGCTGAAGGTGGAATTGTCAACATGGCCAATTAATGCTTTCATCCCGCTGCTGTTTGCCATGTTTGGCCTTTACTCACTATCTGCAGCCGGGGAAATCCGTAAATTACCTCTGCGCATCATCATGCTCATCTTTTCCGCGCTTATTCATCTTCTCTTTGGATTGGTATTCCACGACTCACTTTGGTCACCTGAAATGAATATAGTTTCTTGGGCAATCACACTCTCTAATCTGTTAACACTTCAACTCCCAAGTCAGCTCATCGGCCTAACCTCTCGTTCAACCCGGACCCAACCGTGCGCGACTTCCACCAAGCTTTAAACATCCGGCTCTCGGTTGGGCCGGTTAACTTTGTTCGTTAGGCCGCATCGCAATTCTGGGTGTTTATGACTGCAAAGAAACCAAACGCTTTTCTGGGTCGGTGGCGCATCACTGAGATGGAAGAATGGGACCAGGATTATGTGGACCTCGTCGTTCCAGGTTTCATCGAGTTTGATGCGGATGGCTCTGGAGAGTTTCAATTCGGTACGGTTCATGGTTTTTTAGATTGCCGGCTCGAAACCTATAACGGAAAGAAGCGAATGGAGTTTTCATGGCAGGGTGAAAACGACTCCGATCCTGGTTTCGGTCGTGGATGGGCCGCCCTTGAGAGCGGCGAGATGATTGGTCATCTTTTCATCCACATGAGTGATGATTCCGAGTTCTTAGCGATAAGAAACAAATGATTCCTGTGCGTGAACCCATGCGGTCTAACCTCTCGTTCAACCCGGACCCAACCGTGAGTTGCTGCTGTCATGCTTTAGACATTCGGCTCACGGTTGGGCCGGTTAACTTTGTTCGTTAGGCGTGCTATGAGACGTATTGTTGAAATTCGGTCGTACCTTCTCAAACCAGGGAGCGGGCCAAGATTTCACAGCCTGGTATCCAACCAAAGCATCCCATTGCTAAAAGAATGGGGGATGGAAGTCGTTGCCTTCGGCCAGTCTCTTCATAATCCAGATGCCTACTTTCTAATCCGGGCCTACAACGATCTTGATCACCTCAATTCATCGCAGGCCGAGTTCTATTCAACGGATGCATGGAAGAAAGGTCCCCGTGAGGCGATCATTGAGCTGATCGAATCGGATTACAATTCAGTCATGTGGCTCACTTCAGAGGCTATTGATGCGATCCGATATTCCCAACCCTAACCCTAGCCTGCCTAACCTCTCGTTCAACCCGGACCCAACCGTGGATTGCTGCCATCATGCTTTAATCCTTCGGTCCACGGTCGGGCCGGTTAACTTTGTTCGTTAGGTGCCTTATGTATAAATCTCAAAACGACCATTTAGCAATAGCTAGCCTTCTTATCCTCGTTGGCTGCGCTGATCCGACAGCAACGCTAAAAAAGTCGAATCTGACCCTGGGTATTTGGATGGTTAAGGACTCTGGTGGACGAGATTACCAATTTCAATTCAATTCAAACGGCACACTGTATTGGATCAGTCCTGAGTCTGCAGTAAAGAGAGGTGGGATATGGAAGAACGCAACGTGGGAATTTGTTGACAACCAAGTCAGGATTCGAATGAACAACGGATTCACTATTTGGGAAGCTGTATTGGAGGGTGAATCTATACGAGGACATGCGAGAAATCGCACAGGCCTTAAGTGGAACTGGTCTGCCACTCATTTCCCAGACAGATCCCTTGATCTTTCATTAATCGACCCAAAGCAGTTCCATGTCGATCCAATTTGAAATAGTCAAAGGTAATTCCTTGATCGCTTCTTCTTGCCCACACCCGGCACGGGCACCTAACCTCTCGTTCAACCCGGACCCAACCGTGGGTTGCTGCCATCATGCTTTAAACCTTCGGCTCACGGTCGGGCCGGTTAACTTTGTTCGTTAGGCGCTCCCCGTGCACTTGCTCGACTCCATCAAGGCCCTCTCACTGACTTCAGGAGCAGTAGTGGTCGGCGTCCTCTCGGCCGTCATAGCCATTGCCACTTCTTGGCTGAGACAACCTCTGCTCCGATGGGGTGCCTTGTTGGTAATTCCATTTATGCTGGCCAATTTACTTTATTGGTCACCGGTCATATTTGGTGACAGTTCACCTGTTGAATACTCAGCCTGGGCACTGATTTGCGTCGTGCCATGGTCCATTGTTGGCATGTTTGCCTCCGTGGTCGTCGCTCTTGTCTCTCGGCGTTTCATCAAGGCAAAACCTGGTGCCAACGCCTAACCTCTCGTTCAACCCGGACCCAACCGTGGGTTGCTGCCATCATGATTTAAACCTTTGGCTCACGGTCGGGCCGGTTAACTTTGTTCGTTAGGTCGCGTTACGATCATTACTCATTGGAAAGGTCAATTCATGTTCACTCGAAAAATACTATTTCTAGTCGTTAGCGCCTGTGCCTGGGCTCAGACACCGTACAAAGGAGAATTAAGTCTCTCTCAAGTCAAACGAGTCATTGAGGGTGGTTCTCCATCCATATATGGCGAAGGCCGAGCCACATCCCTGGGTGCTGGAGCCAGCCTAATTTTGAATCCGGCCAATACGCTGCGCCTCCGATATGAAAAATCCATTGCCGTTTCATCTCTACCGCCCTATGACCCATTCAAGGGCTCTGTTCGGCGAGACAAGGATTTTCAGAGCCTGTCTTTTGCCTACCTCCATTGGTTCTCCTCCGAAACGGCAGGTGGTTGGTTTTTTGGTCCTAGCGTTTCATTAAATCAAGTCAAACAGGATAGCAATGCGCCCATCCCTACTGAATCCACTGGTACTAGCGCTCGAGTTGCCATCGTTTCGGGTTACCAATTCGGAAAACATGTAGGCTTCGAACTTCATGCTGGCATCCCCTGGTCTTCTGCCTCCCTTGTCTACCGATTCTAGGTAAGGCAGTCAGTGGGCTCACACGGCCTAACCTCTCGTTCAACCCGGACCCAACAGTGCGATGCTGCAATCATGATTTAAACCTTCGGCTCTCGGTTGGGCCGGTTAACTTTGTTCGTTAGGCCGCTGCCAATGCAGATCAAACGCCTCAAACATCACGCGCAAAATCTCGGACAGATGTTCTGTGGCGATGAGTTGATGTTTGATTACCAACGAATCGCCCAAATGGATTCGGGGACACTGTTTCTGGACATGCTGACGGGCGATTGTCTACACAACGGTATCCCGATTTAAAAACTCAATATCGCAAGCACCTTAAAGCAATGGATGGAACATGATCTAAGAGTCCATGGAATTGAAATATCCGAAATCAAAACAGCTGATCTCACTGTCAAATTCAATACTGAAAGGTACCTCGGTCAGAAAACGAACTCCTCTTGGTCAGATCCGACACCATATTTTGTGGGTTGTACTCTTGATTGCGCTTCCAAAGTCCAGGCATTTGGCCGCGAATATTTATCCACCTATCACGATTCGGAAGAGTGGCCCGAAAGCTATTCCTGGTGCAAGGGCGGCCACGTTCATCGCGCCTAACCTCTCGTTCAACCCGGACCCAACCGTGCTCGACAACTGTCATGCTGTAAACATTCGGCCCTCGGTTGGGCCGGTTAACTTTGTTCGCTAGGCGGCAGGGCAGCCGTGCCTGCGTCTGGCGTCCCCCTCAACATGGAGATCGCAATCCAAGTCAACTCGCATTTTCGCCTTGCCTGGAGGGTCTTCAAGAGTCATTGGGTCGTGTTCGTGTGTTCTCAGCTCGTTCTCTTCGCCTCGTGGGTTGCGCTGGAGGTGACCGTTGTCGCCCTTCATGGCCTTGGAGTGGCCGTGAACGTGGCGCTTCACCTCGCTTTCGTCGTGTGTTTCAGCGGCCTTGCGGTCGGGTTTCATCGCATGGCCCTTCATGCAGTTCAAGGGGGCACGCCTGTCATAAAGGACCTCTTCGGCCTAATCCGCCGTGGTCCTACTGCCCTCGTCGCGTTCATCGCCTTCATCCTGGCGGTGGCGGCCGGTCTCGTCCTCCTTGTGATTCCAGGGCTGTATGTCGCCGTCCGCCTTTCCCTTCTCGGTTATGTGCTTGCTGCGCGACCGGTATCAAGCTTGGAGGCGTTTCGTATTGCGGCGTCGCTATCGCGAGAGAGGTCGGCGGCTGTCTGGAGCATCTCAATCAAGGCGTTTGGGCTCAGTGTTTGCGGCGCCGCGTGCCTTGGAGTCGGCCTTCTTGTTGCCTTTCCGGTATCCATCCTGGCAATGGCCGGCCTCTACCAAGCCTGCAGCGGTGAGGCCGACCCCACTGCCGCCTAACAACGCGTTGCAGCGGACTCGCTTCGCTCGCCGCTGAACTTGGTATCGTTAGGCCGTTAGAGAAACATTCCTCTCACTACCACAGCGCATCGGAGGGCTTATGAAACGAGTCACTGGCATCGGCGGCGTCTTCTTCAAGGCCAAAGACGCTCCATCACTGCAGGCCTGGTATAAGCGGCACCTGGGAATCGATGTCCAGGCCTGGGGCGGAGCTGCCTTCGATTGGACCGACGCCGAGGGCAAGCCGGTTGCAGGCACGACGGCCTGGTTGATCGACCCGCAAGAAAGCGATCACTTTGCTCCGAGCTCGGCGTCCTTCATGGTCAACTACCGTGTGGAGGACCTCCACGCCCTGGTCAAGGCCTTGAAGGAAGAAGGCTGCCATGTGCTCGAGAAGATTGACGATTCCGAGTATGGGAAGTTTGCCTGGGTCATTGATCCAGAGGGAAACAAGGTCGAGCTATGGCAGCCGCCTCAAGGCCAATGAGCAGCTTCGTTACTCACAGCCGCGCCACTGCTCTGCTTGATTGGCTAATCTCAAAGCTGAACACTGAGCATGCATTCAAAGGTTTTGATTCAAGGTCCATGCTTCGGTTCAGTTTCCCGGGTTCCTGCGATATATCTCCTTCCAGGCGTTCCCCGCGCTGCCTGACCGCTCGTTCAACCTGGATCCAACCGTGCGCGACGGCTGCCAGGCTTTAAACATCCGGCTCACGGTCAGGCCAGTTAACTTTGTTCGATAGGTGTTCCTGAAAACAATCAAGCCATGAGTCGTCACCATGTCCACACGCGAGATCTCAAAGCTGCTTTTCACGACTGTCTATCCGCTATACGTGCAAAAGGCCGAACGAAAGAATCGGACAAAGGAAGAGGTGGACACCATCATCTGCTGGTTGACGGGCTACAGCCGTGAGCAGCTCAGTCAGCACACAGCGGTCAACATTGATTTCCAGACCTTTTTTGACCAAGCCCCGGCGATCAACCCAAACAGTTCTCAGATCAAGGGCGTCGTTTGCGGCATCCGCGTCGAAGACATTCAAGATCCCATCACTAAGAAAATCAGATATCTCGACAAACTCGTTGATGAGCTCGCAAAGGGCAAATCAATCGACAAGATATTGCGCCAGTAGACCCAGGCTAATCGTATGACAGCCCCAACCATCGGATCGCTCTTAGCCAATCGCTCCCTCAGCTCGGGGCCCCGTGCAGGTTGGGACGTCCAACTTTGTTCGTTAGGTTTCTGAACTCACGACACTTCCCAAAGGGTGAACCGAGTGCCTCCAAAGCCCCCAGCTAAATTTCGGAACCTTGGTCCCAAGAGCACTATCTGGCTCAATGAAGCAGGGATAACCTCCATCGAAGAGCTTCAGTCCATGGGGGCTGTCGAGGCCTATCGAAGAGTCAAAATAATACGGATGGGGGTAACGGTTGTCCTGATTTACGCACTGCAAGGCGCCATCCTTAATTGCCATTGGAATGACCTTCCCCCAGGCATGAAGGAGGAATTACAGAATGCAGCTCAAAACCTTTAATCTCGTGGGCCTAAGCTTTCGTTCAACCCGGGCCCAACCGTGCGCGACTGCTGTCATGATGTAGGTTCCAGGCTCGCGATCAGGCCGGTCGAGATGCTTGATGAGGAGAATCCAAATGCCAAATATTGCCTCTGTCCTTAAGGATGAAATCGTCCGCCTCGCCAGAAAGGAAGTCCGCAAGGAAGTCGAAGGCCTCAAGAAGGCTTCGGCCCTTTACAGATCCGAAATAGCGGGGTTGAAGCGGCGCGTGGCGTATCTCGAAAAGCAGCATGGCCGGCTTGAGGAGAAGGGAGCCAAGAAGGTGGCCGTGGAGGGAGAAGGAGAGGGAACAACCCGCTTCCGCTTCAGCGCAAAAAGGTTCGCTGCCCAGAGACAGAAACTGGGAGTCACAGCCGAGAGCATGGGCACGCTTATCGGCGTATCCGCGCAGACGGTCTACAACTGGGAGGCGGGGAAGTCCCGGCCGCGGAAGCAGCAGCTCGCCGCCATCGCGTCCCTCAGGAAACTGGGCAAGAGAAAGGCGCTGGCCCAGTTGGCCCAACCGGCCGAATGATCTGGGAAGGCTTCATATCGACCTGATCTCCCGTTCCAGAATCGAGAAGCTGCCTAATCCGCCAAAAAGCCGCCTTTCGGCGGCTGTTTGGCGGAGAGAGAGGGATTCGAACCCCCGGTAAGTTGCCCTACGTCTGATTTCGAGTCAGGTGCCTTCAACCGCTCGGCCATCTCTCCTGGGCCATCCAGATTATCAGGATTGGCCGCGTTTGGCTTTGAAGAAGGCTTGGAGCTGGGCCCGGCAGTCGGGTTCCAGCAGGCCGCCCTTGAAGTCGATGGCGTGGTTCAGGCGGGCGCCTTCCAGGGCGGGCAGGAGGCTGCTCACCCCGACCTTGGGGTCGCTGGCGCCATAGACCACCCGGGCCACGCGGGCGTGGATCAGCGCGCCGAAGCACATCAGGCAGGGTTCGAGGGTGACGTAGAGGGTGGCGCCGCCCAGCCGGTAGTTCCGCAGGTAGCCCGCGGCGTCGCGCAGGGCCTGGATTTCCGCATGGGCGGAGGGGTCGTGCAGGGACACGGGGCTGTTGTGGCCCCGGCCCGCCGCCTGGCCCTCCACCACCAGGATCGCGCCGATGGGGACTTCGTCCCTGCGGGCCGCCAATTCCGCTTCTTCCAGCGCGAGGCGCATGAAATAGAGATCGTCGCTGGACCACATGGGTCCATTGTGGCGGCCTGGGGTTGTTCTTGGTGAAACGATTATTGTCCCGCAACCGGACTGAATAAAACAGCATATTTCTGCATAAATTTCATCGTTATACTGTATCCGGTTCCCCAAGAACCGACCTCACCACAGCCCTGCGATGCCCGTGCGATCGCGGGGTTTTTTCAGGGGGAAAGCCATGCGGGCCTATCTGATCCTCAAGGACGGCGCGGCATTCAGGGGCCGCGCGCCCTTGGGCTTCGGCGGCGCCGGCGAGGCGGTCTTCACCACGGCCATGGCGGGCTACCAGGAGATCCTCACGGATCCGAGCTTCGCGGGGCAGCTCGTGGCCATGACTTTCCCGGAACAAGGCATCTATGGAATCCATCCGGATCTGAAGGAATCGTCGAGGCCCTGGGCCACTGGCATGCTCTGCCGAAGGGTTTCCGGCACGCCGGACCACCGGCTGTCGGAGAGCGACCTAGGTGGATGGCTCAAGCGGCACCGCATTCCCCTGATGACCGAATTGGACACCCGCGCGCTCACCCAGCGCATCAGGGACGCCGGATCGCAGCCGGCGGTCATCTGGACCGAATCCGACGGCAGCCTGGAGGCAGGCATGGCCAAGGCCGCCGCGCTCCCGGACATGGCCGGCCAGGCGCTCTGCTCGGCGGTGAGCTGCAAGGACCGCTATGAAGTGGCCAACGAGGAGGCGAAGTTCCGTGTCTCCGTGCTGGATGGCGGCATCAAGGATTCCATCCTGAAATTGCTGCACTCGGCTGGCATGCACCTGGAGGTTTTCCCCTGGGATACGCCCGCCGCAGAATTGCTGGCGCCGCGCTTCCACGGCGTCTTCCTCAGCAACGGCCCCGGCGATCCGGCGGCGCTGCCCGGAATGCAGGGCGAGGTGGCCAAACTGATCGGCGAACGGCCGGTGTTCGGGATCTGCCTCGGCCACCAGCTGCTCGGCCATGCCTTCGGGGGGTCCACCTTCAAGCTTAAATTCGGCCATCGCGGCGCCAACCAGCCGGTCCTGGATCTGCAGACCGGCCGGGTGGAGATCACCGCGCAGAACCACGGCTTCGCGGTGGATGACAAGGGCCTGCCCCCGGACATCGAAGTGACCCACCGGCACTTGAGCGACGACACGGTGGAGGGTTTGCGGCACAGGACGCTGCCGATCTTCTCCTTGCAGCATCATCCGGAGGCGAGCCCGGGCCCTCACGATGCGCGGGGGGCCTTCGGGAGGTTCGTGAAGCTGATGGACGATTTCCACAAATGAATTCACAACCGCGAAAATCGCGAAAGGACGCGAAAAAACATTTCGCGGAATTTCGCGGCTTTCGCGGTTCCACTATTTTTGGTGAGCCATGCCCAAGCGAACTGATCTGAAGAGCGTCCTCGTCCTCGGCAGCGGCCCCATCCAGATCGGGCAGGCCTGCGAGTTCGATTACTCAGGCACCCAGGCCTTGAAGGCCCTCCGTGAAGAGGGCATCCGCACGATCCTGCTGAATTCCAATCCGGCGAGCATCATGACTGATCCCGAGCGGGCGGATGCGACCTACCTGGAGCCGCTCACGCTGACGGTGCTCGAAAAAATCATCCAGACGGAAAGGCCGGATGCGATCCTGCCGACCGTGGGGGGCCAGACGGCGCTGAACCTGGCCATGGAAGCCCATCAAAGCGGTGTGCTGGAGGCATACGGCGTGAAGCTCATCGGCGCGCAGCCCGCGGCCATCGAACGCGGCGAGGACCGGAAGGTCTTCAAGGCGCTCATGGATGAACTGGGCCTGGAGACCTGCCGCGGGGGCTTCGCGCACACCATGGACGAAGCCAGGGAACTGCTCCATGCGACCGGATTTCCGGCGATCATCCGGCCTTCGTTCACGCTGGGCGGCAGCGGCGGGGGCATCGCCTACAACATCGAGGAGTTCGACACCATCTGCCAGCGGGGCCTGGACCTTTCGCCCACCAAGCAGTTGCTCATCGAAGAAAGCATCCTGGGCTGGAAGGAGTTCGAGCTGGAAGTGGTGCGGGACCTGGATGACAACGTGGAGGTCATCTGCTCCATCGAGAACTTGGATCCCATGGGCATCCACACCGGCGACAGCATCACGGTCGCGCCTGCGCTGACCCTGACGGATCCCGAATACCAGCGCATGCGGAACGCGGCGATCGCGGTGATCCGGGGCGTGGGCGTGGAGACCGGCGGGTCCAACATCCAGTTCGCGCTGAACCCGGAGGATGCCCGCATCATCGTCATCGAGATGAATCCGCGGGTTTCCCGCAGCTCTGCGCTGGCCTCGAAGGCCACGGGCTTTCCCATCGCCTGGGTGGCCACGAAACTCGCGCTGGGCTACCGGCTCTGGGAATTGCCGAATGTGATCACGGGCCGCACCAAGGCCGCCTTCGAACCGGTCCTGGATTACATCGTCGTCAAGATCCCCCGCTTCACCTTCGAGAAATTCCCCCAGGCCGAGAAGGTGCTGGGAACCCAGATGAAGAGCGTCGGCGAAGTCATGGCCATCGGCCGGACTTTCCAGGAAGCCCTGCAGAAAGGCTTGCGCTCGCTGGAGGAAGGCCACCAGGGCTTCAGCGGCGCCATGGAAGGAAAGCTGGACCTGGCGCGGCTCCGCGAGCATCTCCTGATTCCGGGGCCCGAGCGGGTCTTCTGGCTCTACCACGCCCTGAAAGCCGGCCACCGGGTGGAGGAATTGCACCGCCTGACGAAGATCGCCGAGTGGTTCCTGAGGGAAATGGAGGAGATCGTGGTCCTCGAGGGGCGCCTCCGGGGCTTCGGGCTGGAGCGCCTGCCCGGAGACCTGCTGGAGAAGGCCAAGCGGGCGGGGTTCAGCGACGGGCAGATCGCGGCCTGCTGCGGCGGGGCCGACACCGAGGTGAAAGCCCGCCGGCATGCCCTGGGCATCCATCCGGTCTTCAAGCGCGTGGACACCTGCGCGGGGGAATTCGAAGCGGAAACACCCTATCTGTACTCCACCTGGGAATACGGCCAGGAAGGCGAAACGGATGGCAACGAGGCACCGCCGTCGGGCCGTAAAAAGGCCATCGTTTTGGGCAGCGGCCCCAACCGCATCGGGCAGGGCGTGGAGTTCGACTGCTGCTGCGTGCAGGCGGTGGAGGCCATCCGCTCCGCCGGGGTGGAGGCCATCCTCATCAACTGCAATCCCGAGACCGTCAGCACGGATTTCGACACCTCCGACCGGCTCTATTTCGAGCCGCTCACCCATGAACACGTCAAAGCCATCGTGCGGCGCGAGGCCCAGAACGGGGACCTGCTGGGCGTCTTCACGCAGTTCGGAGGCCAGACCCCGCTGAAACTGTCCGGGCGCCTGCATGCCGAAGGCGTGCCGCTGCTGGGGACTTCACACCAGACGATCATGGATGCCGAGGACCGCGAACGCTTTGGCCATGTGCTCTCGCGCCTCGACATTCCGGTGGCCAAGTGGGGCATGGCGTTCAGTTTCGATCAGGCCCGCGCCGTGGCCCATCAAATCGGATATCCGGTCATGGTGCGGCCCAGTTTCGTATTGGGCGGCCGCGCCATGGCCGTGGTGTTCGATGACGAAGGACTTTCAAAATACATGCGCGAGGCCACCGCAGTGAACGAGGACCAGCCGGTGCTGCTGGACCGCTACCTGGACGGCGCGCAGGAACTGGACGTGGACCTGGTCTGCGATGGCCAGGAAGTCCGCATCGCCGGGGTCATGGCCCACATCGAAGAGGCCGGCATCCACAGCGGCGACAGCTTCGCGGTGTTCCCTGCCATGGGCGTCGAAGAATCCGTGCTCGAAACGGTGCGGATGCAGAGCCGGAAACTGGCGCTGGAACTGGGCGTCCATGGCCTGATGAACCTGCAATGGGCCATCAAGGACGGCATCGCCTACTGCCTGGAAGCCAATCCAAGGGCCAGCCGCACGGTGCCCTTCATCAGCAAGGCCACGGGCGTGAATTGGGCGGGCGTCGCCGCGCGCATCGGCCTCGGCCAATCCCTGTCCGAGCAGAACATCAGCGATGGGGAAGCCCTGGCCGTGGCGGTCAAGGGCGTTGTCTTCCCCTTCGCCAAGTTCCCCGGCGTGGATCCGGTGCTGGGCCCCGAAATGAAGTCCACGGGCGAGGTCATGGGCATCGGCGGCACCTTCGGCGAAGCCTATGCGAAGGCCCTGATCGCCGCGGGCGTGCCCCTGCCGCTTTCGGGCACCGTGTTCCTCAGCGTCAACGACCACGACAAGCCGAAACTCTCCGAATTGGCGAAGAAGCTCACGGCCCTTGGATTCGCGCTCTGCGCCACCGAGGGCACCGCGCGCCATTTGGAACATGCGGACGACCTCAAAGTGCGCCATATCTTCAAGGTCAACGAAGGGCGTCCCCATGCGGTGGACCTCTTGAAAAACGGCGAGATCGACTGGGTCATCAACACGCCCCTGGGCCGCGAGGCCTATTTCGACGAGGGCGCCATCCGCAAGGAATCCCTGCGGCTGAAAATCCCCTGCCTCACCAACCTCAACGCCGCGCTGGCCGCCTGCGAAGCCGTGGAGACTCTGCGGGGGGAGACGCGGGTGCGGCGGCTTCAGAGCCTGATGCGGCCGTGACCGCAGTCACCCCTCCTGCGCTCTAGAGTTTCAAGGTGGCGGCGTCTGGATCCAGCCGCGCGGAGATGACCATGGAAAGCCTGCTCGCGGGCCTCGAGCCCCAAACGCTTTGGGATTATTTTTCGGAGCTTTCAAAGATCCCCAGGGGGTCCAAGAACGAGGCGGCCGCGGCCGAATGGGTGGCCGAGCAGGGCCGCGGGCTCGGCTGCAAGGTCGAGCGCGATGAAGTGGGCAACGTGCTCATCCGCAAGGCCGCTTCGCCTGGCCGCGAAGGCCGCCCTGTGGCCTGCCTCCAGGCGCACGTGGACATGGTCTGCGAAAAGAATGAAAACACCTCCCACGACTTCACGCGCGATCCCATCCGGCTGGTTCGGGACGGGGATCTGCTGCGGGCCAGCGGCACCACGCTGGGCGCCGACAACGGCATCGGGGTCTGCGCAGCGCTGGCGGTGCTGGCGAGCCGCGACATCGAGCACGGCCCCTTGGAAGTCATCGTGACCATCGACGAGGAGACGGGCCTCACCGGCGCCAACGGCATCCAGCCGGGCTGGCTGCAAGCGAAGTACCTGCTCAATCTGGACAGCGAAGAAGAAGGTTTCCTGACCATCGGCTGCGCCGGGGGCGAGGACACCATCGCCACGCGCAGGCTGTCCATGGAGCCGCCTAAGTCAGGCACCCGCCCCTATCGCCTGAAGGTCTCCGGACTGAAGGGCGGTCACTCCGGCATCGACATCCATGCAGGCCGGGGCAATGCCATCCGATTGCTGGCCCAGGCGCTCCGGGCCCTGAAACCGGGATTCGAATTCCAGTTGGCCTCCATCAGGGGCGGCAACAAGCGCAATGCCATCCCCCGCGAGGCCTTCGCCGTCCTGTTCCTGGATCCGGCCCAGGAATCGGCGTTCCAGGCCGAATTGGCCCGCCATGAGTCGCACTGGAAAGCCGCCTTCGGCGCATTCGACCCGGGCCTCGCCTTCGCCCTGGAGCCGGGCCAGGGGGACCGGGCCATGTCCGAGCCGGATGCGGCCGCGGTCCTCTGCCTCCTGCTGGCGCTTCCACACGGCGTGGAAGCCATGAGCCCAGGCATCGCCGGGCTGGTGCAGACCTCCACCAACCTGGGCGTCATCGAAACCTCCGAAGGCTCCGTGGAGGTCAACCTGCTCACCCGCAGTTCCATCAATGCGTCCAAGGTAGCGCTGGGGGAGCGCATCGCCGCGATCTGCGCGCTGGCGGGTTTCGAATCCCGGCGCTCGGGCGGCTACCCGGGCTGGAAGCCGGAGCCGGATGCCTCGCTTGTGAAACTCGTCAATGATGCGAACCAACAGGTCTTCGGCAAGGCGCTCAACATCGTGGCGATCCATGCCGGCCTGGAATGCGGCTTGATCGGCGAAAAATATCCCGGAATGGAGATGGTCTCCTTCGGGCCGAACATGTGGGATGTGCACACGCCCGACGAGCACGTGAGCCTTCCTTCGGTGGAAGCTTTCTGGAAGCTGCTGGTGGCGGTGCTGGAGCGGGTCTGATCCGGATTCCCCGCCCTGGAGGAATCAATCGCCAGCGCTTGCCAGGTCGAGAGATACTGCAACGCTGGAGCGCTCATGACCGGCAACCTCGACGACCGCATCAAGTCCTTCATGGCTTCGGGCCCCTACGCGGTGGTCGGAGCCAGCCCGGACCGCGGGAAATACGGCAACAAAGTGCTGCGGGCCTACCAGCAGCGCGGGATGGAGGTCTACCCCATCAATCCCAGGGCCTTGGAGATCGAGGGGCTGAAGGCCTATGCCACCCTGGCGGATGTGCCGGTGAAGCTGCGCGCGCTCTCCGTCATCACGCCACCGGCCATCACGGAACAAGTGGTGGAAGCCGCCGCCGCCGCCGGAATCCGCATGGTCTGGATGCAGCCGGGCGCCGAAAGTTACGAAGCCATCCGGAAGGCCGAGGAGCTGGGAATGGAGGTCATCGCCGGCGGTCCCTGTTTCCTGGTGCTGGCGCATTACAGGGAATTCTGATGCTTGATCAGGCGCCGCCCATCCAGGTGAATGCTTTGAAGGCCGCCC
Organism: Holophagaceae bacterium; assembly: GCA_016720465.1. Lineage (NCBI taxonomy): Bacteria > Pseudomonadati > Acidobacteriota > Holophagae > Holophagales > Holophagaceae > Holophagaceae bacterium. The sequence continues at coordinate 1,508,553 of JADKKO010000004.1, forward strand.
AACCGACCACCGCGCCAAAGGGCAGATCGATGAGGTAGTGCTGCTTGGTGAACAGGCAGGAGATGGCTATGAGCACGGGGAACGCGAAGGCCGCGGGGCCCAGGCTGGCCTTGGCGTGGAAGGCGGTGAGCACGGCCACGGACACATGCATGCTGGGAAAACAGTTGGAGGGCGCGTCGAACTTCTGCACGAAGCGCAGAAAGCGTCTGGATAGGCCATCGCCCTGGGCGAGCTCCCGCCAGCGCTCCGGCGTTTCGACCGGAAACAGCAGGAAGAAAGCCATCTGAATTCCCAGCAGCACGAAGAAACTCATGGCCAGGTGGTTGAAGTGCCGGGGCGAGCCCACCACCCAGTTCAGGTAGACGATGGCCGGGTAGTAGAGGAAGCTGTAGACCCAAGCCCACACGGGCCAGAAGGGGATCAGGTCATCCACCTTGGTGCTGAACCGGAGCACGGGCCGCAGGCGCTGGCGCTGGCACCAGAAGTAGAACTGGTAGACCCCGAAAATGAGGAAGAGGGTCATGAACAGATGGATCAAGTAGTCGCTGCGCTGCATTGCGGGAGGCCTCCAGGCGCCACAAGGGCCCCAAGGGGCCCTCGTCGCTTTGAGTCTATTTCAAAATAGTCCGGGGTCAGGCCGTTTTGGCAAAATATGCCGTTGCGACAAACTGATCCGGTCCTGGAGATTTTCATGAACGTGCATTCTTGACGGCCCCGCTTCTGCTCTTTCCGGGCCAGGCCACCGAATCGATCGGGATGTCCGAGGGCTGGACATCCAACCCGGAATGGATTGATACCATGGCGGAAGCCGAGGCCACCACGGGGTATGCGCTGCGCGGCTGGATGTCCCATGGCCCCCTGGAAGCGCTCCGCGCCCAGCGCCACGCGCCCTGCGTGGTGCTGGCCCACTCCGTGGGGCTGTACCGCGCCCAGCGGGCCGCTGGAATGCCGCTGCCCGCAGGCGCCTCGGGCCATTCCATGGGCTTCTTTTCCGCCATCGTGGCCGCGGAGGTGGTTCCCCTGGCGGCCACCCTGGAACTCATCAATGCCACCGAAGACTGCGCCGAGGCCCGCTTTCCGCCTGGCCAGATGGGCATGGCCTTCGTCATCGGCATCAGCGAGCCGGAAATCCGCAAGATCCTGGACCGGCATCCGGAACTGCTGTTTTCCAACATCAACGGGAAGGCTCAGTTCACGGTTTCAGGGCCGCGGACCGCGCTGCACGCTTTCATTTCAGAAGTGACCCCGGATTCGTTGAAATGCGGGCTGCTGCCGGTGCGGCATCCGCTTCATTGCGATCACATGGCGCCTCTGATCCCCCGCATCAAAGCGCGCCTGGAGGCCTGGGTCCCGAAGGATCCTGCCTTTCCGCTCATCTCGCCCCTGGACGGACGCCGTCTGGAGGGGGGCTTCGAAGCCTGGGAAGAAACCATCGTCAGCATCGCCTCCGCTGTGAACTGGCCGATGGCGGTGATGGGATTGAAAGGATTGCAGGGGGAGGCAGGGCCATGCTTCGAATGCGGTTTTGGATCGCAGTTGAAGAATCTGACGGGTTGGATCGACCGCGGCTTGAGGGTCGAAAGCCTCCAGCAGCAACACTCCTGGAAGCGATGACCGCCGCTGGCCGGGGTACCTCCGCCGCGCCCGCAGGCCGAAAGCAGCCCAGGAAACAGGAATCGGAACCTCCTGCTCCTAGCAGCCAACCCGAATTTGGCCTAGGATCGAGTTCTTCCAATCCCTTTTGATCGACCCACCCCACCTTTGGCACCGGCCTCTTCCGACCATGAACCCTACCCATCCGGCCTTCAGCGACGAACTCGCGTACCAGTGCACGCAGGAGCTCTACCGGTGCCTGGAGGAAGTGGGCAGCACCAAAGGCGTGCTGTATCTCCGGGTGCCGAAAGGCTTCGCGGATGAAGGCGCCTTCCAGAACGTGTGCGAGTACGGGTGGCCCCGGGGCAGCCACGCGCCTGCCAGCATTCCGGCCCAGGATCCCCTGCTGATCTGGGTCCAGAGGGAGAAACGCGCCTTCGCGGTGAACGATCCGGAAGAATTCCAAGAGTTGGATCCATTCTCAAGGGGGTCCAACGATCCCCGGTTCCTGCTCGCGCCCATCTACCTGAAAGGGGATTGGGTGGGGCTGTTGATGCAAAGGGACCGGAACAAGGGCGTGCATTACGACATCGACCACGATGAAAAACCCACGCTCAGGATTTGCAATGATGTAGTCGAGACCCTCAGGAAATTCAGGCTTTATGGGGAAGCGGCGCCTCCAGCCCCGAAACCCATGCCCAGGAAAGGTCCCGTCGGCTCCACCATGCCCATGCCGACCGTCCAGACCCCGTTGCCCGGCGCGGGCCTGATTCCGGAAATCCTCGATTCCGGATCAGCCCAGGCGCACCAACCGGCGCCTTCCAGGGATCGTCCCCATGGCGCCCCCAAGCCATCCAAGAGGGAGAGCTACGGCCAGTTGCCCTGGGGGCATGAAACCAATGCCGGGATCCAGCCGATGGCCGCCCCCGAACCGCTCCCGGCGAGCGCGGCCGCGGATCCCGGCGCCGATGCCCTGGATGAGGGATTCGTGGACACCAAGCGCCGCAGCATGCCTTCCCAGGAGCAGAAGGAATTCTTCTGGCAGGCCGCACGGCTGCTGTTCCGGATGTTGCCCCTGGATGCAGCCGCGCTCTGGATGGATGAGCTTGATAAGCTGCGCCCCCTGCTTGCGTTCAGCGACCGCCCCCTTTCTGCGGAGCTGCAGCAACAGTTGCTGGCCCATGCGGCCACGATCCTGCCTTCGGTGAAAAGGGAGGACCTCCGCATCCTGGCCCGCCCTGAAAAACGCGAGGTGATGCCTTTGGCGGGATCCTTCGCGACCTTTGTTTCGCTGCTGCTTGGCGATGCCGTGAAACCAGCGGAGGGGGGCAGGGATCTGCTTCTGCTGTTCAGGCTTTCGGACGAGCCGTTCACAGAAGCCGAGCTGGCCTTGATCCGCCAGGTGGGAAACCTGCTCAGCCTGCACCTGGAAGAAGGGCGGCTCCACGAGCGCTACCACCGCGCCTTCCTGTCCGTGAGCCACCGCATCCTGAAATCCGGCGAAGGCCGCTCGCCCAAAATGAAGGAGCACAGCCTCAACTGCGCGAAGCTCTCCCGCGGCGTGGCGCTGCGGATGGAACTGCCCACCGAGGACGTGGAGGCCATCAGCATCGCGGCCATCCTCCAGGATGTGGGCTCGCTGCTTCTGGATCCGGCAATGATGGCCAAACCTGAGCTGAGCGCGGCGGAGCTGGCCAAGGCCCGGACCCATCCGGTGCTGGCGGCGGCCTTCCTGAAAGGGCTCCGATTCCCCTTCGATGTGTTGAAGATCATCCGCCACCACCACGAGCGCTGGGATGGCAAAGGCTATCCCGACGGCCTCGCAGGCGAGGAAATCCCCATCGGAAGCCGCATCATCGGCCTGGTGGAAGCGTTCGACGTGATGACCACCGGCAAGGGCTACAAAGCTCCCAAGGCACTGGCCAAAGTCCTGGATGAGCTCCGCCGTGAATCAGGCCACCAGTTCGACCCGAAGACGGTCGAGGCGCTCATCTCGGTCGTGGGGAAGGGGAAATAGGAACTCACGCGCCCCCATCGGCACCCTACACTTGAACCATGGCCCATCCCTCGCCCAGAAACCCAGCCACACGCGTCGACTTCCGGCGGGGGGACGGCTCCGCCCCGGGGACGGATGCCCGGCAAAGGCAGCGGGGTTTCGTCATGGCCATGCTCATGGCCCTCATCACCATCATGGGGATTATGCTCATGAAAGGAATTCCGGCCATCAGCACCGAAGTCCAGCGTGAGCAGGAAGCGGAGCTGATTTTCCGCGGGGAAAGCATCGCCAAGGCCATCCGGCTCTTCGCCGCGAAATCCGGACGGTATCCCATGGCGCTGACGGAACTTGAATCCGTGCGGCCGCGCATCATCCGCAAGGTCTACAAGGACCCCATGACCGAATCCGGCGAATGGGACCTGCTCTACGCAGTCCAGCCGGGCGCCACAGGCGACACCCGCAGCCTCCCCATCGTCGGGGTGAAGAGTAAAAGCCAGAAGGACAGTTTCAAGATCTACAACAATAAAACCATTTACAGCGATTGGGCCTTCACCGCCACCAGCAACCTGCTCGGCCTGCCTTCCGGCGTTCCGGCTCCGGCGACCCCCGGGGACCCGGGCTCCGGGAAGGATGCGGGCTCCCAGGATAGTGGCGGGGGTTCACCAGCCAAGCCCGGGGGCAAGGGTTGAGGACTGCGAGGCGAAGGCTCTTCCTGGCCTCGGCGCTGGTGGTGGCCGCGGCTGTGGCCGTGGGGGTCCATGCCCGCGGCCGGGCGGCCTTCGCCCCGGCCTCGGCCTTGGCATCGATGCCCGGCCCCAACGAGACGTTCGATGCCTGGGCCCGGCGGCTGGAAGCCAAAGGTGTCGAGGTTTCGGCTGGAATCTGGGATCTCCAGAGCGGAAAGCTCCTGGAGTCCCACAACCCTGATGCGGCCTTGCTGCCCGCCAGCACCACCAAAATCATTTCCACCTATGCGATGCTGCGGATCTGGAAGCCGGATTTCGAGTTGAGGACCGAAATCTTTGGCAACCTCAGCGGCAACACCGTGCGCGGCGATCTGGTCATCAAGGGGGGAGGCGATCCCTTCCTCACTTCGGAGCGCATCTGGGTTCTCGCCCAGGACCTCAAGCGCCTGGGCGTGTATCGCGTGACGGGCCGCCTTCGGCTGGACCAGAGCGCCTTTGACAGCCAGCGCTACGCCCAGGGTTGGGAGAACACCAGCGCCAACACGACGCCTCCCATCTCGGCCCTGGCAGTCAATTTCAACCGCGACGAACGGGGCAATCTGGTCGTGGATCCCGATGCCCTGGCCTACACCACGTTTCAACGCGTCTTCCAGGAAACCGGCATCGCCTTCGACGGCCTCCAGACGAACGAGCCGCCCGCCCGGAAACTCATGGATTTCCCTTCTCCGCCCTTGCGGATGCTGATCCAGGACATCAACAAGTTTTCGAACAACTTCATGGTGGAGATGCTCTTGAAGGCCCTGGGCGATGGTTCCTGGCCCTCGGGGGTCGCCAGGGTCCAGGCCTTTTATCAAACCAACTACGGCCTGGGGCCTGACAAGATCCGCTTCACGGATGGTTCTGGCCTCAGCAAGGACAACCGGCT